>NZ_MDZC01000066.1 GCF_001816165.1 Hymenobacter glacialis
CAGCCCGGCTGCGACAGTGTGCGCGTCACCCAAGGGCGTTTCGACAAGAAGCTCTAAGCAGCCGACGTGTCACTTATTAGTTCGAGAAAACGGTGGGTCGGTGAACATGGCCCGTTCACCGAAAGGAGGGTTCAATTAATTTCTCTGGGCGTCGCCTTGACAATATCCCTTTATCGCGTTCTATGTACTTAACTGCAAGTTATTTATTCAATGATAGGGGCCGTTCGTGAAGTCGAAAGAGGCGGAAGATTACTTGGTATGTGCACCCACCGAGCCGGTATATTTGAGCATCGCAATCCTCTGGTTGTGCCTCACCGCCTCCGTTCATGAAAATCTACCCACTCGTGCTGCTGGCCGCCCTGTTGGGCCTGAGCCAGTGCCACAAGAAAAGCGACCCCACCCCCCCGCCGCAAAACCCAGTGAGTCTTTTGCCGCCCGAAACCCAAACCGGCCAGCGCACCTTCGGCTGCCTGCTCAACGGCCAGCCCTGGACCCAGGCGGGCAGTCCTTTTAATGGGCCGGTACTGGCCGCCGAATGGTATCAAAACCGACTTAGTATCAGTTGTCGCCGGGCAATCAATAACGCGAACGGCAGCCCACACACCAATCAATCGATAGAATTTGCGATTGACCCGGTCGCTGGGCCTGGCAATTACCAGCTCAAGGATTCAAAGCAAAACCTGTTAGTGTTTTCGGACTTCCTCACGAATTGCCAATACCTCACGGGCAGCGGTCAGGTAGCCACAGTCCAAATCACCCGTTGGGACCCGGTCGCCCGCATCGTATCGGGCCGGTTCGCCTTCACCTTGGAAACCCCCGGTTGCGGACGAGTAACGGTTAGTGAGGGCCGGTTTGACACGCGTTTTTAAGGCCTTGGTCGCCCTAGCGGTTTCCTACCTGAGGCAAAATAGCAAAACTGCTCAAAGTTCATTAAAACGGTGATTTAAGTAAAATAAAGGCCCAACAACACTTTACAAACAGTCGTTTTGAAAATACCAGTCCTCGGCTATTATTTTTCTGGCCCAATCCACCATGATTTCTACGTTCTGAAAAACGCAAAAAGGCCCGGCCGAGCAATGCTCAGCCGGGCCTTTTTGAAGCTAGTCCTTTTTGGTTATTGAGCCGGCTTAACGGGCGTCGGCATAGGCTTGCGGGGCATTTTTTGGTCGCGCATAGCCGCGTTGTATACGAAGGAGGCTACTACTACCGAGGCTTGCTTGAGGTCGTCGGCAATGAGGCGGTCGTAGGTGTCCTGGTTGGTGTGGTGGGTCTGGGGGAAGTAGTCGAGGCCGTCCTGAATGAACTGGAAGCCGGGCAGGCCCACGGCGTCGAAGGCGATGTGGTCGGTGCTGCCGGTGTTGCGCAGCGTGACGGTGGTGGCGCCTAGGTCGGCCATGGGCTTGAGCCACTCGGCGAAGATGGGCGCGATGGCCTCGTTGCCCTGGGCGTAGATGCCGCGGATTTTGCCGCCGCCATTGTCCAGGTTGAAGTAGGCGCTCAGCTTTTCGTGGGCGGGCAGCAGCTTCATGGTGGCGGGGTCGCCGAAGTTGTTTTTCACGTAGTTGCGCGAGCCGTGCAGGCCCTGCTCCTCCTCGCCCCACAGCGCAATGCGGATGGTGCGGCGCGGCTTCATGCCGGTGGCTTTGAGAATGCGCACGGCCTCCATCATCACGGCCACGCCGGCGGCGTTGTCGGTAGCGCCGGTGGCGGCGTGCCAGGAGTCGATGTGCCCGCCGAGCATCACCACTTCGCTTTTCAGCTTGCGGTCGGTACCGGGGATTTCGGCCACCACGTTGTAGCCCTTCAGGTCCTGGGACTGGAAGCGGGTTTTGGTTTCCATTTCCACTTCCACCGGAATGCCGGCTTCCACGAGGCGAATGAGGCGCAGCTGGTCCTCGGGGGTCATCTCAATCTCGGGCAGCACCGGCTTGGCATCGGCGGCGTAGGGTGCGCCGTTGGTGGTGTTGAAGGTGCCGTAGATGCCCCCGCGGGCGCTGAGCACGGCGGCGGCGCCTTCGCTCATCAGCATGTCGGCCATTTTGGTGCGCAGGGCGGCCTGGGTGCGGCGGGCGGCCATGGCGGCGGCATCGGGGGTGTTGGCGGCGGGGCGGGGGGCGGCAGGCTCGGCCATTTTCGCCAGCTCGTCGTCGGTGTAGCGCCGCAGGTCGGGGCCTTCGGCGTTTTTGGGTGGAGTGGGCACGTTCATCACCACGATTTTGCCCTTCAGCTTGCCCTTGTACTGGTCGAGGTCGGCTTCGGTGTTGGCGGCTTTCATCACCACCACGGGCAGGCGCAGGACGCCGGGGGTGCTGGGCGTCCAGGCTTTGGGGGCGCCCACCATGGTGTGGTAGTAGGGGGCCGTCATGGCCACGTAGGACTTCTCAATGTCCCAGCCGCGGCCGAAATCGCCCCAGGGCTCAATGTTGGCGTTGGCCAGGCCGTATTGGGTGAGCTGCTTCTTGGTCCATTCGTTGGCGCGCTTCAGGCCGTCGGAGTTGGCGAGGCGCGGGCCGCTCACGTCGGTGAGGTAAAAAGCGGTTTCCATCACCTTGGAGCGGTTCATGCCTTCGTCGCGGATTTTGGCGAATGCCGCAGCGTCGATTTTCTCAGCCGTTTGGGCCGCGGTTGGCAATGCGTGGGCCAGGGTGCCCGCAAGTGCCGCCAGTATCAATTTGTTCATCAAGTAAGGGTTGAGCGTGAAGTACAAGGCTTTAAAGTTAGGCAAAACCGGTGGGCCCGAAAAGGGGCAGGATGCTTCAAAACCGCATTTTGAGAGAATACGCGGGTAACTGAAGCGGCGCTTTGCCATTGCTCGTCTGCAAACCTCCGCCTTTCGTCGGTGCTTGTGCGCTGCCGGTCCAGGTTCGGGTTTTTGGGCATTTTTCGGCTAAGAATTTGCAAACACCCTGGCAGCACCACGCATTGCAAGATTAAACCTTGGGCTGGGCCTGCTAGTCAAACACGCAGTCCACCGCCCCTTGTTTTGGACCATTATTATCAACCCCAACCCACAATTACCCATGAAAACCTTTTTGATGCCCCTCGTAGCCGCCTTTGCTTTCACTGTGAGCACGGCCGCCGCCCAAACCACCACCCCCGGCACCATGTCGCAAGGCACCATGGCACAAGGCCGCGGCAACGGCCGCATGCAGCAGGGCAACCCCGAAGAAATGGCCACCCGCCAGAGCCAGCGCATGACTCGCGAATTGGGCCTAAACGCCGACCAGACCGCCAAGGTGCAGCAAATCCTGCTGGCCCGCGGCCAGGAAACGCAGGCCATGCGCGGCCAGGCTCGCGATGCCGCCAACCGCGACCAGATGCGCGCCCAGATGCAGGCCAGCCGTGCCAAGTACGAGGCCCAGTTTAAGGAAGTGCTGACCGCCGACCAGTACACCAAATATGCGGCTATGCAGGAAGAAAGCATGGACCGCGGCCGCGAAACGATGGACACCAAGATGAAAGCCAAAAAAGGCAAAGTCAAAGTGAAGAAGTCCGACAGCTAATCGCACGGCTCTAATTTTGATAACCATGAGAACTCCCAGCCGCTTGGCTGGGAGTTTTTTTATGGCGCCTTATCTACTAAGCTTATTTGAGCAGTCAAAAAACCGTCATGCTGAGCTTGCCGAAGCATCTCTACCGCAACAGCAATTCAACCGGCTCAACAAAGCGGTAGAAATGCTTCGGCAAGCTCAGCATGACGGTTTTTTTGACTGCCTAAACAGCTTTAAGAAGGTTCCCGCAACGGCTAGACCCCTTTTTTTGCCCTGTCCACAGCAGCACGAGGCCAGTCCGCGTATAACGGCCGCCGGCTCCAATTCAGCCTTTGCTCACTCTTTCACATGCGTCTTTTCGTTTTTTCTCCCCTGAGCGCCGCTGCCCGCGCCTACCTGCTGCAACAGCTGCCCACCGACGTAGAAGCCACTTTTGGGGCCGACCTCAACCACGGACAAACCCGCGACGCCCTCCAGGCAGCCGAGGTGCTGCTGGGCAACCCGTCGCCGGCCTTGCTTGTTGGTCCGCTGACCAATCTGCGCTTCTGGCAGATTGACTCCTCCGGTTTTGAGCGCTACCGCGGGGTGGAGCTACGCGTGCCGGTGGCCAACATGGGCGACTTCTTTGCCTGGCCCTGCGCCGAAACCATGGTAGCGGGCCTGCTGGCCCTCTTCCGCCACCTGCCCGAGCTGGCCGTGCTGCAAGCCGAAAAGCGGTGGGTGGGCGGCGCCTTCGTGCGCAACCGCGCCCGGCTGCTGCGCGGCCGCCAGGTAGTTGTCCTCGGGGCGGGCGCCATTGCGCTGGCCGTGCGGCAGCAGCTCAGCGGCTTCGGGTGCCGGGTGCAGCTATTGGCCCGCACCGCCCCGCAAGCCCAGCTGCACTCCCGGGAAGCCCTCAAATCCGCCCTGCCCGACACCGACATCGTGATAAACTGCCTTCCCGGCAGCGCCGAGGGCTTTTTCTCCGCCGACCTCATTGCCGCCATGCGCCCCGGTAGTATCTACGCCAACGTGGGCCGCGGCAACACCACCGACGAGCCCGCCCTCATTGCCGCCCTGCAAAGCGGCCACCTGGGCGGCGCCGTGCTCGACGTAACCGCCACCGAGCCGCTCCCCGACACCAACCCGCTTTGGGACCTGCCCAACGTGCTGCTCACCCAGCACACCGGCGGTGGCCAGCCCTTCGAAGACGAGGGCAAAGTGGACACGCTGCTGCGCAACCTGGAGTTGCTCCGGAGCGGCCAGCCGCTGGAGAATATGGTGGAGCTAAGCCGCGGGTATTAATGTGAGGTAGCAACGCCACATTTTACGGCTCATCGGCCGCGACTACCGACCACCGTTTGCCGGTGCCATTCAACTCCACGCAAAATATTGCGTTACTACTGCAGGCGCCAAGGGGTTTAGGCTTCGAAAATACGTTTAAGCGTGTGTTTCCGGGCTTCCCGGGCCGTGAGCTGGCGCGACCACGGCACCCGCGCTTTGGGATTGGCGTCTGCCCCACCGGCCCCGAGGAGTTGGCAAATGTCAGGTTCTCGGCCACAAAATCGTTGCCGTACAGGCAGCCGCTCGACGAGCCCGACGTGCCCTTGTCATCCCCAAAATGCTCTTTTTCTGGTTGTAGTCGTCATTGGTTAGGATGATTTTGTCCCGGTCTTCGCCAATGAGCTTCACAAAGGTTTTGGCACCCGCAAGAATGAGTTTTCCCTTGTAAGTTCCCTTCTTAATGAAAATAGTGTGTCCACTGGGCAGGCGGCGCTAAGCTGCCCGCCCGGTAGCCGTAATGCGGAGATGAGGAAACTTCCCCATTGCCCTGCTTAAGACTTGGCGGCCGGCTAAAAAAAGCAGGCTGCCAAGTAGGCACACCGTTTATAAAACCACTATAACGGCCAACGGTGGCGCTTTGCTGTTTGAGGTGTACATTTGACAATCACCGTCTTTAGGTAGAAATTATGACAAGTAAACTGTTCACAAGTGTGCGAATTCTTTTTGGAGTATTTCTGCTCTTCTTCGGATTTGACCATTTTTTTAATTACATCCCTTTCCCCGAGATGGCACCCAAGGCCGACGCTTATTTTGCAAGCTTGTCATCCACTGGTGTGATGCAGATGGTCGGAGTTGTGGAAATCGTTTCGGCCCTGGCCTTTATATTCAATAAGTACGGAGCCCTGATGGCTGTCATACTGATGAGCGTTTCCATTAATGCCGTTCTATTTCATATTTCATTAGACCCTGCCAAAATTTACGGGGCGCTTATGCTTTTGATTCTCAACATAAGCATGCTCTATTTTTATAGAAACCAATACAACCAACTCCTAAAAGCCTAGCCTAATAGCGGCTTTGCGAACGATATGTCGGTATCGTAGAGACGCAAAATATTGCGTTCCTATATCCTAATGGATTCACTATTCGTGAATCCGCTGTAAATTCGAAGTTACCGATTCAAACCAGATTCCAGGCCCGTATTCTTATCACGCTGATTTGAATTCGTGTCACGGTGGCAATACCGTTTTTAGTTCGCGTATTCGCGGGGGTAGTATTGTAGTCAACTGCTTTGGACTGCTGGCTAACCCTATTCGAAATTGCAGGCGACCACTCCGTTTTGGTACGTCAAAGCAATAACGGTTTCTATGTGACTCCCAACGACACTATTTTCCAAACGCACTGACTGACTACTAATGAGAAAGCCCGACCATCTGGCCGGGCTTTCTCATTTCCTGTAATCAGCTATACTTATTCCTGCGCGCCAGCGGCTTTGGTCATCACGTCCACAATCTCGGCCGAGATGCCGGTGGTGCTGAAGCCGCCGTCGTGCATCAGGTTTTGCATGGTCACGTAGCGGGTCAGGTCCGAAAACAGCGAAATGCAGTAGTCGGCACAGGCCTCGGCGGGCGCGTTGCCCAGCGGCGACATCATGTCGGCGAAGTTGTAGAACGCATCGAAACCGGTGATGCCGGTGCCAGCCGTGGTTTTGGTGGGCGACTGCGACACGGTGTTCACGCGCACTTTCTTGAGCTTGCCGAAACGCTGGCCGTAGCTGCGGGCAATGCTTTCGAGCATGGCCTTGGCCTGCGTCATGTCGGTGTAGTCGAGGAAGGCGCGCTGGGCCGCGATGTAACTCAGGGCCACGATGCTGCCCCACTCGTTCATGGCGTCCTGCTTCTCGGCCACGGCCATCATCTTGTGAAATGACATGGCCGATACGTCAATCGTCTGCTGGAAGAATTTGTAGTCCAGCTCGCCGTAGTGCTTCTTTTTGCGGATGTTGGCACTCATGCCAATGCTGTGCAGCACGAAGTCAATCTTGCCGCCCAGCTTTTCCTGCGCGCCCGAAAATAGCGCCTCCAGCTCTTCGGTGGAAGTAGCATCGGCCGGAATAATGGGCGCGTTGCACTCCTCGCTCAGCTTGTTGATTTCGCCCATGCGCATAGCCAGCGGGGCGTTGGTGAGCACAAAGCGGGCGCCTTCGGCGTGCGCCCGCTGGGCTACTTTCCAGGCAATGGAATGTTCGTTGAGCGCACCGGAAATAATGCCGACTTTGCCGGCGAGGAGGTTGTTAGGCATGGGAATGTGAGATAAGCTTTAGCTGGCACCGCAGGGCCGTGAAAGTATAACGGCCGGACAAAAGTAGGAATTTGACGGCAAGCTAATGCCTACCGCACTACGCTGCCACCTCGCCCCGCAGCGCCAGCAGCTCGCGGGCGCTCTGGTAGGCGTTTTCGCTGGGCTTGGCGCCCGCAATCATGTGCGCAATTTCCTTGATGCGGTCGTCCTGGTTCAGCTCGCGGATGCGGCTCACGGTGCGGTCGGCGCGGTCTTCCTTGTACACGAAGTAGTGCACGTCGCCGGCGGCGGCCATTTGCGGCAGGTGCGAAATGGCAATCAATTGGTGCTTGTGCGCCATTTGCTGCATCATACGGCCCACTTTCACGGCAATTTCGCCGCTGATGCCGGTGTCAATTTCGTCGAATACTATCGTGGGCAGGGCCGTCTTATCGGCCAGCATGTACTTGATGCACAGCATCAGGCGCGAAAACTCCCCGCCCGAGGCTGCTTTGCTGAGCGTCTGGGGCTGGGCGCCTTTGTTGGCCGTGAAGAGGATGTTCACCACATCGGTGCCACTGGTAGCAGGTGGCCCAACACTGTGCTGCACCACAATGCGGGCGTGCGGCATGCCGAGGTCGGCCAGCAGCAGGCCCAGCTGCTTCTCGAAGGTGGGAAACGACTTGCGGCGGCTTTCCGAGAGCTTGGCGGCCTGCTTGGTCACGGCAGCCAGCGCGGCGTCCGAATCCTTGCGCAGCCGGCTGATTTCCTTGTCCAGGTTCAGCACCGAGCTCACTTTTTGGCGCAGGCTGTCGCGCACTGCAATCAGGGACTGGAGGTCGCGGGCCTGGTGCTTGCGCTGCAGCGTGTAAAGCACGTTGAGGCGGTCCTGCAATTCTTCGGCGCGGGCAGGGTCGCCCTCGGTGCGGCGCTCGGCGGTTTCTACTTCGTCGGCGATGTCGTGCAGCTCAATCAGGCAGCTGTCGAGGCGTTCGCGCAGCTCCCGGAAATTATCGGCGTAATTGGCCACCTGGCCCAGCAACATCACGGCGTCTTTCATGCTGCCGGTGGCGCAGGATTCGCTGTCGCGCAGCCCGTGCAGGGCCTGGCTCAGCTTGTACTTGATTTCCTCGGCGTGCTCCAGCTGCTTAACCTCCTGCTCCAGGGCGTCCTGGTCTTCGGTGTCGAGGCGGGCTTCTTCCAGCTCGTTCAGCAGGAAGCTGTTGTAGTCCAGCTCCTTGCTGGCCTGGGCGGCCTGGCTTTCCAAGGTTTGCAGGTCGGCTTCCAGCTTGCGGTACTGCCGGAAAGCGTTGCTGTAGTGCGTGCGCTGCGGCACCAGCCCGGCGTACAAATCCAGCAGGTTGAGCTGAAACACGGCATCGCCCAGCAGCAGCGTGTCGTGCTGCGAGTGAATGTCCATCAGGTTGGCGCCGATTTTCCGCAGGGCATCCAGCGTCACGGGCGTGTCGTTCACAAAAGCCCGCGACTTGCCGTTCGGACTTATTTCGCGCCGCAGAATGCACTGCACGTCATAGTCCAAATCCTCGGCTTCGAAAATATCCTGCAGCTGGTAATTGGCAATGTTAAACTGCCCTTCAATCACGCACTTGCGGTCGGTATCGAACAGCATGCGCGAGTCGGCGCGGTTGCCCAGCAGCAGCCCAATAGCGCCCAGCATGATGGATTTGCCGGCACCCGTTTCACCCGTGATGATATTTAAAAGTGGCGACGGCCGCAACTCCAATTGTTCAATTAGAGCGTAATTATTAATCCGTAAATCGACTAGCATAAACAGGTTAGAATGTCAGCTAAAACGTCATGCTGAGCGCAGCCGAAGCATTTCTACTGCAATACTAAAATTGATTAGTTGCACGATAGAGATGCTTCGGCAAGCTCAGCATGACCGTTTTAGCTGATTAATTTATTTCAGAACACTCTGGTATTTCGCTGCGTTCGCTGGGTCCACTTCGATGAGCATAGTCACCATTTCCTGCTTCTGGCGCTGGTCCTGACTGGTGCGGAAGATGTTGGCAATTTCGTCGGACTTGGCCTCGAAGAAAGAGCGGGCGAACAAGGTATTCGGCCGCGTCACGGCGGCTTTCTGAATCCCCGTCAGAGCCTGCATCACGGAGGTGCGGGCTTCTACGGGCTTCTCCACAAACACGTCCATGCCCTGGCGGTAGTAGCCGTAGAGGCCCGTGCGGAAGGCCTGCAGCTGGGGGTCGGTAAGGTTGTCGAGCAGAAAATGCCGGTCGCGCGAGCCCAAACCGAGCCACCCGGCATCGGGCTCATTGGTACTGGTCTGGTTGCCCGTATAGTTCACCACGTTGCGGGCCAGCTCGTAATACGGCGTGCCCCCAAGCGGCGCAAATGTGTCGCGGTCGATGCCGATGACCATGTAGGCATAGTAGCCCAGCAGCGACGACAGGTTGGACACGAAGCTATTGGGCGAAAAGTCCAGCGGCGCCTGCGGCGAGTAGTTGAAATTAAAGTTTCGGTCAACGATGCTGATAACGTTGGTTTCGTAGCCCGTACCGTACACCGGGCGCGTCGAAATCATGCGCATGGTGGTCTGATACGACCCGTTTTGCGGAATCTTCTCAATGCCGATGAATACGCGCAGCCGGATTTTTTCCTCCGGCCGATGGGTCTGGTTGGTCCAGGACCGGTTGTTGAGAAAGGTGCGGATGTCGTTCTGCATCTGCCCCACGATGGTGGGGTCCGTGATGGTCACGTTTTGGGTGGTCACCTGCACCTCGGCCAGCAGTTCCTGGGCGTGGGCAACGGGTGCCGCCAGCAGCAGCACCGCAACGAGGGGCAACACGGCGAGAAGTTTTCGCATCATGGGGTACTTAGGGCAGGCGGTCCAGAATCAGGCGTACCAGTCCGCGGGCCACATCGGCTTTGGACTGCAACTCAAAATTAACGATTTGGCCGGCGGTATCCAGCACGGTCACCTTGTTGGTGTCGTGGCCAAAACCCGCGCCGGCATCGCGCAACGAATTCAGCACAATGAGGTCGAATTTCTTACGGTGCAGCTTGCCCTGGGCGTGGGCCAGCTCGTTTGTAGTCTCCAACGCAAAACCCACCGCAAATTGTTCAGGCCGCTTGCTTAGTCCGAGCGTGGCCGCAATGTCCACGTTCTTCACCAGCTCCAGCGTCATGGTGTCGCCCGTTTTTTTAATCTTTTCCGGCGCTATCTGGGCGGGCCGGTAGTCGGCCACGGCCGCCGCAAACACCCACACATCGGCCCTGGGCGCCACTTCGGCGGCAGCGGCAAACATCTCGGCCGCCGTTTCCACCCGCACCGTGCGAATGCGCGGGCTGGCGGGGTCCGGCAGCTGGCTGGGGCCGCTCACCAGCGTCACCTCTGCCCCCTGGGCCGCGAAGGCCTCGGCCAGCGCATAGCCCATCTTGCCCGTCGAGCGGTTGCCCAGGAACCGTACGGGGTCCAGCGGTTCGTAAGTGGGGCCAGCGGTAAGCAGAACGTGCACGTTGGAAATGTAGGTTAGGCTAAGAACGTCATGCTGAGCTTGCCGAAGCATCTCTACCACGCCGCTTGTCATGCTGACGAAGGAAGCACCCTATCAGGGTAGAACAAATCGTTCCGCTGTGAGAAGGTCCTTCGCTGCGCTCAGGGTGACAAATGGCGCGGTAGAATGCTTAGGCTGCGCGTACGCCAGATGAGCGCGACGTTTAACTTTTTGTGGTTGATTCAGCAAAGAAAGCCTCCAGCGCCGCCACGATGTCCTCCGGCTCCAGCATGCGGCCGTGGCCGCTCAGGCCGCTGGCCAACTCGCCACTGGGCGAGTCGAATACGTGGTTGCCGAAGGAGCGCAGGCGCGCCAGGTTCTGCGTCACGGCGGGGTGGGCAAACATGTCTACGTCCATGGCCGGAGCCATAAAAACCGGGCAGCGGGCCGACAGATAGACGGCACAAAGCAGGTTGGGGCACAGGCCATTGGCCAGTTGCCCGATGGTATTGGCGCTGGCAGGGGCTATGAGCAGCGCATCGGCCCACAGGCCCAGCTCCACGTGGTTGTGCCATTCGCCGGCTGCCGCATCGCGCAAAAAGCCCATGAGCACGGGCTTTTTGGAGAGAGTGCCCAACGTGAGGGGCGTGACGAACGCCGCTGCAGCCTCCGTGAGGACAACCTGCACTTCGGCCCCAGCCTTCACCAGCAAGCGCGTGAGCACCGCCGCTTTGTAGGCAGCAATGCTGCCGCTCACGCCCAGCAGGATGCGGCGGCCGGCAAGAGGGGAAAGCAAGCTGTCAGGCATAAAAATTTGTTGCGGGTTACTGGGTCACAAAAGAACGTCATACTGAGCTTGCCGAAGCATCTCCACTGCGCAAGTAAGGAATTACTACTGCGGTAGAGATGCTTCGGCAAGCTCAGCATGACGTTCTTCTGGTACCCGACCAATTTATTCGGCCGCGGGATTTTAGAACAGCTCGCGGGGCACCGGCACCTCTTCTGGTGCGGGCGTTGTATACTGAATTTTGCCCTGCAGGAACTCCTCAATGGCGAGGCTGGTGGGCTTGGGCATCCGCTCGTATTGCTTCGAAACCTCGATTTGCTCGCGGTTCTCAAACACTTCTTCCAGGTTGTCAACGGTAGAAGCAAACTCGGCCAGCCGGTCGTTCAGCTCTTCCTTCAGCTTAATCGACAGCTGGTTGGCGCGCTTCGAAATCACAGAGATGGCCTCGTACACGTTGCCGTTGTCGCCGGTGATGTCGGCCACGTTGCGCGTGATGATGGAGCTCGACGGGGTGTTGGGATTAGGTTTCATGGGCTGATATATTAGTTGTTCGTTTTTGGTTGTCTGTTGTTAGTGCCTGGAACGGCAGCGCTGGTTGAATATCCGACAACCAGCAACTAACAATTAACAACTGAAGATTAGTTAGAGGCCGCCGCGGGCAGCGATTTCAGCCTGACAAGCTCGGCCTGGCTGGTATCGAACATGTCCTGGGCTGATTTCAGGTTTTTGCTCTGGGGAAAACCGTCTATGAATTGCTGGTAAAAAGCGATGGCTTCGAGGTACCGCTCGCGCTGCTTCGATTCGATGCTCTCCTTGGCCCAGGCATACTGCGCGTTGAGGCGCAGGTACGCGGCCTGCTCGGCAAAGGCCGATGCGGGGTATTGCTGCTGGAAATTGGTGAGGGCTACCACGGCTGCCTGGTTGTAGCGCAGCTGAAAATACAGGCGGGCACTTTCAAACGCCTTGCTCTCTAGCTTCTTTTGCAACTCCTGCGACATGCGCTCGGTCTCGGGCCGGAACTTGCTTTCGGGGTAGCGATTCAGGAAATCCTGAATGGCTTCGAGGGCCGACACCGTGTTGGTCTGGTCCAGCTCGAAGCCCGGCGAATCGAGAAACAGTGACTTTGAGTTCAGGAATGACGCCTCCTCGGCATAGTCCGAGTTAGGGTATGTGTCCACAAACTGCTTGAAATAGAACGTGCTCAGCACGTAATTGCGCTGCTTGTAGTTGGTATTGGCAAAGTAGAACTGGGCCTTTTCGGCCTCGGGGCGGCCCTTGAGCAGCGGAATCAGGTCTTCGAGCAACGTACCGGCACGGAAAAAGTCACCCTTTTCGTAGTAGGCAATGGCAGCTTCGTACTTTTTATTAACGTCGGTGCTTTTCAGCAGGCGCTGGTAATTGTTGGAACAAGCGCCCAGTACGAGCGAACTAACCAGCAGAAACAGAACCGTGAGGCGGGAAATCGGCATATGGGGTGCAAAGGTAACGATTTGAGCCGGCGAAGGCAAACGAGGCGCGGCGGCAGCGGCGTACACCGGGGGCAAGAGTGCCCGGCGGCCGCGAAAGGTTGCAACTAGGGGCGGCCCGTGGGCACTGCCTTGGCGGGCGCTGGCGGCGCGGCGGGCTTGGCTACCAGCGGGCGGGCTGGAGGCTTGGGCGCGGGCTTGGCAGGCGTTTTTTTTATGGGAGTCTTGGGGGCAGGCGTGGCTTTTTTCTTGGCCGCCGGGCGTTTTTTGGGGCGGTCGTCGAACTGTTTGCCCAACACCTGACGGCGGGTGGGGCGTTCCTTGGCCAGCCACTGAAAGCCCTTCAGGCGCTGGTCGTCGGGCTTGAACTCATGGGGCGGCACAAACCGGGCCTCGGGGTTCGAGAGAACCGTTATCCTATTGAGCTTGCTCTCCAGAAACAGCATCCGCATATTGGCCGACAGCACCCGGTTCATGCCCGTGGTGGCGGTGTCGTTTTCCAGGGCGTAAAAGATGCTTTCGGCGTTGCCCTGCACGTCCACGCGCCGCAGCTTATTGTCGCGGAAGTAGGCCATCATGCTGCGGCCCTTGGTTTGGTTGAAGTTCAGCAGCGTATCCTGGTCCACGGCCAGGGCATTGCCGAAGAGGCGCATCTCGTCAATCCGGCCGCGCTTCGAGCGGATTTGCATGGAGTCGGCGGTGAGCTGGTTTTTGGCCTGCCACAGCACCGGGTTGCGGTTGAGGTAAATGATGCTGTCCTGCCGGTCGTAGGTCAGCGAATCGCAGATGCCCTGCAGTTCGCCCCGGAATATTTTCACCCTCGGGTACGCGTAGAGCACCGTGCGCGTGGTGGTTTGGCCGGGGCGGGCTTCCACGCTCACCAGCGTATCGGCCGCCATATACAAGGTATCCTTGTCGCTGATGTTGCGCACCACCGGCCGGCCACCGTAGAGCTTGGTGCGGCCCAGGGCGCGCCAGTAGCGGCCCACGTCGCCGCGCAGGGTCAGGTTGTCTTTCTTCGAAATCAGGCTGACGTGGCCTTTGGCTACGCCGTACATCTTCACCTCGTCGTACACCAGCTCATCGCCGCCCAGCAAGTAGTTAGGCGTGTCAATTTTGGCGTTTTTCTTGAAATTGGAAACGCGGGTAATGGTGTTGTAATTACCGCCCTCGGCATACAGATTCCCCTGCTTGCCCTTGATGCGCGTAGGCCCATCAAAGTAGGCAATCTTGGACACCGTATTGTAGCGCAGCAGGTCGTTGTTCAGCTCCGAATCGGGCGTAACGAGGTGCACGTTGTTGGTGAACACGAATACCTTGGAGTTGGTATCGTAGAAGCCCTGCTGGCTATCCAGCGTGTTTTGCGGGTCGGTGAGGTGGCCGGTTTCGGTGTAGGAGGCCGTTTTGCGGTTGAGGTCGTACACCAGGCTGGGCGTGGTGAGGGTCATGCGGGTGTCGCGCATCACCACGTTGCCCACCATGCGGGCGGTGCGCTTGTCGCCGTTATAGAAACCCTTGTCTCCGGTAATGGTCATGGTGTCGCCCTGTACCACCCGCACGTTGCTGAAGGCCTCCACCTCGTTGCGGTCGAGGTACTGGTAGGCCGAATCGCAGTACAGAAAGGTGTCTTCCTGCTGAAAGCTGACGTTGTCAATCAACTTGCGAATTTTCACGCCATTGAAGTCGCCACCGAGCAGCTTGCCGGCGGTGAGCAGCTGAATGGGCGCCCCCTTGCCGGCCACCGGCGGCGCAATGGACGGCCGCGGGCTGCGCGCCGCAGGCCGGCGCGGGACCGGCTGGGCTTGGCCTTGCGCCTGCCCGCACAAGGGCAACAGCAGAAAAAAGAGGAAAAAGAATCGGGTGAAGGACATTCGGAACTCAAAGGTACAGACCGGGCCCGCGCTAACGGCCATCTTTGCGCTGTAGTACCCGTGGGGTGCCCCGCGACAGATTTGCCTGAATACGTTAATTTACCATGCTTGATATCGTTCGCCGCTTTATTGAAGAGCACGCTCTTTTCTCCATCGAAAACGATGCCGTTCTGGTTGCCGTGAGCGGCGGGCTCGATTCCGTGGTCTTACTAGACATGCTGCACCGCATGGGGGTGCAGGTGGCGGTGGCGCACTGCCACTTTGGGCTGCGCGGCGAAGATGCCGATGCCGACGAGCAGTTTGTGCGCAAGCTGGCCAAGCAGTACGGCCTCCCCTACTTCGCCGAATTTTTCCAGACCAAGGAATTTGCTGAGCAGGAAGGCATTTCGACCCAAATGGCGGCCCGCTTCCTGCGCTACCGCTGGTTTGAGCAGGTGCGCCAGACGCAGGGGCTGGCCTGCATCGCCACGGCCCACCACCAGCGCGACGAGGCCGAAACCATGCTGCTCAACCTCACCCACGGTACCGGCCTGGCCGGCCTGCACGGCATTCAGGTAAAAAACGGGCACGTGGTGCGCCCGCTGCTGGGCGTGGGCCGCGACGACCTGCACGACTACCTGGTGGAGCGCGGCCTGCGCTGGCGCGAAGACGACAGCAACGACAGCCCCGTGTACCAGCGCAACCTGCTGCGCATTGAGGTGCTGCCCGTGCTGCGCGAAATCAACCCCAACCTGGACCAAACCATGCACGGCACGGCCGAGCGCGTGGGCGGGGCCGAAGAAATTGTGCGCCGCTACGTGGCCGATACCACCGCCCAGGCCCGCCGCGACGACGCCGAAGTAACCTATCTCAACATTGCCACGCTGCAAAAAACCGCCGCCACCGCGCTGGTGCTGCACGAGATGCTGCGGCCCTTCGGCTTTTCCTGGCCAGTGGTGAAGGACATTGTGGCGGCTTTCCCCGGCGAGAGCGGCCGGCGCTTCGATTCGCCCACGCACCGGCTGGTGAAGGACCGCGAAAACCTGGTTATCACTCCGCGGCGCCTCACGCAGTTTGGCACCTTTCAACTCACGGCCGGCCAAACCGACCTGCTAGCCGACGGCATGCGCCTGAAAACTGAGTTGCACGAAGACGCCAAGCACTTCATCATTCCGCGCTCCAAAAGCACGGCCGCGCTCGATGCTGACAAAATTAAATTTCCGCTCACGCTGCGCAAGTGGCAGGACGGCGACTGGTTTATGCCCCTGGGCATGAAAGGCAAAAAGCTGCTCAGCGACTTCCTCATCGACCAGAAAGTACCGCTCAACCTCAAAGACGAGGTGCGCGTGCTGACCTCGGCCGACGGCAAAATCTGCTGGGTGGTGGGCTGGCGCGTCGATGACCGTTTTAAGGTAGAGGACACTACTGAGCGGGTGCTCACCGTGCAGCGGATGTAGCACGGTAGCCCCAGTCCAAACGACCACTTCGACGGTAGTTACGATGTGAGCGTTACTTTTGCTCCAGTATTCCCAACCCCAACACCTTATCCTATGAAAGTTACCGTAGTCGGAGCCGGCAACGTGGGCGCAACCTGCGCCGATGTGCTCGCCACCCGTGAAATTGCTAACGAAGTTGTGCTGCTCGACATTAAAGAAGGCGTAGCCGAAGGCAAAGCCCTCGATATCTGGCAGAAAGCGCCGATTATCGGCTACGATACGCGCACGGTGGGCGTGACCAACGACTACGCCCGCACCGCCGATTCCGACGTGGTAGTAATCACTTCGGGCCTGCCCCGCAAGCCCGGCATGAGCCGCGACGACCTGATTTCGGTGAACTCCGGCATCGTGAAGTCGGTAACCGAGCAGGTGGTTAAGTACTCGCCCAATGCCATCATCATCATCGTGAGCAACCCACTCGACGTGATGACCTACCAGGCGCACCTCACCTCCAAGCTGCCCCGCGAAAAAGTGTTCGGCATGGCCGGCATCCTCGACACGGCCCGCTACCGCGCCTTCCTGGCCGAAGCGCTGAACGTGAGCCCCAAAGACATTCAGGCGGTGCTCATGGGTGGCCACGGCGACACCATGGTGCCCCTGCCCCGCTACACCACCGTGGGCGGCATTCCCGTTACCGAACTCATCGGCAAGGCCGAGCTTGATGCCATTGTGGACCGCACCAAGAACGGTGGCGGCGAACTGGTGAAGCTCATGGGTACCTCGGCGTGGTATGCGCCCGGCGCGGCTGCTGCTCAAATGGTAGAAGCCATCGTGCGCGACCAGCGCCGGGTGTTCCCCGTGTGCCTGGAGCTGCAGGGCGAGTACGGCATCAACGGTGTGTACCTCGGTGCCCCGGTTATCCTCGGCAAAAACGGCGTAGAGCGCGTGATTGAATTGCAGCTCAACGACGAAGAGAAGGCCATGCTCGAAACCTCGCGCGGCCACGTGAAGGAAGTAATGGACGCACTGGACAAGATGGGCCAGCCCGCGTAACTGCTCCTACTCAAGCAGCAAAAAGGCCCCGCCGGTATTTCCGGCGGGGCCTTTTTTATTGCCTTATCCAACACGTAATGGAGATGCACTATTTCGCGCCTCGGCTCATACCGGCGCGGACGCTGAAACGCACAGGGCCTTTACTGCTGGCTGGCCCGAAACAGCTTCTGCTTTTCGTCCTTCGACAGGCTCTCGTAGCCGGAACGCGAAATCTTGTCCAGAATCAAATCGATTTCGTCCTGCAGCGGCTGGCTCGCCACGGCAGATTTTTTGCCGCCGCCGGTGGATGTAGCCGTCACGGGCTCGGGGCGGCGGGTGCTGCTCACGCTCATGGTGGGACGGCGGGCGAATATTCGGGTAAAAAAGTTGCCCACGGCCTGCACCGGACGGCCCAAATCGCGACCGGCCTGCAGCTGTTTAATAAACAAAAAGCCCACCAGCGCGCCGCCAAGATGGGTTATTTCGCCGCCGGCATTGTCGCCGTTCACGCCGGCCAGGGAAATGAGTACCACCACGGCCGCAATCCACTTTATCTTGACCGGGCCGATAAGAATCAGCGTGAAAGTATAGTCGGGCAATAAGGTGGCCGCCGCCACAATGATGGCCGTGACCGACGCCGAAGCGCCAATAACCGGCAGCCCCACCGCTGGCCGGAACTCCGGAATCAGGTTGTAGCTGAGCAGGAACACCACGGCCCCGGCCAGCGCCCCCAGCACGTAGATGCTCACAAGGCGGCGGTCGCCCAGGTACTCGCGAAGCAGCTGCCCGAACCAGTACAGGTTCAGCAGGTTGAACAAGATATGGAAGAACCCCTGGTGGGTGAAGGCGTACGTGAGCAGGGTCCAGGGGTGGCGCAACAGCACGGGCAGGGCCGACGAAAGCTCAAACTGCCGCATCACGGGCGGGTAATAGCTACCGAAGCTGGTGAGTGTGAGAACGGCGCGCAACACAATGAGGCCCGCAAACACCAGCACGTTCAGCAAAATGAGCTGAATGAGGGCGTTGTCGCGGCGACTAAACGCGGTGCGAATATCTTGAACGATGCTCATGTCTCTAAGTAAACAGATAGGGTGATTATCACAAAATAGCAGCTAGCCCGCTCGCCGGGGTTTAGTAGAACCGCTCGCGGCCGTTCTCCCAGAATTTGAGCACAACAAACCCGATTACCAGACCGCCGAGGTGGGCGAAGTGGGCCACGTTGTCGCCGGGGGTGCGGTGCACGCCGGCATACAGCTCGTAGGCCGCGTAGAGGAACACGAAGTACTTGGCTTTGATGGGAAACGGGAAAAACAGCAGCATCAACTCGGTATTGGGAAACAGATACGCGAAGGCGAACAACAGCCCAAACAGGGCCCCGGAGGCACCCAGCATGCCAGCAGCCCGGGAGGTCACGTACTGGTGCACCCTATCCACCTGCTCCACCATGGCCTGGCGCAGCGATTCGTCGTTGGGGCTGCGCTCCAGGGCGCTGGCCGCGGCCTCGTCGCTGGCCTGCTTCAGACCGCTTTTTTCCATGAAGGAGTCGTAGTCGACGGCATTCATGCTTTGACGTACTTCAATGTAGGCGGTTTCAAACTGGTGTATTTCGTAGGCCCGCACGCCTTCGTAGAGTACGCCCGCCCCTATCCCGCACACCATCCAGAACGTGAGAAAGCGCGAGGCACCCCAGCGCTGCTCCAGCAATGGGCCGAACGATATCAAGCCGAACATATTGGCTAACAAGTGCCCCCAGCCGGCGTGCAAAAACATGTAGGTAAAAAACTGCCAGGGGTAGAAATAAGGCGACCCGATGGGGTACAGACTGCCCACCTGAGTCAGCAACGGCAGAATATTCTGTTGCGCTATAAAAAATAGAACGTTCGCAATAAGCAGGTTGCGAACCGTGGGAGTCAGGTTGAACATGAAGCGGCGGATGGCTCCACCCAACGGATGGAGAGTCGATGAGCGGAAGTAGTGCGGGCAAAGCTAGCGGCGAGCGCGGGGCTTTGGTAAAGCAGCGAAGAAATGGAAAGGTTACTTACGGAAAAAATCGGCCAGCTGCTGCCCGTCCAGCAGCACCAGGGTTTTACGGCCGTCGGGGGTGTAGCCGGGCGTTTGGCAGGCAAACAGGCGGTCGGCCAGGGCGCTCAGCTCGGCTTCGGGCAGGCGGGTAGCCGCGGTGCCAGCCGCCACGCGGCGGGCCAGCGCCCGGGCCAGGCTCTCGCCCTGGTCGAGCTTGAGCGGCCCGGCCGTATTCCGGAACTGCTCAATGAGGCTTTCCAGCAGCTCCTTCTCGTCCTGAGCAGGCATACCGGCCGGAATGGCCTCCACGGCAATGGTATTGGGCCCAAACTCCACAAAGATGAAGCCCAGCGCGTGTAGCGGCTCGGTGAGCTCAAGCAGCACCGCAAAATCGGTGGGGCTGAACGTGACGGTGCGCGGAAACAGCAGCGTTTGGGACGTGCCCACGGCGCGGCTCAGCTCCTGGCGGTACTGTTCGTACAGAATCCGCTCGCGGGCCGCTTCCTGGTCGATGAGCAGCACGCCTGACTTCACGGGCACCAGCACGTAGCGCTGCTGCACCTGCACGGCCCGGCTGCCCGAGCCGCCGCCTTCCCGCTCGCGGCCCGCCACGGGCTGGGCCAGGGAAACCTCTGGCATGGCCAGCCCCAGCGACAAATCGGGCGCTGCTCCGGGCGCCAGGTCGCTGATAGCGGGCGTTTCGAAGCTGCGCATGGTGGCGCTATCCAGGGCGGGCTGGTCTTTCACAGGCTGGCCCAGCTCGCGGTAGAAGGCTTCCAGCTCGCGGCGGGCCTGCTCAGTGGGGCGCGGCGGCAGCTGGCGCTCGTAGCCGTCGCGGCGGGTATCGGAATTGAAGTTGGAAAAGCCCGATGGCCCCGCCGGCGTCCGTGACGCGGCCGCCGCAGCGGCTGATGCCGCCAGGGCATCGGGGCGGTAGCCATCACTGCTGGCGGCGCGGTCGGCGGCGGTGGCGGCGGGCAGGTGGTCGTCGGCCTCGATGGGCACCAGGCCCGTGCCCTTGCCCGTGCGCAGCGGCCGGATGGGCGCAAAGTTCACGTCGCCGTCGAAGTCCAGCGAAGGCGCGATGTTGTGCAGGCCCAGGCTCTGCTTCACGGCCGCGCGCACCACGGCGTACACCGTTTTCTCGTCCTCAAACTTAATTTCTGTCTTAGTGGGGTGCACGTTGATGTCGATGGCCTTGGGGTCCAGCTCCAGAAACAGCACGTAGAATGGGTGCGTGTCGCGGGCCAGCAGGCCCTCGTAAGCGGCCAGCACGGCATGGTTGAGGTAAGCCGAGCGAATGAAGCGGTTGTTCACAAAGAAGAACTGGTCGCCCCGGCTCTTCTTGCTCGACTCGGGCTTGCCCACAAATCCCTTCACAGCAATGGAGTGCGTCACTTCCTCACAAGCCGCGAGCTGTTCCTTGTAGCCGTTGCCCAGCAGCGCCACAATGCGCTGGCTAAGCTTGCCGGCGGCCAGGCCAAATACCTCCAGCTCGTTCTGGTAGAGGGAGAAGGCCACCTGCGGGTTGGCCAGGGCCACGTGCTGAAACTCGTCGAGGATGTGCCGCATTTCCACGGCGTTGCTCTTAAGAAAGTTGCGCCGGGCCGGCACATTAAAAAACAGGTTTTTGACCGCTATGCTGGTGCCGTCGGGGCAGGCGGTGGGCTGCTGGCTGGTCACCTGCGAGCCTTCCACGAGCAGCAGCGTGCCGGTGTCGTGCTCGCGCTGCTTGGTGCGAATTTCTACCTGGGCCACGGCCGCAATGCTGGCCAGCGCCTCGCCCCGGAAGCCCAGGGTGCGGATGCGAAACAGGTCCTCGGTCGAGCGGATTTTACTGGTGGCGTGGCGCTCCAGGCTCATGCGGGCATCGGTGGGGCTCATGCCGGCGCCGTTGTCCACCACCTGCACCAGTTGCTTACCGGCTTCTTTCACAATGAGCTGCACCTGGGTAGCGCCGGCATCCACGGCGTTTTCCAGCAATTCCTTCACCACGGAGGCGGGGCGCTGCACTACCTCGCCGGCCGCAATCTGGTTGGCGAGGTACTCGGGCAGCAGGTGTATAATATCAGGCATGGGATGGGAACGCACGCAGCAGCTTGCGCAGGAGGAAACAAAAAATACTTAACCAGCACGCGAACAAGCCGAAACGTGCCCGGCAATAACTGAAAATCGGCCGCGTTTCAAATCCTACACGAGGTTTTCTGCGTACCTTTGCGGCTAAATAGCGCCACTCTGGTATGAGATTTTACGGCAGTGCCGTCGTCATTTCGCACCAAAGTCGGCTACGGTTGGAACCTCCAAACCCACGCGGCGAGTTCCGCTGTTAACCACGACAAAAGTACGCCCTTCGCGACCCGTTTGCCCTTGAACTCACCCACCAACCCCACGGGGCTGATGCGCATCCCTCTGCAGCTCGGCTTATTTGCTTTGCTGCTGGCCACGGGCCTGCTGCTGTCGTTTTCCGAGAATCCCAAGCTCCCCGGCGACCCGTTGCCGGCATCGCCCGTCGAAGCCGCGTGGGTAGACAGCGTGTTTAACTCGCTCACGCCCGAGCAGCGCCTCGGCCAGCTGTTTATGGTGGCCGCGTACTCCAATAAGGAGCGCAGCCACGCCGACCGCATCGAGCGCCTTATTCGCAGCCAATCCATTGGCGGTGTGATGTTTCTACAGGGAGGCCCCAAGCGCCAGGCCCTGCTCACCAACCGCTTTCAGGCGGCGGCCCGGGTACCGCTGCTCATTGCCATGGACGCCGAATGGGGCCTCGATATGCGCCTCGACTCCTCGGCCCACTACGCCAAGCAGATGACGCTGGGCGCCATGGACGACCCCAAGTACGTGTACCAGATGGGCCGCGACATTGCCCGCAAAATGCGGGCCCTGGGCGTGCACATCAGCTTTGCGCCGGTGATTGACGTGAACTCCAACCCCGGCAACCCCGTCATCGGCAACCGCTCGTTTGGCGAGGACCAGGAGCAGGTGGCCAAGTGGGGCGTGCAGTACATCAAGGGCTTGCAGGAACATAACGTGATGGCTGTGGCCAAACACTTCCCCGGCCACGGCGATACCGACACCGACTCCCATGTGGCCCTGCCGGTCATCAATACCGACCTGGCCCGCCTGACCAAAGTGGACCTGGTGCCCTTTCAGCAGTCCTTCGAGGCCGGTGTGATGGGCGTGATGGTGGCCCACCTGTACATGCCGCTCTTCGACACGACCAATGCCAAGACCACGACGCTCTCGAAGGCCCTGGTGACGGACCTGCTGAAGACCAAGATGGGCTTTAAGGGCCTGACGTTCACAGATGCGCTCAACATGAAGAGCGTGAGCAAGCTTTACAAAGACGGTGAGTTGGACGCCATGGCCCTGGCCGCCGGCAACGATGTGCTGTTGTTTTCGGAAGACGTGCCGTCGGCGCTGCTCCGCATTCAGGAGGCCGTGGCCGCGGGCAAGCTGAATCAGGCGGACCTGGACTTTCGCATCAAGAAAATATTGCGGGTAAAGCACTGGGCCGGGTTGTCGAAGTACCAGCCGGCGCGGTTGGCCACCTTGCGCGACAGCCTCAACCAGCCCAGTACCAAAGCCCTGGCCCAGAGCATTTTTGAGCATGCCGTGACGGTGGTAAAGAACGACGACAAGCTCCTGCCCTTCCAGCGGCTGGATACCCTGCGCATTGCGGCCATCACCATTGGCACCCAGGCGGAGGGGCCGTACGGCACCATTTTCAACAAGTACCAGCCCGGTGCGGTGTACGCCGTGCCCAACCGCTACGCCGACGATACCACCTTTACCCGCATTGCCTCCCGGCTGGCGGGCTACAACGTGGTGGTGGTGAGCCTGCACGGCATGAACAATACGCCCGTCCACAGCTATGGCATGGGCGACGGAGCTTTGCGGTTCATCAAGAAATTGCAGGCCAATCCAAAACTGAAGACGGTGGTGGTGGCCATGGGCAACGCCTACGCCCTGAAGTACCTGGAGAATGCCCGCACCCTAGTGTGTGGCTACGAGGACCACTACGCGGCGCAACTGGTGGTGCCGCAAATCCTGTTCGGGGCTCTGCCCGCCCGAGGCAAGCTGCCGGTCACGGTATCGCCCACCCTCAAAGTAGCCACCGGCATTGCCACCCCCGACCTGAAACGCCTGCGCTACGGCACCCCCGAGAGCCAGGGCCTGAGCTCGCGCGTGCTGGCCCAGATTGACAACATTGCCCTGGAAAGCCAGACCTACGCCGCCGCCCCTGGCTGCCAGGTGCTGGTGGCCCGCAACGGCACCGTGGTATTTGACCAGAGTTACGGCTACTGCACCTACGACCAGTCGCAGCCCGTGACCAGCAGCACTTTGTATGACCTGGCCTCGGTGACCAAAGTGGCTGGCACGCTACAGGCGGTGATGTACCTGCGCGACCAGGGCAGGCTGGATTTGGATGCCAGAGTGGCTACCTATCTGCCCGAGCTCACGCGCACCAACAAGCGCGAGATGACCATTCGCGACGTGCTCATGCACCAGGCAGGGCTCAAGCCGGGTATTCCGACCTGGGAACGCACCGTCACCAGCCGCGGGCTCAAGCCTACTTTCTACGCCAGCACGCGCTCCGAGGACTTTCCCAACGAAGTAATACCCGGCGAATACAGCACCAAAGCGGCCGACGACTCGGTGTGGGCCTGGACCATGCGCTCCAGCCTGATGCCCAAAATAAAGGGCAAATACCCCATTGAATATTCCGACCTGAGCTTTATTGTGATGAAGCGGGTGTGCGAGAAGTTGTTGAAGGAGCCTATTGAGAACTTCCTGCAGGACAACTTCTACCGGCCCCTGGGCCTGGGCAGCATGACCTACAACCCGCTGCAGCGCTTTCCCAAAAGCTGCATTGCGCCCACTGAAAACGACACGTACTACCGGCGTGAGCAGCTGCAGGGCACCGTGCACGACCAGACGGCGGCCCTGGTAGGCGGCGTAGGCGGCCACGCCGGCCTGTTTGCCACCGCCAACGACCTAGCGGTGCTCATGCAGATGAACCTGCAAAACGGCCGCTACGGCGGCACCCAGTATTTCCAGAGCCCGGTGGTGACGGAGTTTGCCCGGAGCCGCGTGGCCGGCAACCGCCACAGCCTGGGCTGGGACCACGGCGACCCCAGCAAGCCCACCGGCCCCACCAGCAACCTGTCGCCGGCCAGCACCTTCGGCCACACCGGCTTCACCGGCACCTGCGTATGGATGGATCCTGAGAACGATATTCTCTACATCTTCCTCTCGAACCGCGTGTACCCCGATGCGGGCAACAACAAGCTGCGCCAGTACAATATCCGCACGCGCATCCACGACGTGATTTACAAGTCGATGGCGGCAGGCAGCGCGAAAAAATAAGTCTCGCGCAACGTTGGGGTAGGGCTGGCGGTCAGGGTGGTATTGCTCACTTATTCGTGCCTTCCGATGCCAAGCTTTTCTCTGCTACTCCTGATTACGCTGCTGAGTGCGGCCACGGCTTCGGCCCAAACAACCTACCGGCTGGGTCTGCGCGGCGGTATCAACCGTGCAACGACCACGCTGGACGCCGCTAGCACGGGTATTACCTTTTTTGACGCTGGCTACTCAGCTGGTAAGTCCGCCATTTATTCTTGGCAGACGGGGGCTGTATTGGAAGTAGCATTTAGCAAATTTGCTCTGCAGCCAGCCCTGTTGTTCTCGCAAAAAGGCGAGCAATTCAATACAAATTTTTTCTTTAATCAATTCGGTGCCTCCGCCCGTAGCACCAACCGGTACAACTGGCTGGAGTTACCTGTGAACGCAGTCTACTCCGTTCGCAACTTTCAGTTGTTCGGAGGCCCTTATGTGGCTTTGGGCGTGGGAGGCCGGCGGCGAGGCATAAGAGTTAATAATAGCCCTGGTATTGTAGGCCCACTAAGCTACAATATTGACGAAAAAATCAATTTTGGCTCTAATACCCCAAATCGGCGCCTGGATGCGGGCGTCAACTTCGGCGTGGGCTACCGGCAGGGCCCCATGCAAGTGCAGCTTGGTTACCAATTGGGGCTGCGGAACCTGCACCGGGCGCCCTACGATGGCTTAATTGCCGAGTTTCCTTACCACGATTTCGGCGCCGACGCCGCTTACAACCGCGTGGTGCAGCTTACGGGCACGTATTTCTTTGAACTGTAGCCCCAAACCGCAGCCGATATCCTGCAGGCCGAATGTTCAACAATTCGGAACAATGCTGGTTAAGCAGAACGCGACGCCCATTTTCGCGTTAGCTCTCTTATGAACATCGGCATCGTTTGTTATCCCACGTTTGGCGGCTCCGGCGTGGTGGCCACAGAATTGGGCAAAGCCCTGGCCCAGCGCGGCCACCGCGTACACTTCATTACCTACAGCCAGCCGGTGCGGCTCGACTTTTTTAACGAAAACCTCTTTTACCACGAGGTATATGTGCCGGCCTATCCGCTCTTTCAGTTTCCGCCCTATGAGCTGGCTCTGACCAGTAAGATGGTGGACATTGTGCAGAACGAAAAGCTCGACGTGCTGCACGTGCACTACGCCATTCCACACGCCTCGGCAGCGTTCATGGCCAAGCAGATTCTGCGGGCCCGCGGCATTCAGATTCCGGTGGTCACCACGCTGCACGGCACCGACATTACACTGGTGGGCAAAGACCCCAATTTTGAGCCCGTGGTCACGTTCAGCATCAACCAGAGCGATGCCGTGACGTCGGTATCGGCTGATTTGCGGCGTGAGACCTACGAGTACTTCGCGGTTGAGAAAGACATCACCGTCATCCCCAACTTCATCGACCTGCAGCGCTTCAAAAAGCAGGAAAAAAACCATTTTCGGGCCGCCATCGCGCCCGAAGGCGAGAAGCTGCTCGTGCACACCAGCAACTTCCGCGCTGTGAAGCGCGTGGAGGACGTGCTACGCATTTTTTGTGGCGTTCGGAAGCAAATACCAGCCAAACTGCTGCTCGTGGGCGACGGCCCCGACCGTAGCCGCATGGAAAAGCTGGCCCGGGACCTCGACTGCCACCGCGACCTGCGCTTTTTGGGCAAGCTCGAAGCCGTGGAAGAAGTACTCAGCGTGGGCGACCTGTTTCTGATGCCGTCCGAGAACGAGAGTTTCGGGCTGGCCGCCCTCGAGGCCATGGCCTGCGAAGTGCCCGTGGTGAGCACCAACGCCGGCGGCATCCCCGAGCTGAACGTGAACGGCGTGACCGGCACCATTAGCGAAATCGGCGATGTGGCCGATATGGTCAAAAATGCCCTCTACATTTTGGACGACGAGAACCTGCCGCGCTTCAAAGCCGCGGCCCGCGCCCGGGCCGAGGAGTTTGCCGTGGAAAAGATTGTGCCGCTCTACGAGGAGTGCTATCAGCGGGCCATCGAGGCCGTGAGCGTGGCGGTGTAGAACCAATTGGGTTGGTTGCGGTCGTTCAACGACTTCAACCACCCCAATTTCAGCATTGCTGAAATGTCCCCTCCTTGGTAAGGAGGGGATTTTTACGTTCGTCCTAAAAAAGTCCGGCGGCTTCGTTTTTCACTACGGCCAGGGCCTGCGCGGTGGGTTCGGCACCGTCCATCATCAGGCCCTCCAGAATGCGCTTGGCTAGCTCGGTGCCGCGGGCCTGGCTGGGGTTCTGGATGCCGTGGAAGGCGCGGTTGACCATGGTCAGCACGTTTTCTTTGGCTTCTTTGACCAAGGTCCAGGCATCGCCGGAGATGTAAAGCTGCTGCGAGAGGTTGTGCTCGTATTCGGCGCGGATTTCCTGCTGGAGCAGGCGGTGGAAGTCAGGGGCCGACTGGCCGGCGCTGCTCAGGCGCACCAATATGTTGTTGGGCGAAATGCGCTCCAGCAGCATCACTACCCGCTCGTAGGCCTGCAGGCGGAGCGGCAGGGTGGTTTTGTTGCTTTCCAGCCGCAACTCAATCAGCCGGCGCTGCTGCTCTTTTTCCAGAAACTGCTTGAACAGAAGGTAAATGGCGCCGGCCACGATGAGGGCGGGCAGGATGATTTTCAGGAGGTCGAATAAATAGGTAGTCGAATCCATAAGCAGGGAAGCGCTGGCTTGCTGTAATGATAATAGCTGGCGGAGTACGGCAAGCCAACGCTCACCACATAAGCTACAAACTTACGCCGTGAACCACCGCCCCCCAACTGCTGTTTCTTCCCTGACGCCGCACCGCGGGCCACTCCGGCGCCTGCCGTATCTTTGTCTTCCACCTCGTTCTAAATCGTCCCTCATTATGGCTTCCGTTGCTACCCTCGCCCCCATCACCCTCACCGACCGTGCCGTGGTTGAGGTAAAGAATATCATCCAAGAAAAAAACGTGCCCGCCGACTACGGCCTGCGCATTGGCGTGCAGGGCGGCGGCTGCTCGGGCATGAGCTACCTGCTCGGTTTCGACAAAGCCAAGGACGCCGACGAAACCTACGACCTCGACGGCCTGAAGCTCATCATGGATAAAAAGCACGCCATGTACGTGCTGGGCATGGAAGTTGACTTTCAGGACGGCCTCAACGCCCGCGGCTTCGTGTTCAACAACCCCCAAGCCAAAAGCACCTGCGGCTGCGGCTCGTCGTTCTCGTCGTAAGCGAATAACTACAACGTTCTAAAGCCTCGGCCATCCGGCCGGGGCTTTTTCGTTTACTTTCGCAACGTCTATCACCCCAATTCCAGACTTTATGCGCCCATTGTTTCTGCCGCTTGCCTTGTTTACAGCGTTCACAGCGCACGCGCAAAAATTCAGTGCGACGGAGCTAGCCAGCTGGAAACAGCAGGCCCAGCAGGTGTCCATCACCCGCGATACGTACGGGGTGCCGCACATTTATGGCAAGACCGATGCCGATGCGGTGTTTGGACTGCTCTACACGCAGTGCGAGGACGATTTTGACCGCGTAGAGATGAACTACCTCGACGCCATTGGCCGCCTGGCGGAGGTGGAAGGCGAAGCGGCCTTGGCCCATGACCTGCGCGCCCGGCTGTTCATGGACAGCACCCAGGCCATTGCCATCTACAGGAAAACGCCGGTGGAAATGAAGAAGCTGCTCGACGCTTTTGCGGCCGGCACCAACTACTACCTCGCCACCCACCCCACCGTGAAGCCCAAGCTGCTGCGCCGCTTCCAGCCCTGGATGCCGCTCATGTTCAGCGAGGGCAGCATTGGTGGCAACATCAGCGTGGTGAGCATTGAGCGGCTGAAAGCCTTTTATAACCAGAAGAAGTCCAGCTCGTGGATAAATACCGATTTTGAGAAGAAGGAACGGGAGCCAGTGGGCTCCAACGGCTTTGCTATTGCGCCCGGCAAAAGCGCCAGCGGCAATGCCTTGCTCCTCATCAACCCGCACACGTCGTTCTACTTCCGCTCCGAAGTGCAGATAGTGAGCCAGCAGGGCCTGAACGCCTACGGCGCCGTGACCTGGGGCCAGTTTTTCGTGTACCAGGGCTTCAACCAGAATTGCGGCTGGATGCACACGTCCAGCCAAGCCGACTCAATGGACGAGTACCTCGAAACCATTGAGAAAAAGAACGGCGCTTACTTCTATAAATACGGCGGCAAGCTGCGGCCGGTGAAAGCGGAAAAAGTGTCGCTGCCCTACCGCGACGGCACCAAAATCCTGCGCCGCGAGTACACCATGTACCGCACCCACCACGGCCCTATCGTGGGCCAGAAGTCTGATAACCAATGGGTGGCCGTGCGCATGATGAACGAGCCATTGGCCGCGCTGCAGCAGTCGTACCTGCGCACCAAGGCCACCGGCTACGCCAGCTTTCAGGAAGTAATGAAGCTGAACGGCAACGCTTCCAACAACACGGTATTTGCCGACAGCAAGGGGAGCATTGCCTACTGGCACGGCAATTTCATGCCCAAGCGCGACGCCAAATTCGACTGGAGCCAGCCGGTAGACGGCAGCAACCCGGCCACCGAGTGGAAAGGCTTCCACGGCGTGAACGAGCTGGTGCAGGTGCATAACCCGGCCAGCGGCTTCATCCAGAACTGCAATTCGACGCCGTTCACCGTGTCGGGCGCCAGCAGCCCGGCTGCCGCCAAATTCCCCGGATACATGGCACCGGACGCCGAAAACTACCGCGGCCTCAACGCAGTGCGCGTGCTCAGCCGCAAGTCCAGCTTCACGCTCGACACGCTGATTGCCGCCGCCAACGACCCGCATCTCACGGCTTTTGATGACATGCTGCCGCCGCTGCTCACGGCTTACCAGCCCACTTCGGCCGAGAAAGCCGCCGCTCCATCCGTAGCGGAAGCCATTGAGGTACTCCGCGCCTGGAACCACAACTACAGCAAAACCTCCGTGGCGCAAACGGTGGCCATTTATTGGGCCGAGCGGCTACTGGCCAAGGCCCGCGCCCGCGTGCCCTCCGCACAGCCGCAGCAGGACTACATCAGCTTCACCAAATTTGCCCTGGCCAACACCAGCCCGCAGGAAAAAGTAGCCGCGCTAACCGAAGCGCTGGACGACCTCACGCGCAGCTTTGGCACCTGGAAAACTGCCTGGGGTGACATCAACCGCTTCCAGCGCTTGACCGGCAACATTGAGGAAACCTACGATGACCAAAAACCCAGCCTGCCGGTGGCCTTCACGTCTTCGTCCTGGGGTTCGTTGGCGGCCTTTGGTGCGCGCGCCTACCCTGGCACCAAGAAACGCTACGGCGCCGTGGGCAACAGCTTCGTGGCCGTGGTAGAGTTCGGGCCACGTATCAAGGCCCGGTCCGTGGTCACGGGCGGCCAGAGCAGTCGCCCCGGCACACCGCATTTCACCGACCAAGCCGAACTATACACGAATGGCGGTTTTAAAGAAGTACGGTTTTACCCCGAGGACGTGAAGGCTAACGCCGAAAAAACGTATCACCCTGGCGAGTAAGATGGCATCGCATCATACGGCGCCCCTTGTTTCCTTATTTCACCATCCCCAGCCATGGACATCAAATACCTGTCAGACGAGAAAGGCAAAATCACCGGCGTGTTCATTCCCATCGAAGAATGGGAACGCCTCCAAAAGGAATATAAGATAGCCGAAAATGCCCCCGCCGACTCCGGCGCCAAGCTGCAGCAGACCTTGGCCGATGCCCTGAAGAAGGCAAAACCCGATGCAACGGACAACTAAGCCAATCGTTTCTAACTGAAAAGGCTACCCCCAGCGCCCGGCAATGCCAGGGCCTGGAGGTAGCCTTTTTGGTTTGTACCAAGGCATCCTAGCGCCCGAAATCGTCTTGCACGCGCACGATATCGTCCTCGTCGGAGGGATACAGGGCGTCGGTATGTTGCCAGATTTCGGCCAGCACACCCCATTCATTGAGGCCAACCAACCGGTGCCGTTCGCCTTGCTGCAGCACAATGCGCTCCCCCACCTGATGGGTTATCACTTCGCCCTGCTCATCGTTGGGACTGGTGGCCACGCCCACCGGGCCTTGCACAACCTGCCAGATTTCGGCCCTTCTGTGGTGATACTGCCACGAGAGGCGCCGATAGGGCGCTACCAGCAGCACCTTGGGGCTCAGCTTCCCGGATTTGCGGAGCTTTTCAATTGAGATGCCATCAAAAAAGATATCCGCAAAATGCTGAGCTTGGCCTTCGTCAATCACAAAAAAACCACCCCACGGGCGCGAAGCGTCTTCGCTGGAAATAATAAGCCCGCGCTCCTCCAAGTGAACTGCTACTTGAAGGAAGAGTGCTTGCTTCTCGGTGAGGGTGTCCTGCATAACCTGCGATATCATAGTAGTAGAACTGATTAGCGTTGAACCATACTAAAGTAGAACGCCTAATATATAAAATATATATTATTTTATATCATATAAACCTGTTCAAACTAACTCATTGTGGCAATAACGTAAGTAATTGGGGTATTCTGGCAACAGTCATTCGTAACCTGAAGGCTCGATCTATGCGAATTCAGCAAAAAAGTAACTCTTTCCATCAATTATACACCGCTTTTCATTCCAGCTAGCTGCAATCTATGCTTTGGGTTGGATCTAAGACATCTTCCGAGTTAGTAAAAGAAAACTCAGTCGTTTAGGTTTAACTATTTAACTGATGTTACGCGGTGAATTGGGCTAGTTGCTGGTGCATGGCTTTGAGCCCAGTCAAATAGAGTTGAGCTTTTAAGCGAAAATGCCCCAGGCCGA
>NZ_MDZC01000067.1 GCF_001816165.1 Hymenobacter glacialis
GACGATAAACCTATTTGTCATGCTGACGAAGGAAGCATCTTATCACCGCTGCTTTTGTCAGAGTATCTATTCTTACGGCAACGAGGACGTGATAAGGTCTCGCTGCGCTCAGGATGACAATTTTGCTATGGCAGTAAACGACACGCTGGAAGGCACCCACAAAATACACGAAGAGGCCGCTGCCCAGCGCCACGGCCAGCTCGTGCCCCTGCTCAACGACTTCAGCCAGGAGCTGACCACGCTGAACCTGGGCCCTACGCACCCGGCCACGCACGGCATTTTCCAGAACATCCTGCAAATGGATGGCGAGCGGATTATCTCCGGCGTGCCCACCATCGGCTACATCCACCGCGCCTTTGAGAAGATTGCCGAGCGCCGGCCCTTCTACCAAATCACGACGCTCACCGACCGGATGAACTACTGTTCGTCGCCCATCAACAACCTGGGCTGGCACATGACGGTGGAGAAGCTGCTTGGCGTGACCGTGCCCAAGCGCGCGCAGTACATGCGCGTGATTATGATGGAGCTGGCCCGCATTGCCGACCACCTCATCTGCAACTCCATCTTAGGCGTGGATACCGGCGCGTTCACGGGCTTCCTGTATGTATTTCAGGAGCGCGAGAAAATTTACGAAATATACGAGGAGGTGTGCGGCGCCCGCCTCACCACCAACATGGGCCGCGTGGGCGGCATGGAGCGGGACTTTTCGCCCGTGGCCATCCAGAAGCTGCGCGACTGGCTGAAGAGCTTCCCGGCTGTGATGAAGGAGTTCGAGTCGATGTTCAACCGCAACCGCATTTTCATGGACCGCGTGGTAAACGTGGGCCCGATTTCGGCAGAAAAGGCCTTGAACTACGGCTTCACCGGCCCCAACCTACGGGCGGCGGGCGTGGACTACGACGTGCGGGCGATGAACCCGTATTCGAGCTACGAGGACTTCGAATTCGACATTCCGGTGGGCACCAACGGCGACACCTACGACCGTTTCATCGTGCGCAACGAGGAAATCTGGCAGAGCCTGCGCATTATCAACCAGGCCCTCGACCGCCTGCCCGAAGGCCCGTACCACGCCGATGCCCCGCACTACTACCTGCCCACCAAGCCGGACGTGTACAAGAACATGGAGGCCCTGATTTACCACTTCAAAATCGTGATGGGCGAGATTGACGCCCCCGTTGGCGAGGTGTATCATTCCGTGGAAGGCGGCAACGGCGAGCTGGGTTTCTACCTGGTTTCAGATGGTGGCCGCACACCCTACCGCCTGCACTTCCGCCGGCCCTGCTTCATCTACTACCAAGCGTATCCTGAAATGGCCGTGGGCACCACCCTCTCCGATGCCATTGTTATTCTCTCGTCCATGAACGTCATTGCCGGCGAGCTGGACGCTTAGTTTTTGCTACTGATTATGGAGCCGAATACCGCGCCCGCTAAACTTCAATTTTCTGCCGCCGCCCAGGCGGAAATCAAGCGCCTGCTCACGCATTATCCGGCCGATAGGAGCAAGTCGGCCCTACTGCCGATTCTGCATATTGCGCAAGCTGAATTCGGCGGCTGGGTAAGTCCTGAGGTACAGGACCTAGTAGCTGAAACCCTCAACATCAAGCCCATCGAAGTATACGAGGTGTCGTCGTTCTACACCATGTACAACCTCAAGCTGGTGGGCAAGCACGTGCTGGAAATCTGCCGTACGGGCCCCTGCATGCTGCGCGGCTCCGACGAGCTGACCGAGCACCTGGAGCGCATTACCGGGGCCAAAGTGGGCGAAACCTCGCCCGATGGCCTTTTCACCCTGAAAGAAGTGGAGTGCCTGGCCGCCTGTGGCTTTGCTCCCGTGGTGCAGGTGCGCGAGCAGTACTACGAGCAGCTCGACACGCCCGAGGCGGTGGATGCCATGCTCAACGACCTGCGCGGGCAGATTCATCGCCCCATCCTGTCGTGGGAAGAAAACGACCTGCCCAACTCCCTGAAAAACAACTAACGGCTGGCCATCAGCACAACGCTTACCATTATGGGCCGCAAGCTATTAACCGAACATATCAACGTCGAAGGCATCAATACCTTCGAGGTCTACCGCAAGCACGGCGGCTACCGCTCCGTGGAGAAGGCGCTCAAAACCATGACGCCCGATGAGGTGACGGAAGAAGTGAAGAAGTCGGGCCTGCGCGGGCGTGGCGGCGCGGGCTTCCCCGCCGGCATGAAGTGGGGCTTTCTGGCCAAGCCCGAGGGCGTGCCGCGCTACCTCGTCTGCAACGCCGACGAATCGGAGCCCGGCACCTTCAAGGACCGTCAGCTGATGACGAAACTACCCCACTTGCTCATTGAAGGCATGATTACGGGCAGCTACGCCCTGGGCGCGCGCACCAGCTACATCTACATTCGCGGCGAGCTGTTGTACGTGCTGCGCATTCTGGAGAAAGCCATTGCCGAAGCCTACGCGGCCGGTTTCCTGGGCGAGAACATTCTCGGCTCGGGCTACTCGCTCGATTTGCACGTGCACCCCGGTGCCGGCGCCTACATCTGCGGCGAAGAAACCGCCTTGCTCGAATCGTTGGAAGGCAAGCGCGGCAACCCGCGCAACAAGCCGCCATTCCCCGCCGTGCAGGGGCTGTACGCCCGCCCCACGGTGGTCAACAACGTGGAAACCATCGCGGCCGTGCCCGTTATCGTGAACGAGGGCGGCGACGAGTATGCTAAAATCGGCATTGGCAAAAGCACGGGCACCAAGCTGATTTCGGCCTGTGGCCACCTCAACAAGCCGGGCATCTACGAAATTGAGCTGGGCCTGCCGGTGGAGGAATTCATTTACTCTGATGAGTACTGCGGCGGCATTTGGAAAGGCCGTGAGCTGAAGGCTGTAGTAGCCGGCGGCTCGTCGGTGCCCATCCTGCCCAAGGAACTGATTCTCAAAACTGCAGCCGGCGAAAACCGCCTGATGAGCTACGAGTCGCTGAGCGACGGCGGCTTCGTGACCGGCACCATGCTGGGTTCGGGCGGCTTTATTGCGATGGACGAGACGACGTGCATCGTGAAGAACACCTGGAACTTCTCGCGCTTCTACCACCACGAAAGCTGCGGGCAGTGCTCGCCCTGCCGTGAGGGCACCGGCTGGCTGGAGAAGGTATTGCACCGCCTCGAACACGGCCACGGCTCGATGCACGACATCGACCTGATTGTGAGCGTGGCCAAGCAAATCGAAGGCAATACCATTTGCCCGCTGGGCGAAGCCGCCGCGTGGCCGGTTGCCGCTGCCGTGCGCCACTTCCGCCACGAGTTTGAGTGGCACGTGACCAATCCGAAAGAGGCCACGGCTCCCGGCGCGGTATACCGCGGCGCGGCGGTGCTGGCGTAAACGGCCTGTCATGCTGACGAAGGAAGCATCTTATCACCGCTGCTTTCGTCAGAAGAAGTTACTACCCGAGCCCTGCGAACGTGATAAGATGCTTTGCAAGCTCAGCATGACAAAATAGAAACCAATGGCTAAAATAACCTTCGACGGCATTGAGATAGAGGTTCCGGACGGAACCACTATCCTGAATGCAGCCCGCCAGATTGGCGGCGGCATTGTGCCGCCCGCCATGTGCTACTACACCCCGCTGAAGGGCACGGGCGGCAAGTGCCGCGCCTGCCTGGTAAAGGTGGCGGCCGGCTCGGCCAAAGACCCGCGCCCCATGCCCAAGCTGGTGGCTTCGTGCATCACGACGGTGCAGGACGGCATGGTGGTCGAAAACACGATTTCGCAGCAGGTGATGGACGTGCGCAAGGGCATTGTGGAGATGCTGCTCATCAACCACCCGCTCGACTGCCCGGTGTGCGACCAGGCCGGCGAGTGCGACCTGCAGGACTTTGCTTTTGAGCACGGCGTGAGCACCACCCGCTACGAGGAAGAGCGCCGCACCTTCGAGAAAATCGACATTGGCCCGCTCATTCAGCTGCACATGACGCGCTGCATTCTGTGCTACCGCTGCGTGTACACCGCCGACCAGCTCACGCCCGAGCGCGTGCACGGCGTGCTGGGCCGCGGCGATGCCTCGGAAATCGGCACCTACATCGAGAACATTATTGACAACGAGTTCAGCGGCAACGTCATTGACGTGTGCCCGGTGGGCGCGCTGACCGACAAAACCTTCCGCTTCAAGCAGCGGGTGTGGTTCACCAAGCCCGTGAACGCCCACCGTGCTTGCGAAAACGAGAAGTGCTGTGGCAAGGTAACGCTTTGGTACAAAGGCAAAGACGTGCTCCGCGTGACGGCCCGCAAGGACGAGTACGGCGAAGTGAAAGAGTGGATTTGCAACACCTGCCGTTTCGACAAAAAGGAAACGTCGGACTGGGTACTCGAAGGCCCGGCGCACATCAACCGCGCCTCGGTTATTGCCCAAAACCACTACGAGCTGCCAGTGGTGAACCCGCAAGTCATTGCCGACCTGCCGGAGAGCACCACCCGCGAACTGGAACGCAACCCGCCGCTACGGCTGGGCGGCTTGAATAACTAAATCGTTTGCCTTGCCTCATCTGGCGTTCCGAAGGAAGCGTCATATCACGGCTACCTTCGCAGAAAATATACCTACCCGAGCAACGCGAACCCGGTAAGATGCTTCGCACGCTCAGCATGACAGTTCCTCTATGGATTTCCCACCCTTAGCCTGGCAAGGCGTCGTCGTTCTAGTTGTTTTCGGCGTTTCGTTGCTGATTGCCACCTACTCCACTTATGCTGAGCGCGTCATCGCCGCGTTTCTGCAGGACCGGGTTGGGCCGGACCGTGCCGGGCCTTTCGGCCTGTTGCAGCCGCTGGCCGATGCCGTGAAGCTCTTCACCAAAGAAGAATTCTTTCCGGCCGGAGCCAACCGGGCGCTGTTCGTGTTCGGGCCGTGCCTGGCCATGATTACGGCGTTGATGTCGTCGGCGGTGATTCCGTTTGGCAACGTGCTGCAGTTTGGCGAGACGGCCATTCACCTGCAGGGCATTGAAATTAACGTGGGCATGCTTTACGTGTTCGGCATGGTGTCGTTGGGCGTGTACGGCATCATGATTGGCGGCTGGGCTTCGAACAACAAGTTCTCGCTGCTCGGTGCCATCCGGGCGGCCTCCCAGAACATCAGCTACGAAATCGCCATGGGCCTCGCCCTGATTGCTGTGCTGATGATGTCGGGCTCACTCTCGCTGCGCGAAATCACCTTCCAGCAGGCTTCGGACGCCCCTTTCGTGTGGCAGGACGTTTTCAACTGGAACGTGATGAAGCAGCCGTTGGGCTTCCTCATCTTCATTGTGTGCGCTTTTGCTGAAACTAACCGCACGCCCTTCGACCTGCCGGAGTGCGAAACGGAGCTGATTGGCGGCTACCACACCGAGTACAGTTCTATGAAAATGGGCCTATACCTGTTTGCGGAGTACATTAATGTGTTTGTGGCTTCGGCCGTGATGAGCGTGCTGTACTTTGGCGGTTTCAACTTCCCATTCCAATTTGAGCTGCGCAACTGGCTGGTATCATCGCAAAGGCTGGAATTGGTTACGGCCTCCAACATCATCACCATTGTTGGCCTGCTTGGCATATTTGCCAAAATATTCAGCTTTATCTTCTTCTTCATGTGGGTGCGCTGGACGCTGCCGCGCTTCCGCTACGACCAGCTGATGCGCCTGGGCTGGACCATCCTCATCCCCCTGGCCATCTTCAACATCCTGCTCACGGGCGGTCTGATTACGTTTGGCATCATCAAATAGAAATGTCATGCTGACGAATGCAGCATCTTATCACCGCTGCTTTCGTCAGAGATAGTTACCCCGAGCTTTGCGAACCTGATAAGATGCTTCGCAGGCTCAGCATGACAGAAACCACTATGGAATCATTAAGCAACCGCGCTAAAGTTCTCGAAAAGAAGCCCATGACCTTGGCCGAGCGGGCCTACCTGCCGGCTATTTTTCAGGGCCTGAGCATCACGATGCAGCACTTTTTTCGGGCTGCTACCAAGAAGCAGGTCACCATTCGCTACCCCGAAGAGACGCGCCCTTTCTCCCCTGTTTTCCGCGGCCTGCATGTGCTCAAGCGCGACGAAGCCGGCCGGGAGCGCTGCACGGCCTGCGGCCTGTGCGCCGTGGCCTGCCCCGCCGAAGCCATTACCATGGTAGCCGGTGAGCGCAAAAAAGGCGAAGAGGGTCTCTATCGCGAGGAGAAATACGCCGTGAGCTACGAAATCAACATGCTGCGCTGCATTTTCTGCGGCCTGTGCGAAGAAGCCTGCCCCAAAGCCGCCGTGTACCTGCAAGCCGACAAAATGGCCCCGCCGCGCTTCGAACGCGACGAATTCATCTATGGCAAAGACCGGCTGGTGGAGCCCGTAACGCCGGATAACCGCTCGAAGCGCGGCATTCAGCTCACGCCCGAGCAGGCCGACAAGCTGCGTGGGCAGTTGGCGTAGCCTGACTGTCATGCCTTATCTGGCGTACCGAAGGAAGCATCTTATCACCGCTGCTTTCGGCATAATAATTAACCCTCGCGGCGCAAGCGTGATAAGATGCTTCGCTGCGCTCAGCATGACACGTTAATGTCTTCTCTCTTTCTCTTTCTCTCGTTCGTGGCCCTGTTGAGTGCATTGGGTGTGGTACTGGCCAAAAATCCGGTGCACAGCGTCCTGTTCCTCATCCTCACGTTCTTCACCCTTTCGGGTCACTACCTGCTGCTGAATGCGCAGTTTCTGGCCGCGGTGAACATCATTGTGTACGCCGGCGCCATTATGGTACTGTTCCTGTTCGTGATTATGTTCCTGAATCTGAACGAGGACACCGAGCCGCACAAGCCCGCCCTGGCCAAGTTTGCCGCCGCTATTGCCGGCGGCTCGCTGCTGTTGATACTGGTGGCCGCCATGCGCGACATCCAACCCGAAGGCTACAACGCCACCAGCTTCGACTCGCAGATTGGCATGGTAGACAAGCTGGGACTGGTGCTGTTTCAGCAATACGCACTGCCGTTTGAGCTGGCCTCCATCCTGCTGCTGGCCGCCATGGTGGGCTCGGTGATGCTGGGCAAGCGTGAGACGGGCGAGCGAAATTTTTAGGCTTTCAGATTGCTTTCAGCACAAAAGAGCCGCACCCAATGGGTGCGGCTCTTTTGTATAATTATAATTTTTAAACCTCTATAATCTAAGCGTATCGAATAATTGACCCGGCTATAGCAGCCGGACCGTAACTAATTGAAATTGGCAGCAATGTAGGGCTTAGTGACTTGTACGATAGGCGTGGAGCCAACCAGAACAGACCGGAAGGTTGGGACCTTGACAGAATGCACTGGGGAAGCAGCCAAATGCACGCGGAGCATAGAGCCATAAACCGCAACCCAAAACAGAAAAACGGTGGTGAACATGTAGAGCTTGGACACGGCAGCGGGCGTTTGGGGTTGTTGAATGCTCAAACTTACTAGCGCCAGCCACCCATGGATTTTGGTCTTCGTCAAATGGCATCCCCCACACGTCGAACCCATGATTTTACTCTACCGGCATCGTGCCAGCACCGGCCCCACAAACCCATAAAAAAGCGGCGACTGAATAATCAGTCGCCGCTTCCATTATTGTAGTTTCAAAAAAGCTACTTCGCCACCACAGCTGTCTTGATGCTCAACTCTTTCAGCTGCGCCTCCGAAATGGGCGAAGGTGAATCTATCATGACATCACGGCCGGAGTTGTTTTTGGGGAAGGCAATGAAGTCGCGGATGGAATCGGCACCGCCGAAGAGGCTGCAGAGGCGGTCGAAGCCGAAGGCGATGCCGCCGTGGGGCGGGGCGCCGTACTCGAAAGCGTCTAGCAGGAAGCCGAACTGGGCCTTGGCTTCCTCGTCGGTGAAGCCGAGCAGCGAGAACATGCGGGCCTGCACGGCGCGGTCGTGGATGCGGATGGAGCCGCCGCCCACTTCCACGCCGTTTATCACGAGGTCGTAGGCGTTGGCGCGCACCTGGCCGATGGTGTCGGGCGAGTTGAGCAGGGCCAGGTCCTCGGGCTTGGGCGAGGTGAAGGGGTGGTGCATGGCGAAGTAGCGGTTCTCCTCCTCGCTGTACTCCAGCAGAGGGAAATCGACCACCCACAGGGGCGAAAAGTCTTCCTTGTTGCGCAGACCGAGTCGCTGGCCCATTTCGAGGCGCAGTTCGCTCATGGCTTTGCGGGCCTTGTTGGGCTCGCCGGCAATAATGAGCAACAGGTCGCCGGCGTTGGCGTGCAGGGCTTCGCTCCAGCGTTGCAGCTCCTCCTGCGAGTAGAACTTGTCAACCGAGGACTTTACTACACCTCCCACCTCCACGCGGGCGTAGATGAGGCCCGTGGCGCCAATTTGCGGGCGCTTTACGAAATCCGTCAGCTCGTCGAGCTGCTTGCGGGTGAAATGGGCGCAGGTGGCGGCGTTGATGCCCACCACCAGGCCGGCGTTATCAAATACCGGGAAACCCTGGCCTTTTACGATGTCGGTCAGCTCCACGAATTCCATGGCGAAGCGGGTGTCCGGTTTGTCGTTGCCAAAACGGCGCATGGCGTCGGCGTAGGTCATGCGGGGCACGGTGGGGAAATCGATGCCTTTTAGCTCCTTGAAGAGGTAGCGGGTGAGGCCTTCGAAGGTATTCAGGATGTCTTCCTGCGTGACGAAGGCCATTTCGCAGTCAATCTGCGTGAACTCGGGCTGGCGGTCGGCGCGCAGGTCTTCGTCACGGAAGCACTTTACAATCTGGAAGTAGCGGTCGAAACCCGACACCATGAGCAGCTGCTTAAAGGTCTGGGGCGACTGCGGCAGGGCGTAGAACTCGCCGGGGTTCATGCGGGAGGGCACCACGAAGTCGCGCGCGCCTTCGGGCGTGGACTTGATGAGCACGGGCGTTTCGACTTCGATGAACTCCTGGCCGTCGAGGTAGCGGCGCACGGCCTGGGCCATTTTGTGGCGCAGCACGAGGTTGTTGCGCACGGGGGTGCGGCGCAGGTCGAGGTAGCGGTACTTCATCCGCAGGTCGTCGCCGCCGTCGGTGTCGTCTTCGATGAGGAAGGGCGGCAGCTTGGCGGGATTCAGAATCTCAACCTTATCGGGGCGTATTTCGATGCCGCCGGTGGGCATTTTGTCGTTCTTGGAGTAGCGCTCGGCTACTTTGCCGGTCACGCTCAGCACGAACTCGCGGCCGAGGTGGCGGGCGGTTTCGCGCACGGCTTCGGCTTCCACGCCTTCTTCGAGGGTGATTTGGGTGAGGCCGTACCGGTCGCGCAGGTCAATCCAGAGAATGGCGCCTTTGTCGCGGGTGCGCTGCACCCAGCCGCAAAGCGTAACGGTTTGACCAATGTGTTCGGGGCGAAGCTCGCCGCAGGTATGGGTACGTAGCATGGCAAAAGGGTTTTGGGCAAAGTTAGGCCCTTAGGGGAAGAAGGCAATCCATCAATTAACGCGGCGCTGACGAGAACCTGCAAACTTTGGTACGGGATATGCAAAGGCCGATGGCAAGTGCGTTCCTTTGTCTTTCAATTCCCTCCACTGTTCATGAAACTCCTCCCTTCCTTTGCCCTGGCCGCGGCGCTCCTGTTTGCCGGCGCAGCCCAGGCCCAAACCAAAGTCAAAACCAAAAGCAAGTCCGACGTGTCGGGTGCGGAGATTAAGTCCAAGGGTACGGCCGGCGCCGTCACCCTCGACGGTCCCATCAAGCGCATCGAAACACTGTCGGGCATCGATGTGTACCCCCGTCCCAACTCCAAAAGCATTCTGCTCAGCTTCACCCAGCAGTTCAGCAAGCCCGGCACGCTGGTGATGACGGATTACAAGAACAAGGTCATTTACCAAACCGAGCTGGACCCCGCCACCAACACCGGCGCCCCGGTAGACCTGGGCAAGATTCCGGCCGGCACCTACTTGGTAGAGGCCAAAACCGGCAACTACGTGTACTGGAAGAAGGTGCGCATTAAGTACCCTGCTGCCCGGCGCTAGTTTGCCCGTTTTATTTTCTATAATAGAACGTCATGCTGAGCTTGCCGAAGCATCTCTACCGCAGCAGTAATCAATTTTACTATTGCAATAGAGGTGCTTCGGCAAGCTCAGCATGACGTTCTTTGTTGTCGTTTTATATCCATCCCTGCTATGAAAATCTCCCCCTTTTTACTGTTGCTCTTTGGACTGCTGGCCTTTGCGCCCAAGCCCAAGCTCACGAATGTGAAGCTGGGTTCGGGCTTGACGGTGGGCGTGCCGGCTACGTTTGCCCCGCTGCCCGACGACGGCATTGCCGTGAAGTACCCGTCGCCGCGCAAGCCGCTGGCAGTGTACTCCGACCGCAGCGGGCGCGTGGACTACAGCGTGGCGGTGCGCCCCACCACCTTCGAGAGCATGGACTACGGCGTGCTGCTCAAGATTTACAAGTCCAGCATTCAGCGGCTCTACACCAAGGTTGACTTTATTAAGGAGGACATCCGCACCGTGAACGGGCGCGATTTCATGTATTTTGAGTTTGTGTCGACCGTTGCCGACAGCCAGCGCGCCAACCAATTGGCCCCAATAAAGCGCTATCAGGCCGTGCAGTACGCCATTCAGGGCCAGCAGTTGTACATTTTCACGTTTGTGGCTCCTGCCAACGAGCAGGCGCAGTGGCAGCCCACGGCCCAGGCTGTGATGAATGCCATTGTGTTGAAGTAAGTAGAAGTACGCGCCATACCTCTGCTGATGAACGACGCTTATTTCATGCTCCAAGCCCTGGCCGAGGCTGAAAAAGCTCTGGAAGCCGATGAAATCCCCATCGGCGCGGTGGTGGTGTTTGAAAAGCAAATCATCGGGCGGGGCTACAACCAGACCGAGCAGCTGCGCGACGTGACGGCCCACGCCGAGATGCTGGCCCTCACGGCCGCCGCCAACCACCTGGGCAATAAATACCTGGCCGACTGCACGCTCTACGTCACCATTGAGCCCTGTGTGATGTGCGCAGGCGCCAGCTACTGGGCCCAGCTAAAGGCCGTAGTATTTGGCGCCGAAGAGCCCAAAGTAGGCTTCCGGCGGCACGGGCAGCTGCTGCACCCCCGCACGCAGCTGCGGGGCGGCGTGCAGGCGGCCGAGTGCGCTGCGTTGATGCAGGAGTTTTTTAGTTTGAAGCGGAAATAACGATACTTTTGAACCTGCGCGGACGGTGGTCGTAACTAGGTAGCTAGTTGGGCTGTTTCAGTACCCGCTTCATTTCTCACACGCTTCACCACCCAAAACACCTGCACTTATGGCCTTCGAACTTCCCAAACTCCCCTACGCCTACGATGCCCTGGAACCTACGTTTGACGCCCAGACGATGGAAATCCACCACAGCAAGCACCACCAGGCCTACGTAACCAACCTGAACGCCGCCATTGCCGGCACCGAAATGGAAAGCCAGTCCATTGAGGAAATCATGCACAACATTGCCAAGGCTCCGGCGGCCGTGCGCAACAACGGCGGCGGCCACTACAACCACTCCCTGTTCTGGACCATCCTGTCGCCTAACGGCGGCGGCCAGCCCAGCGGCGCCATCGGCGAGGCCATCACCAAGGCGTTTGGCAGCTACGATAAATTCAAGGAGGAATTCACCAAAGCCGGCGCCACGCGCTTCGGCTCGGGCTGGGCGTGGCTGTGCAAGCAGGCCGACGGCTCGGTGCAAATCTGCTCGACGCCCAACCAGGACAACCCCCTGATGCCCGACGCGGGCTGCAAGGGCTTGCCCGTGCTGGGCCTCGACGTGTGGGAGCACGCCTACTACCTCAAGTACCAGAACCGCCGGCCCGACTACATCGCCGCGTTCTTCAACCTCGTCAACTGGGATGAGGTGAACAAGCGCTTCGCCGAAGCCACCCCCATGTAGATTACCAGCATGCTGGGTAATCCTAACGTAATTGCTGCAAAATGCCCGTTCCACGTTGTGGGACGGGCATTTTTTTTGTTTTCTTCGGGAATGACACGTCCGCCACAACGCCTATTATGGTACCAACTGAAACAATTCGTGTACGTACTCGGTTTAAAGACGCGTTTCATTCATCCGATGCCGCTACTTACGCACGGCGGCTAATTCGTCTATGTCGAAGATAACATTCCAACCCGCTCAGCTGGGTTCGCTTACCCTAACCAACCACGTGGTAATGGCACCGCTCACCCGCAGCCGTGCCCTGGGCAACGTGCCCAACGAGCTGATGGCCGAGTACTACCGCCAGCGCGCCACGGCCGGCCTCATCATCACGGAGGGCACCTCGCCATCGGCCGATGGTCTGGGCTACGCCCGCATTCCGGGTTTGTTCAACCAGGAGCACGTCACCAACTGGCAGCGCATCACCGAGACGGTGCACCACCACGGCGGCCATATTTTTATTCAGCTGATGCACGCCGGCCGCATTGCCCACACCCTCAACCTGCCCGAGGGCTCGGAGGTGCTGGCCCCATCGGCCATCAAGGCCAAGGGCCAGATGTGGACCGACCAGGAGCAGCTTCTTGACCACACCGCGCCCCGCGAAATCCGGGCCGACGAGCTGGCCCGCCTGCGCGACGAATACGTGCAAAGCGCCAAGCTGGCCCTGGATGCCGGTTTCGACGGCGTGGAAGTACACAGCGCCAATGGCTACCTGCTCTCGCAGTTCCTGAACCCGCACAGCAACCAGCGCACCGACCAGTACGGCGGCAGCGTAGAAAACCGCACCCGCTTCGTGCTGGAAGTGGCCCGCGGCGTGGCCGAGGCCATCGGCCCTAAGCGCACCGGCATTCGCCTCTCGCCCTGGGGCACCGACGCCGACATGCCGCATTACCCCGAAATGGACGAAACCTATGCTTACTTGGCTGAGGAGCTGCAGAAAATCGGCCTCGTGTACGTGCATTTGGTAGACCACTCCAGCATGGGTGCCCCCGCTGTACCCGCCGAAACGGTGGCCACCATCCGCAAGAAATTCACCAATACGCTCATCCTGAGCGGCGGATACACCACCGTGGAGCGCATTGAAGACGCCCTGGAGAACGGCCACGCCGACCTCGTTGCCATTGGCAAGCCCTTCATCTCGAACCCCGACCTGGTGGAACGCCTCAAAACCGGCGCTTCGCTCGCTCCCCTCGACCCGGACACCTTGTACACCCCCGGCCCCGAGGGCTATACCGACTACCCCACGGCCGATGGCCAGCCCGCGGGCACGTTTCCGCCCAGCTACCAGGCATAACCACCGCAGTTAGCAACGATTTTAAAAGGCCCCGGACAGCACTGTCCGGGGCCTTTTTTCATTCTACCACCACTCTCATCAGGTAAGTACTGGCTTCAATTATGCTATAAACTGGCCCCTGCTGGGCACAACCCGCTAAGCAGCCGGCCTCAAACCAAGCAGGGAAAGCCGCGAGATTGGCCGCACTTGCTTGCCGCTTCTGGCAGGAAGGCGTGTATCTTTATCGGCTGAATAATCTCTTTCTTTTATCCTGACTCCGCATGAATACTAAGTTGCGCCTCATCATACTGAGTTTTCTACAATTCTTTATCTGGGGCTCCTGGTTGATAACAATTGGGGCGTATTGGTTTCAGACGAAGCAGTGGTCGGGCACGCAGTTTGGTGCCATTTTCTCGACCATGGGCATTGCGTCCATCTTTATGCCCTCGCTCATGGGCATCGTGGCCGATAAGTACGTGAACGCGGAGAAGCTCTACGGCATTCTGCACATCCTGGGCGGCATCACCCTCTGCACCATCCCGTTGGTCGACGACCCCGGCACGTTCTTCTGGGTTATCCTACTGAACATGATATTCTACATGCCCACGCTGTCGCTGTCCATTGCCGTGTCGTTTTCGGTGCTCAAGACCCAGGCCCTTGATGTGGTAAAGGACTACCCGCCCATCCGCGTGTGGGGCACCATCGGCTTCATTGTGGCCATGTGGACGGTGAGTTTGCTGGGCATCGAGAAATCGGCCAGCCAGTTTTACGTGGCAGCAGGCGCGGCCTTTGTGCTGGGCCTCTACTCCTTCACGCTGCCCAAGTGCCCGCCCCAGTCCACCAACACGTCCAGCCAGGGTTTGCTGGAAATTCTGGGCCTCAAGTCGTTCGCCATTCTGCGCGACCGCAAAATGCTCACCTTCTTCCTGTTTGCGCTGCTGCTGGGGGCGGCATTGCAGCTTACCAACGCGTACGGCGACACCTTCCTGCACGATTTCGACAAGACCCCGGCCTACCGCGACACGCTCACCGTGAAGTACCCGGCCATTATCATGTCCATCTCGCAGATTTCGGAGACGCTGTTTATCCTGGCCATTCCGTTCTTCCTGCGCCGCTTCGGCATTAAGCAGGTGATGCTCTTCAGCATGATAGCCTGGGTGCTGCGCTTTGGCCTGTTTGCCTACGGCAACCCCGGCGAGGGCCTCTGGATGATTATCCTCTCCTGCATCGTGTACGGCATGGCGTTCGACTTTTTCAATATCTCCGGCTCGCTGTTCGTTGAAACCCAGACCCAGCCCAGCATCCGGGCCAGCGCGCAGGGCTTGTTTATGATGATGACCAACGGCTTCGGGGCCGTGCTGGGCAGCTCGCTGAGCGGCATCATCATTCAGGAATACTTCACCGACGCCAGCGGTGCCAAGGACTGGCAGGGCATCTGGCTCACATTTGCCGCCTATGCGCTGGCCATTGCCGTGCTGTTTATCATCTTCTTCAAGCACACCCACAGCACCGAGCCCGTGGAGGAAGCGCAGCCCGAAGGCCAGCTTTCGGTGGAACAAGCCTAATGAAACTTCGTGGCGCGGTGCTGCCGCAACCGCTTTTGTGATTGTTGCTACAAAAAGGCTCCGCCATCCGCGGGGCTTTTTTTTATGCGCCTACCGTTCTCCTTGGCACCGGATGCGCAACCCAGGCCGCCGATTGTAGCGCGACTGGTCTTGCAGTCAGCAAGTAAGCTGAAGCGGTTGCTTTCCGGGCGGTAACGTGTATTTTTGAGTTTGACAGCGAACGGCATGAAGAAACCCTTGCCACCAGTGGCTCCCCCCAACCTTTCTCAAACCTTCGAGCGAGACGGCTATTTTCAACCCGTTTCCTGGTTTTATGCGGCCTTCGGGGTACTGCCGCGCCGCGAGATTTACCAGCTGGCCAGCGCCGAGTCCCGGCAAACCGTGCTCACCGCGCTGGCCAAAAGCTACGACCTGGAGGCGTGCACCGTGGCCCACGCCGTGTACCTCGACAAGAAAGGCAAAGCGCCCGACATCAGCCACTACGCCCTGAACCTAGCGCCGCACCTGCTGCTCTGGTTTTACGAGCGCGGCACTTATGGCGACCGGGCCGGCCAGCTATTCTTCTCCCCCCAAACCGACCCCAAGCAGCTGGCGTTGGCCCAGGCGCTGCTGGTGGCCGAGCTGGACACCGGCAAGCTGGAGCACGACCGCATTCAGGTGCTGCGGCTGGCGTTTGGCGAGCTGGAGTTCTCGCCCCTGCCCATCAAAATCCCCGCGCTGGACCTGGCTCTTAACTACAACGACGACCTGCTGCCGGCCCACGAAGCCATTCTCAAGCGCCTGCAGCAACCCGACGAGAAGGGCATCATCATCCTGCACGGCCCGCCCGGTACCGGCAAAACCAGCTACATCCGCCACCTCTGCGGCCTCACCGACAAGCCCAAGCTCTTCATTCCGCCCAACCTGGCCACCCGCATTGCCGACCCGGAATTCATCAACCTGCTGCACGACAACACCAACTCCATCCTGCTCATTGAAGACGCTGAGGAACTGCTGGCCAAACGCGACGGCTACGGCGGCAACGCCGTGAGCAACCTGCTCAACCTATCCGACGGCCTGCTCTCCGACGGCTTTCACATCCAGATTATCTGCACCTTCAACGCCGAGCTGGCCCGCATCGACAAGGCCCTGCTGCGCAAGGGCCGCCTCATTGCCTCCTACCGCTTCGAGGCCCTGGAGATTGACAAGGCCCGAACCCTGGCCACCAGCCTGGGCCAAACCGAGCCCGTGCTGGAACCCACTTCCTTGGCCGACATCTACAACCGCGACAAATCCGATTTCATTAGCGAAGCCAAAACGCCCGGCCGCATCGGTTTCAGCCGGTGAGAAGGGGGTTATGATACAAAATTGGTACAAAAAAAGTACGTCTTTGGCACAAAGAAAAAGCCCGTTCTGCGCATTGCACAACGGGCTTTTTCTTTATTTGGCGCAAGCTAATGCGCTTTTTGCTTATTTCGAGCCGAAGAAGAAATCAGCCTCGATTTGCGCGTTTTCGTCGGAGTCGGAACCGTGCACGGCGTTGGCTTCGATGCTCTTGGCGTACTTCTTCCGGATGGTGCCTTCTGCGGCCTGGGCGGGGTTGGTAGCGCCGATGAGGGTGCGGAAATCAGCTACGGCGTTGTCTTTCTCCAGCACGGCAGCCACGATGGGGCCGCTCGACATGTACTTCACTAGGTCGTTGTAGAAAGGACGCTCGGCGTGCACGGCGTAGAACTGGCCCGCGCGCTCGGCGGTGAGGTTGATTTTCTGGAGTTCCACAACGCGGAAGCCGCCCTCTTCCATCATGTGCAGGATGCCACCGATGTGGTTTTCCTGTACGGCGTCGGGCTTAATCATTGTGAAGGTGCGGTTGGTGGCCATGGCGGGGTATTCAAATAAAAATGAAGTGTTGAAAGGACAAAACTACCACATCCCCAGCCAGCACCCAACCCAGCGGTCTTTAGGGGTCCAGTGGTACCTCTTTGGCGCCGCCGTCATTTTTTATTCGTTGGGCTCAAAAGAAAGATTTACCCATCGCTTCACCCCCCATGAAAGCCAATACTGGTGAGATAGCCCCTTTTTCACCTGGATAGCGGCCGGCATCATTCCTCGGTTTCAGGCGAACCTTCCGGGGGGTGACGGCTGTTAAGAAAAGATTTCTTCCGACTTTTGCCGCCCGATTTTCTTCGTAAGCCACCGGCCCTTAGTTTCTTTCAGGACCAATCCCGTTGTCGATGTCCAGTCCCATTTCCGCCCTGCAAGCACTGTTCGCGCAGCCCAAGCAGGTTGTCATTACCACCCACCACAAGCCCGACGCCGACGCGCTGGGCTCGTCGCTCGCCTGGGCCGGGTACCTCAAGCAAAAAGGCCACCACGTCACGGTGATTACCCCTTCCGACTACCCCGCCTTCCTCACCTGGATGGAGGGCAACGAGGAAGTGGTGGTGTACGACCGCCGGCAGAACGACCGCCAGGTGCGCGACCTCATTGCCCGTGCCGAAGTCATCTGCTGCCTCGACTTCAGCTGCCTGGGCCGCATCAACGAGCTGGGCGAGTACATCCGCCAGGCCAGCGGCACCAAGGTGCTGATTGACCACCACCAGGAGCCCGAGGACTTCGCCGACATCGTTTTTTCGGTGCCGACCGCCGCGGCCACGGCCGAGCTGATTTTTGAAATCATCCGCGACCTGGGCCATCAGGACCTCGTCACCAAGGGCATTGGCGAGGCACTGTACGCGGGCATTATGACCGACACGGGCTCGTTCCGGCACCCCAGCACCTCGCGCAACGTGCACCTCATCATTGCCGAGCTGCTGAAGGTGAACATCGACCTCTCGTCGGTGCACCGCCGCATCTACGACTCGCACTCCGAAATCCGGCTGCGCTTCCTGGGCTTTGTGCTCAAGGACAAGCTGGTGGTGAACCGCGAGTTCAACACGGCCTACATTGCCATCACCCAGGACGAGCTGCGCCAGTACGAAAGCAAAACCGGCGACACCGAAGGCCTGGTGAACTACGCATTGAGCATCGAGGGCATCGTTTTTGCCGCCGTGTTTATTGACCGCGGCGTGGCCGTTAAAATTTCTTTTCGCTCGGTGGGCACCTTCTCGGTGAGCGACTTTTCGCGCCGCCATTTCGACGGTGGCGGGCACCACAATGCCGCCGGCGGCATCAGCTACAACAAGCTGGATGCAACGGTGGAGCGCTTCCTGGGCATCCTGCCCGAGTACAAGGAACAGCTCACGGGGGTGCCCGCGGCAGTAGCGCCGCCAGTAGCGTAACTTTGAACCGTTTTCGACTCCTCACTTCTTATATTTTCATGCGTTTTTCCTCCCGCTCCGCGCAGCAACTGGCCTTGGCGGCCGGCCTGCTCGGCTTCGCTTCCCTCACCGCTTGCAACAAAGACGGTGGTGACTATGCCAAAACCAAGTCTGGCATCGAGTACAAGATTTTCAAAAAAGTCGGCAACGGCTACGAGCGTCGCGAAATCGGCCCCGATGGCGACCCGACCTACAAAGACCGGGTGGGTAAGTTCCTGCTGGGCAACATGCGTTACACCACCGGCAAGGACTCGGTGCTGCAGAACACCCGCCGCGACGTGGGCCTGCCCGTGCCCCTGCCCCTGCAGGAGCTCAAGCAAAAAGGCGCCCCCGACGAGGCTCTGTCCTTGCTGCAGCCCGGCGACAGCGGCGTATTCCGCTTCCAGGTAGATTCCCTCATCAAGCCCAAGTCGGGCCAGCCCGTGCCGCCATTCCTGCGCCGCGGCGGCAACGTGGTGATGATGTACGTGGCCACCACGCCCAAGCTCATCACCCAGGAAGAAGCCCAGGCCATGCAGCCCGAGCTGCAGAAGCGTGCCATGGCTGCCCAAATGAAGCAACGCATGGCCTCGCCTGAGTACGCCAAGCAGATGCAGGAGCAGAAGGACGCCCAGGCCAAAGCCATGGCCGCACCCGAAGTAGTGGCCCAGCTGAAAAGCGACGATGCCGTACTGCAGGACTACATCAAGAAAAACAACCTGACCGTGAAGAAGACGCCCTCGGGCATCTACTACCAGGTGCTGAAGGCCGGCACGGGCGCTACGCCCAAAGCCGGCCAGACGGTGAGCGTGAACTACAACGGCACGCTGCTCAGCGGCAAGCAGTTTGACTCGTCGGAAAAAACCGGCAAGCCCATCGAGTTCCCCATCGGCCAGGGTGCCGTGATTCCGGGCTGGGACGAAGGCATTGCGCTGCTCAACAAGGGCACCCGCGCCATTCTGCTCATTCCCTCGCCGCTGGCCTACGGTGCCCGCGGTGCCGGCGCCGACATTCCCGCCAACGCACCCCTGAAATTCGAGGTGGAACTTGTTGACGTTCAATAGACCTTGTTAAATTCCTGATTCCGACCAACGGGCGGTGCGGCGTAGCTGCCCGGGCTCCGTTGGTCGGAATTCTTTTACGACCCCTTCTCGTGATGAAAAAACTCCTGCTGCGCTCCCGTTACCTGTTGCTGGCGGCGGGCCTGCTCCTGTCGGCCCCGGCCCTGTGGAGCTGCAACTCCGAAACGACCTTCCAGAAGTCGGCGCGCCTCCACGAAGAGCAGCTGAAGCGCATCGACGAGGATACCATCCGCAACTACCTCACCCGCAACCAGTTGCTCACCAAAGCCACCCGGACCAAATCCGGCCTGTACCTGGTGCCGCTGGCCGAGGGCAAGGGCACGCCGGTAACAGCGGGCAAGCAGGTGCGGCTCAAGTACCTTGGCCGTTTCCTGAGCAACGGCGCCCACCCCGGTACGACGGGCTACCCGGCTTCGAACGGCGACGGCCGCTTCCCGGTGGGGGCTATTTTTGACAATACAGCCAATAACCGCACCGAGTGCGGCTGCGCTGTGTTCACGCAGGGAGGCAATTTAGTGGCTGGTTTCAACGAAGCGCTTCTGCTCATGCGTCAGGGCGACCGCAAGCTTGTGCTGCTGCCGTCTAAGTTGGCCTACGGGCCCAGTGGCAGCGCCGGTGCTATTCCGCCCGATGCGGCCCTGCTGTTTGATATAGAGGTTCTGGAAGTTTATTAACAAGGCATACCGTGGGCAAAGCTGCTAGCGTAGGTCGGTGGTATGCAGGGGGCCTGGGCCTTTTGCTTTTGCTGGCCGCTACGGCCGCCAGCGGGCAGGAAGCTCCCAAGCCCACCGTGCCGTCTGCGCCCACGGCCCCGCCCGCCGGCTCCGACACCGCGCGCCTCGTTCCGCAACTCACGCGGAGCGGGGTGCGCTTTGTGTTTCGGGAGCGGGGCACCGGGCCGCTGGCCCGCGCCGGCAGCCGCGTAGCCGTGCGCTACACCGGCTTCCTGCCCGATGGCCACATCTTCGATGCCACGGTGGCCACCGGCGGCCCGCTCCGTTTCCGGGTGGGGCGTGGCGACGTTATTCCGGGCTGGGACGAGCTGCTCCTGCTGGTGCCCGCCGGCTCCCGGGTGAAGGCCTGGATACCCGCCGCCCTGGCCTACGGCGCCACCGGCGTGCCCGACCCCGACGACGAGCGCCGCTACCTGATTCCGCCCAATACCGAACTGGTTTTTGAGCTGGAGGTGTTGAGCGTGCGTTAAGTTTTTATTTCTGGACTGCCAGAATCTCCCCTCCTACCCATGCGAAATATATTTCTGAGCGCAGCCTGCGCCTTGTTTGCCTGCTGGCAGCCCGCCCGGGCGCAAGCCCCCACCACGGCGTTTTCCCGCCTGCCCACGGGCACCGAGTACCGCCTCTTCCGCAAGGACGCGGCGGGGCGCTACCAGCCGCGCACTCTGGCATCCACCGACGCTCCTTACGCCACGCACGCCGGCAAAATACTCACCGTTTTCATGGAATTCCGCACGGGCCGCGACTCGGTCATCATGAAATCGCGCCTCATGCAGCCCACCCCACAGCCGGTGGCTCTGCCCGATAAACCCACGCCCGGCGGACTGGAAGAAGCGCTGGGCATCCTGCTGCCCGGCGACAGCGCCGTGTTCCGCTTTTCGGCCGATACCATTTTTGCCAAAACTTTTCGGCAGGCCGTGCCACCGTTTCTGCGCACAAGCGGCAATACGCTGGTTGTAACCGCCAGCGCCCGCGAGCTGCTGACCATGGCCGAGATGACAGCCCGCCAGCAGCAGGCCCAGGCCGATATGCTGAAGGCCGAGCAGCAAAAAGCCGTGGCACAAATCGCCAAAGACGCCGCTCAGATTGACGCTTACTTGAAAAAGAACAAGCTGGTGGCCAAGAAAACGGCCGGCGGCACCTACTACATCGTCACGCGGCCCGGCACGGGCCTGCCCCCCAAGCAGGGCCAGAACGTGCGGGTGCTGTACCGGGGCACCGTGCTGGCCACAGGCAAAGAGTTTGACTCGTCGGCTAAGCATGGCAATGAGCCCATTTCCTTTCCTCTGGGCGCGGGCCGCGTCATTAAGGGCTGGGACCAGGGCATTGCCATGCTCACCAAAGGCAGCAAGGCCATCCTGCTCATTCCCTCGCCCCTGGGCTACGGCCCGCGCGGCGCCGGCGCCGACATTCCCCCCAACGCCGTGCTTCGCTTCGAAGTAGAGCTGGTTGATTTCAAATAGCTCGCCTTACTCGGCCAGCACCTGCGAAAGGATATCGAGCGAGCGGATTTCACCCAGCTGCTCCACGTGCAGCTGGTAGTACCGAATGAGCACGTTCAGGAGCTCGTGCCGCACGCGGCCGTTGGGAATGGTGCTGGTGGCGGGGTCACGCAGCAACTCATCGAGGTAGACATCAAACTCGCGCAGGCGCAGCGTGGCCGGCCCGGTAGCGCCGGAGGTGGTGGGCGCGTGGCCCGCCATTATCACCTGGTCGGTCAGCTCGCCCCCGGTGCTGATGCCAAAGCCCAGATACGTGGCCAGCTGCAGTAAAAAGACCAGTGCAAAGTTCTCCGACCCGGTGGTTTGCTGGTCGAATCCCAGAATGGAGTCGTGCAGAAACTGAAAGAGCGGCTCGTTCTGTTCTTCCTCGCGCACGGCCCGCCCCACCACTTCAGACAGAAAAAGCACCACGCTGCTCTTCTGCACCTCGTAGGGCAGGCTCACAAACGGCTCGGAGCACCGGAACTCCGACAGGCGCGTGAGCCCCCCGCTGCCCCGGGCCACGTAGGCCACCAGCTCCAGCAGCGTGAAGGGCTGAAACAGGGCAATGCGGCCCGGCGGCTTGGCTTTGCGCACGCCGTTCACGATGTAGCTCTGCACCCCCAGCCGCTCGGTGTAAACGCGGGCAATGATGCTGGTTTCGCGGTATTTCAGGTAGCTGAGGACGATGCCTCGGGTCTTGATTAACATAGTTTGAATGAGGAATAAAGAATGAGGAATGAAGATTTCCCTTGGAATAACTCTTCATTCCTCATTCTTCATTCCTCATTAAGCGCAGCGTCGTCACCTGCTGAGCACGGCCACTTTGCTCACGCAGCCGTTCTTGCCGTCGGCATCGGCAGAAAGCACGAGGTAGGTGCCCGAGCGCACGCGCTTGCCGTCGGGGGTGGTCAGGTTCCAGGTTACGGTGCCGCCGTTGGCCGTGGTGGCGTACACGAGGTGGCCGGCCACGTCGGTAATCTTTACCTGGGCATTGTTGACCAGGCCCGTGATGCCCACCGTGCCCGCGAAGTCGGGGCGCACGGGGTTGGGAAACACGGCGGCGCAGCTGGGCTTGCCTTCCGTAATGGTGGCCGCCCCCCGGTACGCCACCACGCCGGCGTCGGTGGCTACCCACACGTCGCCGGTTTTGTTGTTCACCTTCACGTCCACGATGCGGTTGGAGGGCAGCGGGCTGTTGGCCGTGGTGAAGTGCAGCAAGGCCTCGTCGGCGTCGGGCGAGAACAGCCACAGGCCGTTGTCGGTGCCAAACCACTTGCGGTCGCCACCGTCCACGGCCAGCGTGCGCACCGCCTCGCTGAACAGCACCGGAAACAGCTCACCCTTGTCATTCGGTGTCAATGGCAGCGTAAATACGGCATCCGGGTCAAACGGCCCGCGGGGGTCGTTGAACACGGCCACCCCCTTGATGGTGGCGGCCCACATGTAGCCCCGGCGGTCTTTCGCCAGCTCATAAATCTGATTATCGGGCAGGCCCGCCGCCGTGGTGAAAAAGCGGGTCGACTGGGGCGAAACCGTGGCGGGGTCCACCGCAAAAATTCCCAGGGGTGCGTTGGTGGGGTCGGTTTTGCGCGCCACGGAAGCCCACACGTAGCCATTGTCGTCAAGCGCCAGCCGGTCGAGCGCCTCAAAGCCCAGCCGCCAGGGCATGATGCGCCAGGTGGTCGCAACCGGGTCGAAAAGGAACAGCCCCGACACGCCGGACCGCAGATGCCGGTTCACAACCCACACTTTGCCTTCGGCGTCGGTGGTCAGGTCCGTGATTTCGACCCGATTCTTATTGCCGAAGGTGCCCAGCAGCGGGCTACCGGCCGGCGTGCCTTCGCCAAACCGGCGAATGTTGCCCAAACCCTTCCACTCCACCAGCCCGTCGCCGTAGCCACCGAAATACAACGTGCCGTCGGGCGTGCGGGTGCCGCGCGTGGGCCGGACCACGTTCGGGAATCCGGGCACGGCCGCCGTGAAGCTGGTCCACTGGCCGTCTTTAAACTCGTAGAATCCGGCACCTTCCCGGACAATGGACGGGTCGTACCGTTCTGAATAGCCGCCCGAAAACACGTCCACCGTGTTCGTACGGGCATCGGCCAGGATACTGAACGCCAGGTTGCTGACCGGGCCATTGGCCACGTACTGCTCCGTGGGCGTGGCCGCACCGGGCGGCACCCGTTGCAGGCCAAGCTGGAAGTTGGCCAGGTAAAAGCTGCCATCACGCGAGCGCACGGCGTCCTGCAGAAAGGTACCGGCGGGGCTGCGCGCCACCACATTGGTCACGGCATCATTCGCCCCAATCTTGCGCACACCCGAGTCGTCATCAATGATAAACACCCCGGTGGCGCTGGCCCGCAGGTTGCGGAACTGCGCCGTGCGGGTGTTGGGCACCGCACGCCACGTACCGGGAGTACCGGGAACGAACCTGAACACCGCCGCCCCGGTGCCCTCCACGGCGGCGTACACCTCGCCGTTGTAAGCCGCCACGAAGGGGAACGTGCGCCGCGCGGGGTCCACGGTGGTGGCCGGCTGGTACGCGGTCCAGCTGCGGAAGTCCAACAGGTTGCTGGTGAGCGCCCCGCGCAGCAATCCGGCCGAAGTTGCGAGGTAGAGCGCCCCTTTGGCCACGGCCGCGTCGTACACGGCAACCACGGTGCCGCCCGGCCCAATATTGGAGTAGGTGTCCGTCACTTCAAGCTTCACAAGGTCCACCACCACCAGGCCAAAGGTGGTCGACACGTACGCTTTGCCGGGCCCTATCGAGATGTTGGTAATGGCCTTGGCGCCCTGAATCTGCTTGCGCAGAATGTCGTTGAGGTTGCGGATGCGGCCGTTGCGCTGGATAATGTCCAGATTGGTGTTGCGGTAGCCCAACACGGTTTGCTGCGTCACCGAGTCGTAGGCCAGGGCCACTACGCCCACGTCGTTCAGGCCATCGCGCCGCGAAAGCACCTGCGTGGTGTTGAGGGCTTTATTGAGAAAGTAAAAGGCATTTTCCGTTGCCACATACACCCGGTCGCCCGCGTCGGCCAGGCGGCTGGGGCGATTGGTGGGCAAGTGCAGCTGCCAGTCGCCATAGCCCACAGCCCCTTGCGCAAGAGCCGCTTCAGCAAATAAAAGCAGCCCGGTTAGCCCAAGCAAACAACGGAATATGTGCGACATATGCTCAGCAAAAACACGATTTGAGTACCCGCAATGGGGCCAACTTTGCCAACGCCCCTGCGGCTTATTTAGTGCGCCGCTGCCGAGCGGGCTTCCGGGGTTTTGGCTTGCATGCCCTCCAGGAAACAGGGCCGGCAGCGCGCCTCGTACGAGTCGGTTTCGCCGAGCAGCACCTGGCTTTCGCTGGCCGCAATGCGGTAGGAATACGAGGCTATTTCGCCGCAGCACACGCACACGGCGTGTACTTTGGTCACGTACTCAGCCGTGGCCAGCAGGGCTGGCATTGGGCCAAACGGACGGCCGAGGTAGTCCATGTCGAGTCCGGCCACAATCACGCGGGTGCCGTTGTTGGCCAGTTGCAGGCACACGTCCACCAGCGAATCATCAAAAAACTGTCCTTCGTCGATGCCCACCACGTCGGAACCCGCCGCCAGCAGCAGAATTTCGGAAGGAATGGACACCGGTGTGGAGCGAATGCGGGCCGCGTTGTGGCTCACCACGTCCTCGGCGTCGTAGCGCGTATCCAGGGCGGGCTTAAAAATCTCGACCTGCTGCCGGGCAATGCGGGCGCGGGTAAGGCGGCGAATCAGCTCTTCGGTTTTACCCGAAAACATAGAGCCGCACACCACTTCAATCCACCCCCGGCGCGGGGCGGTGTGGCGGTTGCCAACGCGTGGTTCAATAAACAAGGTACAGGCGGCTTGGAAAGGTTTAGGAACCTAAAGTTAGGAACGAACAGCTGAGCGCGCCACTTCACTACGGACGAACTGCAGGAGCAACCTGAGCAAAGGCGCTGGCCATCTGTTGCTACCAGGCGGGAGGCAGCCCCCCGATAAAGTTACAGGTTCATCCTTGGGCTTCGCCGTACCGCACGTGGGGTAGTTGCGTGGCATCGGGCACCCGGCCCACGGCCTCGCCCGCCGGCAGCTGGGCCTGGCACGTCAGCCGCTCGTTGGTCTGCAGCCGGCCCGCGGCCTGGTAGCGGAGCTCGGCAGCGGTGGGCGGACTGAAATTTTCAAGGCCCTCGCGTACTTCGATGCGGCAGGTGGTGCAGCGCCCTTTGGCCCCGCAGGCGTGCATCCAGTCGTGGCCAGCCGCGTGCAGTGCGGCCAGCAGCGTGGCCCCCGCGGGGACCGTGATGGCCGCGCCGGGCAAGTTTTCAATCGTCAACAGGGCCATTTGTGCCTAACTTCGGGCACGAAACCCGGCCTTTTTATGAACGACAAATATAGCCTCGCCAAGTGTGCCCAATACGGTCGCCGCCTGGCCGCCCGGCTCTGCGACCAGCACTTTGGCTCCCAGCCCACCGCCACGCTCGATGGTGCGGCGGTGCTCAAATTCACTCCCATTCGCCAAATCAATCTGCTGGTAATTCGCCAGCTCCTTGGTCAGTGGCAGGCCGAAACTGCCCGCCTGCGCAGCCCCTACTTCGATTTTGAGGCCGCCCCCGTGCAAACGGCCCTCGTTCAGTTCATGAACGTGTTGTCGCGTCACATTAGCCTCAGCCGTGTCACCTTCGAGCCCTTACTGGCCCAAGCCACTGCCGATGCCCTCGGCATTGTAGCCGACCCAAGCGGCAGCTTCGAGCGCCTGCTACTGGGCTCGACCGATACTGTTACGCTGGCCGGCCTGCGCGACAATCTCCGTTACATCGAAATCGATAAAGACTTTTTTCAGGAATTCGTCGAGAGCCTGCCCGCCAGCAAGGAGCTCAGCCGCGATTTCATCGTACACCGCTTCGAGCTTTACCACGCCGCCAACTACAAAGCGCATCAGCCCATGCAGCGCCTTGCTTCCGAGCTCAGCGCCCTGCTCCCCCTCACTACCGCCGATTTGCTGGAAGATGGGCCAGTGTCAACTGCTAGTGCTTCCGTAACAGCCCCTCCGGCTGCTCCAGTGGCCGAGCAGGCGCCGGATTCCGCGGCAAAGCCCGTGCAACCAGCTCCTGCAAGTGCTCCGGTAGCAGTGCCATCCTTCGTTTCTGCTCCGGCTGCAAACACTCCGGAGCCACGGCCAGTCACGGCCCCTGAGCCAGAAACTCGTACTGTGCCACCCGTTTCTTTGCAGCAAGCCTCCGAGGTGAGCGCCATGCCCCTGCACGAGAAGCTGAAAGCCACCCAGCCCACCACTGCCCTCCTGGCCGAGACGCTGCGAGCCACCGCGGCCCCCATGCCGTTGGCGGAGCGGTCCAGCCCCAAAGTCGAGACCCTGCGCGAAGCCATATCCATCAACCAGCGTTTCAGCTTCATCAACGAGTTGTTTGAGGGCGAGAACATGGAGTACCACGCGGCTATCCAGCACCTCGACACCTTATCAACTGCCGACCAAGCCCGAAGCTACGTCACCGGCCATCTGTCGCAGCGCTACGAGTGGGGCCGCAAAGAGGAACACGTCAATAAGCTGCTGAAGCTCATCGAACGCAAATTTGCCTAGTTCCGCGTTTTTTTCCCGGCAGCCCTTAGTGGGAGTTCGCACCCGGCGCTGGCTTTTGCCGTGGCTGCTGGCAGTAGCCGCGCTGGCCAATATGGCCTATCCAATGTACGTGCACTATGATTTCACGCACTCGTCGGACACGCGCAGCTACCTCCGCATGGCCGCCGGCCGCTTCGATAGTGTTCGCGTCACCCACCGCTACCGGGTTTGGGTGCCCGCAGCAGCGGCGCTGGTAGCGGCGCCTATCACCCAGGCGTATGCCCAGGTATGGCCCCAGCGCCCCGCCGGGCAGTGGCCGCTGCGCTTCGCTTTTTACTTGGTCAACTGCTTGGTACTTGGGGCCGCGGGTGCCTGCTGGTACCACGGCGCCCGCATGACCGGAGCCTCCGTTTTAGGCGCCGCCCTGGCCATGCTTGCCGTGCTCACCAGCCGTTGGGCAGTCTATGCCGCGGGCCTTCCCCTCACCGACAGCCTGTACCTGTTGGTCGTTGGCCTGGGCTACTATGCTATCCGGCGCGGCCCCGCAGGCAGCTGGGCGATGGTGGCGGCGTTGGTCATTGGCCCGCTGGCAAAAGAGTCCTTTTTTCTACTGGTGCCCTGGCTGCTCTGGTTTGGCCGTCACAGTCTGGGATGGCCCCGGCAACTTCTCGCGCTGGCAGTTGGTTTGGCTCTTCTGTTCGCCGTCCATTGGTTCATTAATAGCCGTTTTGGGGCGCCCGGCATTCCGTCTGTAGCCAATGCCTGGGAGCATGTGAATAACATCACCTATTCCCTTCGCCGAGCCGCATCTGTAAAAGGTCTAGGCGAGCTACTCAGTGTTTTTGGCCTGTTCACCGTCATTGTTCCCGTGGCTTTTTGGCTGGAAAGGCGCAAGCAGCGTTGCTCGGCGTCAATTTTCAATGCGCTGGGTTGGGCCGAAGGCAGCTTGTTGCTTATCGTGGCGCTTCACATGCTCCTCTCCGGCGACCTGGGGCGCATGGGGTACCTCGCGGCTCCCGTTTTCTGTTCTGCTCTGGCCTTAGTCTTCACCCATTGGCGCCCCTTGCTCGGCCTGGGGTGCACGGGGGGCCTTCAATCCCACCAGCGCGAGGCCTAGTAGCAAAGGCCACACCGGCACCAAGAACCGCGCCGCTCCCAGTGGTCCGGTCAGGAGCGCTACATAGAACAAAAGGCCCACTGCTACCCAACGTCCGTTCCGCAGCAACGTCGAACTGCTACCCAACAGCAGGAATCCGCGCACCGCCAACGCCATCCGCGCCAGGCTAGCCATCAGCACCGCCCCTAGCAGGGACAGCAGCGCTATTGGCAGGCGCGTAAGAGCACGGAAAAATCCCCCATTCCTTATCTGCACCGATAAGCCGCCGTCCGGAGGCGGAGCCACACCCAAAAACTGGCTGATATCAAACCGGCCAGGGTCCACAAACACAGCTCCCATGCCCTGCACCTGTTGGCGTGCATACACAATGGGGTGCTTTCCTATTAACGCCAAAGCCCGGGTCCGAATAAGCATCTGCCGGTCTGCAAAGTCCGCCCGTTGATTGGCATCCGTCAGCACCGCGGCAACCCAAGCCTCCTCGGCCTCAGGCCCATTTACTTGCCTGACCACCCCGGCCGCATTATAGTGGAGCAGGTTAATTTCCGCAATGCTGGAGAAATGAAAATACCCGGTCCGCTGCATGTTCCACCCCATGTAAAGGCCGGTCACCAGCAGCGGTATTGCCGCTATCGCAGCCAATCTCACTTTTTTTTCGCGCCATGCCAGCGCCCCGCCCGCCCCAGCTACGATCAATGCCAATGGGTAAAAAACGGGTTTAAGCAGCAAGGCCAGTACTGTAGTAACAGCTATTGCGGCCATGTATTTTGGTTTACGGGACTCTATCACCCACACTCCACCCCAAAACATTCCCACAACAACCGTTTGCAGCAGCATCTCACTCATTACCGCGTTTGCATAGATGAGTTGCGCCGGAAAAGACAACCCCAACACCACCGCCCACTTCCAATATCGCCGTTGCGGACGCACCGTATGTGCCCACCACTGCAATACCAACCCAAGGTTGAGCAAACTCAGCAAGTTTTGGAATAAAAGCACTAAAAATGGCACCTTCAACAGCCCACCCAGCGCCAGCAAGGCCAGCGGGTATCCAACCGGCCGTATCGTAAACTCCTGCACCGCTTGGCCGCGTGGCAACTCTCCAGGCCAGGGCCGAGCATAAAGCACGCCCTCACGCCACAGGTTTTCCGCTGCCTGCAGGTACCTATCCGAGTCGGGGAAGCCCCAGGCACCTGTCATACAGGACCAGGTAAACGCCGCCAGGTGAAACCCAACCAGCGTCGTCCATACCCAGCCCGGCACCCGCTGGCTATTCATTAGCGCACCAAGTCTTGCTTGCGATACGCATCCAAGGCCAACAAACTAAACAACAGGATGGTAAAGGACCACAACGAGGAGCCGCCGTAGCTAAAGAATGGCAAAGGAATGCCCACAACCGGCGCCAGCCCAATCGTCATCCCAATATTCACGGTCACGTGAAAAAAGAGTATGCTCGCCACACAGTATCCATACGTGCGGCCAAAAACTGACTTCTGCCGCTCGGCAACATATATAATACGCCACAGCAGCGTCAGGTACAGACCGATTACCACAAAACTGCCTGCCCACCCAAACTCCTCTCCCACTGTGCAAAAGATAAAGTCGGTGCTTTGTTCGGGCACAAAATCAAACTTGGTCTGCGTCCCTTGCAAAAACCCCTTCCCAACCAAGCCGCCCGACCCAATAGCAATTTTACTCTGCGTCACATTCCATCCCTTCCCCAAAGGGTCTGCAGAAGGATTAATCAAAATCTCGATTCGCTGCCGCTGGTGGGGCTGCAACACCTCATTATAAAAAAAATCGACGCCTATCACCATCCCCACTACCGCCACCCAAACCCCAATGGCCAATGGCAAGTGGTGTCGCAACACTCGCTTGTTCAACCCCAGCACAACCAACAACACCACAGTAAAAACTGCAACTAACCAAATTTTTGGTACCAATAAAGCCAACACCAGAATAACAGCACCTGCGGCTAACAACAGCAATATTAGAGGCGACATCCCCTCACGAAAATAGGCCAACAGCAACGCTCCAAACACCAATGCCTGTCCCGACTCGTTGGAGGCTACGATAAGCAACGGCGGCAGCAAGGTAATTCCCGCCAGCACCAACTGGTCCCGCCAGTTCTGGTATCTCAAGTTTATACTGGCCATGAACCTCGAAGCTGCGAGAGCTGTCGTGAACTTAGCAAATTCTGCCGGTTGCAGACGCACAGGCCCAATCTCCAACCACGACCGTGAGCCAGCTATGGGCCTAGCCACAAACATCGTGATGAGTAGAAGCACTATCATCCCCCCATACATGGCGTAGGCCAAAGTATCATAGGCCTTATAGTCAACCACCAACAGCACCACCACCAACACCACAGCAGTCCCAATCCACAACAACTGCTTAAACCAGTTGAAAGCCATAAGCTTATCGAAGCTCATTGTTTTCAACACATTAGCAGGCGCTTCAAACGAGTAACTCGAGGCGTAAATACACACCCACCCTATCCCAACCAGTATCACATAAAGCAATACAGTGAGCCAATCAATACTTCTGCTATAACGTGCTGGTGATACTTGCACAAATAAGATAGGCTTAACAGTATTTCAAATTTACAAACACTGCAGTGTTCATTACTCCATAGTTACAAATGCACCCTGAATTGCCATCACAACAACCCAATATATTATAAGTAGACAAAAGAATAAGTGCCCAAACAACGCCCGTGAAGGCAAATTTGTCACTAAAGCCTACGTACCAACCCGAAAGGAGATTTATCATTCAGAACTGGTTACTCAACCGATTGGACACCAGGATTTGAGTAGCCATAGCGATTACAACTGGGCAATCAGGTGGTGTTAGGGGGGGGTATAAAAGCGCAATGCCTGCCGCTGGTGAAAGCGGCAGGCATTGCGGGATGTAAGGTTGGCGGCGACCGACTCTCCCACCGGTGAAGGCAGTACCATAGGCGCACCGGGG
>NZ_MDZC01000068.1 GCF_001816165.1 Hymenobacter glacialis
CGGCCTTGTGGGGGCAGGGTTTACGGGCCGTCGGCAGCCCGCCGCCGGGTACGCGCTGGGTGGTGGTGGCCGACCGGGGGGCGGACATTTACGAGCACTTGCACCAGTGCCAGGCCCAGGGCCTGGGCTTCGTGGTGCGCGCCGCCCAGGACCGGGCCCTGGTCGCGGGCGCGGCCAAAACGCCAGCGGGCCGTCTCTTCGAGTTGGCCCGCGCTCAGCCCAGCGCGGGCAGCTTTGCCCTGGTTCTGCGGGGGCGGCCGCGCCAGCCGGCGCGGGAGGTGGTCTTGCAGATAAGTTTCAGCCCGCCACTCGCGTTGCGCGCCCCGCAACGGCCAGGCGGGGCCACGGGCAAGGGCGAGCCGGTACCGGGCAGCGTGGTGCGTGTTTGGGAAGAAACGGCCCCTGAACAGGCCCCCGGCCTGGAATGGCTGCTGCTCTGCGACCAGCCCCTGAGCAACTTTGCCCAAGCCCTGCGTTGCGCCCGGCAGTATGCCAGCCGCTGGCTGATAGAGGACTTCCACAAGGCGCTGAAAACGGGCCTGCGGGTGGAGCAGCTGCAGCTGCAAACGGCCGCCCGGCTCTTCGCGGCGGTGGCCCTGCTCAGCGTGGTGGCGCTGGCCCTGGTGGACCTGCGCGAGAAAAGCCGGCTGGAGCCGGACGCGCCGGCCGAGGCAGCTGGTCTGACGCAGCAGGAATTGCGGGTGCTGCGCCAGCAGAGCCGCCGCCCCCTGGACACGGTGCGCGCCGTGTTTCTGGCCCTGGCCGCGCTGGGCGGGCATCTGGGCCGTAAAGGCGACGGCCCACCCGGCTGGCAAACGCTCTGGCTCGGCCGACGGAGCCTGCGTCTGCTCGTGGAAGGCGTACAGATGGCCGCGCAACTGCTCGATGACTAGCCCCAAAAAAGAGCGCCGACCTGCCGGCCGGCGCTCTTTCAAGTTTTGGGTAAGGACAAGGACCTCACGGTACGGGGCTTTTCTGCTTATTGCCTTGCATCGATATCGCTAGGTGGCCACCGAGCAACGTTACTTGATAAACTTGGCAAGCTGCGCCACTAAATCGTCGCCGCGCAGGTTAACGGCCACAATTTTGCCTGTGGGGTCAATGAGAAAATTTTGCGGGATGCCTTGTAGGTTGTAGCGCTTGTATATCTCGTTTTCCGGGCCACGCAGGTCGGCTACCTGCGTCCAGGGCAGATTGTCGTCCGCTATGGCTTTTAGCCATCTATCGCGGCCTTCGTCAAACGAGATGCCCAACACTTCAAAGTTGCGGTTTTTATAGGCTTCATAGACTTTTACCATCTGTGGATGCTCGGCGCGACACGGGCTGCACCAACTGGCCCAGAAATCAAGCAGCACGTATTTGCCCCGGTAGTCGGCCAGCGAAACCTGCTTGCCGGCTGGGGTAGGCTGCACGAAGTCGGGCGCCTGGGCCCCGATGGCGGTAGTTTTTTGCTTGGCGAGCAGCTGGCCGTACTGCTGCCCGGCAGGGCTGTTGCGCAGGGCAGGGCTAAGCGCGGCATACAGGGACGCTTTTTCGTTGTAAGTCGTGCCTGGTGGCAACTCCTGCAGGGTTTCGAAGCTGACCCAGGAGGCTGGATGCGCCTTAATGAAGGCCATTTTGGTGCGGGCCTCCTCATTGTGGTAGGCTGTGAAACTTCCCCGCGGGGTAGCCTTTTCGAAATTGTCCGCCATGGTCTTCATGGCTTCCTGGCGCTGCTGGTAGTCGGTGGTGAGCCGCCCGCCCTTTACCAGCGCTTTAAACACCGAATCGGAGCTGGTGACGACCACCGGCCCGGGCTCCAGAAACAGGCGCACGCGGTCGGGCGACTCGAAATAATATCTGCTCATTTTGCCTCCCCTCATCTGCTCGCGCCACCCGTCTTGCAAGCGGCCCTGCCGCTCCAGTACCAGGGAGACCGTCATGTGCTGAGGGGTGGTGCCCTTCATTTCAAAACGACCGTGTTGAAGCGTGGCGGAATCAAGCCGTTCCGTACCACGCACCAAATACACCTTGGCCGGCGCGTCAAGCTGGGAAATTTTGCCTTTGATTATGTACGGATAGGTAGCCGGTGCGGGAGATTGGGCCAGCGCGAGGCCAGGGGCCAGCAGCAGCAAACCAGCTAAGTGGGTTTTCATCATGGGACGGGGAAGGGGTAGGGTTCCAGCCAGTAGCAGCCAGGCGCTAAAGGTAGGCGGCACCCGTGATAATAGCGATGTTGAAAACTTGTCTTTTCCAGGTCACAAAATCACAGTAAAAATGCCCATCATGCACCAGCTGAAAACCGCATTCTCCAGTTTAAGCACACAGTGAAATCATCGGCAGGATGAAGACCCCACATCCCATTTCGCACAAGGGCTCACTATTCAACTTCAAAGGCGAACCAAGCACCTGACAAAAAAGCCCGGCACCGCACGGCACCAGGCTTTCCAGGCCACGAGGCCGAAGCTCAAGCAGCCGTTACGTTTCCGCAACCAGTTGCTTTACCGTTGAAAGTGCAGCTGCATGATGTTCTCGATTTTCTCCTTGGTCAGCGGCTTGCTCACCAGCCCGGCAATGTTGAGCTCTTCGAGGCGGGACAGGTCGCGGGCGTCCATGGTGGTGGTGAGCATGATGACGACCGTGGCGCTGCGCTGGGCCTGGGGCAGGCGCTTATACGCCTCCAAGAACTGGATGCCGTTCATGCCCGGCATGTTCACGTCCAGCAGGATAAGGGCGGGCTCGTCGGGGCCGGCGGTATTTTCAATAAGGTCCAGGGCCTGATTGCCGTTTTCGGCCAGCAGCAATTTGTCCGTCACGCCCAGGCTCTGGAACAGCAGTTCGTTCAAAAAATTGTTGGTCGAATCGTCGTCGACCAGGAGTACGCTCGAAAGCTTTTTCATGCAAGCAGGAGATTAAAAGATGATGGGCTAGCCCGGGTTGGGTAGCGTAACGGTGAAGGTGGAGCCCACGCCCGGCTGGCTTTGCACCGCGATGCTGCCGCCGGCATTCTCCACCATCTTCTTGACCATGTACAGGCCCACGCCCGAGCCGGGCACGTGGCCGTGCAGGCGGCGAAACATGCGGAATAATTCGGTTTGCTGCGCCGTACTCAGGCCCAGCCCGTTGTCCTGCATCTCCAGCACCACCTGGCCGGGGGCGGTGTGGCAGCGCAACGCCACGACCGGGGCTCGGTCAGGCGCCCGGTACTTCACGGCGTTGCTGAGCAGGTTATAAACAATGGAGCGCAGGTTGTTGGCCGAGAAGCGAACCGTGCGGCATCCGTCCAGATTTACGGTAAGCGTGGCCCCGGCGGCGGTCAGCTCGGGCAGCATGTCGAGGCGCACGGCGTCGACTAGCGTGGGCAGGTCAATTTCTTCGGCGGGGTGCTCGGACTGCCCCTGCTGCAGGCGCGTCACGTCGGTGAGGTAGCCCAGCGTTTGCTGGAAGCGCGCCACCGCGTCGTCCATCATGCCCAGCAGGCGCGGCACCAGCGGAACTTCAAAGGCCGGGGCCGGCAGGTGCTCGCGCAGGGCCAGCAGCAGCCCTTCCACGTTGGTAATGGGCGACTTCAGGTCGTGCGAAGCCGAATAAACGAAGGTGTCCAGGTCGGAATTGGTGCGCGTGAGGCGGCTGTTGGTGTTCTGCAGCTCCTCGTTGGTGGCCTGGACTTGCTGATTGATGGCCGCCAGCTCCGCGTTCAGGGCCTGTACCTGGTGGCGGGCCAGCACCTGGTCGGTCACGTCGTACACAAACGCCGCCACGCCCACTATTTGCCCTTCCTCGCGGTAGGCCTGGTAGGCAAACGTGACGTAGCGCGGGCTGCCGGGGTGCAGCTTGGCGAGCGGCATGTCGATAACCGCCTGGCTTTCGCCGGTGGCGTACACAATGTCCATCAGCTCGACCAGGCCCGCCAGCCGGATGCGCGGGTACACCTCCGACAGGGTGTGGCCGCGCAGCGGCCCGTTCCACTCTTCGGGCGGAAACAGCTCCACGAAGGCCGGGTTGAAGTGGTCGATGCGGTGGTCGGGCTCGCGCAGCAGCACAATGGACACCGGCGTCTGCTCAAATACCTGAAACAGGTCCTGCCGCTGCTGGGCCTGGCGCTGCACCACGGCCAGCATGGCAGCCTGCACCGTTTCGGCCTGCTTGCGGGCCCGCACCCGGTCGGTGACGTCGGCGATGAACGCCAGAATGCCCTGCGGGCGCGCCTGCCCGTCGAACAGCGGCTGGTACATAAAGTCGATGTACCGCGTCTCGGCCGACTCGGCGGCAGCACCCGGCAGCAAAAGTATCGTTTCGGTGCCGCTGAAAGGCTGGCCGGTGGTGTATACTTTGTCGAGCAGCGCCAAAAAGCCCTGTTCCTTTATCTCGGGCAGCAGCTCGGCCACCGGGCGGCCATGCACGGCGCGGCCCGCCACCAGGCGCTGGTATTGGTCGTTGAAGAACGAATAGCGGTGCTCGGGGCCACTAAGCGTGGCAATGGCGGCGGGCACCTGGCCAATAATCTGGCTCAGGAGGCCCTGCTGCACCCGCAGCTGCTCGCGCTGCTGCTCCGCCTCCACAAGGGCGACGCGGGTTTCGGCCGTGCGAGCGGCCACGCGCTGCTCCAGCTCGTTGTTCAGCTGCTGCAGCTGCTGGCGGGCCCGCACCTGCTCGGTGGTCTCGGTGGCCACCACCATGGCTCCGTAAATGCTGCCGTCGGCCTCGTGCATGGGCACGTACACAAAGTCCCAGTACACGGTTTCGCGGCGGCCGTTGCGGTCGTGCTGGGCCTCCATGGCGTGGGCTACGTGGGGTTTGCCAGTGGCCATCACCCCATCCAGCAGCTCCTCATAGCCCATGCCGGCTACCTCGGGCAGCGCCTCAAACAAGCCCTTGCCAAGAATCTGCTCCGGGGTGCGGCCCCACAGCCGGCACACCGTGGGGTTGGCCAGCTCAATGATGTACTTGGGCCCCCGGTACACGGCAATGGCCACGGGGGCTTGCTCAAATACCCGCCGGAGCTCCCCGCGTTGGTGCTCGGCTTCGGCCTGGGCGGCCTGTTCGCGGTTCTGTGCCTGCTGCAGCGCCCCGGCCTGGGCCGCCGGCAGCGGGTCCAGGGTGTCGAGGAAGCTGACGACCAGCAGCGCCCCCTGCCGCCGGGCTACCAGATGAAAATAGCCTTCTAGGCCATCGTGTTGAAAATTAAAAGCCTCGCGCTGGGTTTGCCCCGACAGGAAAGCATCGCGGTAGAAGGCGAAAATGCCAACTGGCCCGGCGTTGGGAAAACGCGTCAGAAAGGACTCCTCAGGGCGCTGCGGCAGCCGCAGCATCTGCTGGGCGGCGGGGTTGAGGTACTCGTAGCCCAGGTCGGTTATGGTAGTGCCGGCCGCGTCGTACACCGGGCGAAACAAAATGAACCCCGTCAGGGCTACTTCCAGCAGCGTGAGCGAAAATTCATCGAATCCTGCCGGCAAGTGGGGCAGGGTAGAAGCAGGCGTGTCGGGCATGGGACGGTGGGCAGGCTGGAATACAGGTTCCTTTGCTTTGGGCAGCGGGACGGCTTGCCTGGGCGAAGCAGAAAGATTTTCCCAAGGACGGAATGACAACTGCGACCGGACTGGCCAGCGAGGTGCCGCCAGTTCAGCCTTTGCGCCCGATTACGCTGCCGCGTGCACGGAAGTTCATCGCCCCGCGCTTAAAGATGAAAATGCCAAGTGGTAGTGGACCAGGCTACCAACCATCCCAGGAATGGGCACCGAACTAATGAACCCCGATTACCTTGCCCCAGGGACTACCAGCGAAACGCGGCAGCGTCAACTTTGGCGGGCACACGCAGCCCCCTCGCCTATAGAAAAGGGCAAAAAAAAGCCCGATACCTCACGGCACCGGGCTTCTAAAGTATCGTAGCCGAAGCTTAAGCAGCGGCCTTCTCGCCGTTCTCACGGTCGTCGATGGCCTTGCGCAGCTTGGCGATGGCCTGAATGGCACGCTCCTCGTCCAGCCGGTTGATGTTGAGCAGCATCTTGGTCTTCTCAGGGCGGGTAATCACCGGGTGGTTCAGCAAGCGGATGATTTCCTCTTTCTGCGACGCCGTGGCGTACTGCACCGGTGCTGCCTGCTCGGCGGCTACGGCCGGGGCCTCGGCGGGCACTACCTGCATGGCGGGCACGGCCTGCGCTACAGCCGCCGCCGGCGCCACAACGGCAGCGGGCGTGTTAGTATTGTAGTCCATTTCCTCAGCGGGCGTGGGCTCGTAGCCGGCGGCGCGGATAATCCAGGCCAGGCAGTTGCGGTAGGCCTTGCCAATGGCGCGGGTCTGCGCCATGCTCATGATGGCAAACTCCTGGTAGAACTTCTTGCCGCTCTCCTTATTGGAGCACACGGCAAAGCCAGCGCCCACGGTAATCTGGTGGCGGATGTCAAACAGCGTCACCTTGGCCTGGTACTTCATCTCATCGGCGCTGCTCACGTTGATGACGTGCTCCACGATGGGCACAATGCCCAGGCGCGAACCGGCGTACTGCCAGCCCTCTACGTTTACGAACTCCTTGCCCTGCACGTTGGTGGTGAGCTTGTTGTCCTTGATGAACTTGGCGAGGTCCTTCGCCAGGTCCAGCGTCTCATCGGAGCGACTAATATCGTAGCTCTCGACTTTTACTTTCTTGGTAATGTCCTTGGTGGTTTTGGTGGCCTCGTTCATGGCTTTGTTCTTTAGTAATGTGTCCAACTGATGTTCGGGTTTATAACCGAAGCATTGCGGAAAACGTGCCAGAAAAGCCAAAATTACTGGTAAATTTTATCGTTGTTTATCAGGTGTTTATCAGCAATAGTGAAAATATAATAACTAATCAGATTAGGTAAGCGGCCGGGACTGGGGACTTCGCTTGCTAAATGGGCTGCAATGCGTTCACCGCAGACGCAAACGCAGAAGGGCCGCAGAAGAATAAATCCTCTGCGGCCTTCTGCGTTTGCGTCTGCGGCGTCTGCGGCGTCTGCGGTGAAAAAAACCTACCCGCCTTCCACGATGTGGCCGTCGCGCATCACAATCTTGCGGTCGGCCATTTCGGCCAGTTGGTCGTTGTGCGTCACAATTACGAAGGTCTGGCCCAGCTCTTTGCGCAGCAAAAAGAAAATCTGGTGCAGCTCCTGGGCGTTCTTGGTGTCGAGGTTGCCGCTGGGCTCGTCGGCGAAGATGATTTCGGGCGAGTTGATAAGGGCGCGGGCCACCGACACGCGCTGCTGCTCGCCGCCGCTCATTTCGCTGGGCTTGTGGTCGGCCCGGAATTCCATGTTGAGCATGCCGAGCAGTTCGCGGGCCCGCACGCGCACTTCTTTTTCGGAGCGTCCGGCCAGGTAGGCGGGCAGGCACACATTCTCCAGCGCCGTGAACTCAGGCAGCAGGTTGTGGAACTGGAAGATGAAGCCAATGTGCCGGTTGCGGAACCGGGCCAAGTCGTTGCGACCCAGCGTGCTCACCGACTCGCCATCAAACAAAACCTCGCCCGAATCGGGGTTGTCCAGGGTGCCGAGAATGTGCAGCAGCGTGCTTTTTCCCGCGCCCGAAGAACCCACGATGCTGACGATTTCCGACTTTTCAATCGTCAAGTCGATGCCCTTGAGCACGTTCAGGGAGTTGTAGCTCTTGTGAATGTTGATAGCTTGCAGCAACGGAAGGCAACGAAAAGCGTGAATGATGCGGTAGTGGCAAAGCTACGCAGAATCTACGCTAGCGTTACGAGGCCGCAAACATGTTGCAACCCGGGCGGTATATTTTGAAAATTTGCCAGTGACTGACCTTTCGCTCATGCCTGTACCTTTTGTTTTGTGGCGGCGCTGGTGGCTGCTGGTGCTGCTGGCTGCAGTGCCGCTGCTGGTTCTGTGGTCGTGGCCCCGGCACATAGGGGGCACAGACGCAGGCCCGGCCCTCAACCAGCAGCTGGCCTCTACGCCATCCGCATCCGAAACCGCTCCATCCAGCGCTGCGGGTTCTTTCGACAGCACCCGCCTGCGCGGCGTGAGCTGGGTGGGCAGCGATTCTGCCACCTCCGCCGACCTGGAGCCCCTGCGCAAAGCCCACGTGACCTGGATAGCCCAAATGCCCTTTGGCTGGCAGGCCGGCGCAGCCGACCCCGCGATACGGGTAAGTACCGGGCGGCGGGCCAGCCGGGGCAGCTACTGGGGCGAGAGCGACGCCGGCCTGTTGCACACCGCGCGGCTGGCCCGCCAGCACGGCATCCGCACCCTGCTCAAGCCCCACCTCTGGGTGCGCGGCAATGGCGCCTGGCCCGGCGACATCAACATGAAAAACCAGGCCGACTGGGACGCCTGGTTTGCCAGCTACACCAGCTTCATCCTGCACTACGCCCAGGTGGCCGAGGAAGGCAAATTCGACGCTTTTTGCATTGGCACCGAGCTGCTGTACCCCACCAAGCCCGCCCACGACAAAGCGTGGCGCCGCCTCATTCGCCAAATCCGGAAGGTGTACCAAGGGCCGCTCACCTACGCCGCCAACTGGAGCGGCGAGTACCAGCAAATTCGGTTCTGGGACGCGCTCGACTACGTAGGCATTCAAGCCTACTTCCCCCTGAGCCCGGCCGCCAACCCGTCGCTCGACACCCTGATAGCCGGCTGGCAGCCCCACCTGCGCGAGCTGGCCGCCTGGCAGAAAAAGGTTAAAAAGCCGATTGTGTTCACCGAAGTGGGCTACAAAACCACCCCCGATGCCGCCGCCCGGCCCTGGGAGTGGCCCGAGCGCCTGGCCCTGCCCATAGCGCCCGACGAAGCCACGCAGGCCCGCTGCTACGAGGCCCTGTTCCGGGCCTGCTGGGGCCAGCCGTGGCTGAAAGGCATGTTTATCTGGAAGTGGTACCCCGGCCTAGCACCCGACGGTCCGGCCCGCCGCCACGCCGATTTCACGCCCCAGCACAAGCCCGCCGAAGCCGTGCTGGCCCGCTGGTACGGGCAGTAAAACGGTTGCTACGAGCACGCAATTGCTACAATAAAGACTGGCCGCCGTACTTTCGTGCTACCAACCGAAGGTAAGAGTAGCTAAACCCACCCCTTTACCAACCTTATGAACATTCACGAATACCAGGGCAAGGAAATCCTGAAAAAATACGGTGTCCGTATCCAAGAAGGCATTGTGGCCGATACGCCCGAGGAGGCCGTGGCCGCCGCCGAAAAGCTGACGGCTGACACCGGCACCACTTGGTTCGTCATCAAGGCGCAAATCCACGCCGGCGGACGAGGCAAAGGGGGCGGAGTGAAGCTCGCTAAAGGCCTGGACAAGGTGGCGGGTATTGCCAAGGACATCATTGGCATGCAGCTCATTACCAAGCAAACCGGCCCCGAAGGCCGCAAAGTAAACAAGGTGCTGGTAGCCCAGGACGTGTACTACCCCGGCGCTTCGGAGCCGAAGGAGTACTACATGAGCGTGCTGCTGGACCGGGCGTTGGGCAAAAACGTCATCATCTACACCACCGAAGGTGGCATGGACATCGAGGAGGTAGCCGAGGCGCATCCCGAGAAAATTCACCGCGAGCACGTAGACCCCGCCGTGGGCCTGCAGGGCTTCCAGGCCCGCAAAATTGCCTTCAACCTGGGCCTTGAGGGCGAAGCGCAGAAGGAGATGGTGAAATTCGTAACCGCCCTGTACAAGGCCTACGACGAAACCGACAGCGCCATGTTCGAAATTAACCCCGTGTTGAAGACGTCGGACAACAAGATTCTGGCCGTGGACGCCAAGGTGACGCTGGACGAAAACGCCCTGTACCGCCACAAAGATTTCGTGGCCCTGCGCGACTTCAACGAGGAAGACCCCTTGGAAGTAGAAGCCAGCCAGAACAACCTGAACTACGTGAAGCTCGACGGCAACGTGGGCTGCATGGTGAACGGTGCCGGCCTGGCCATGGCCACCATGGACATCATCAAGCTGAGCGGCGGCGAGCCGGCCAACTTCCTCGACGTAGGGGGTGGAGCCAACGCCCAGACGGTAGAAGCAGGCTTCCGCATCATCCTGAAGGACCCGAACGTGAAGGCTATCCTCATCAACATCTTCGGCGGCATTGTGCGCTGCGACCGGGTGGCAAACGGCGTGGTGGAGGCCTACAAGAAAATCGGCGACATCCGCGTGCCCATCATCGTGCGCCTGCAAGGCACCAACGCCGAAGAAGGTGCGCGCATCATCGACGAAAGCGGTCTACAAGTGAAATCGGCTACCCTGCTGAAGGACGCCGCCGCCCGTGTAAAGGAAGTGCTGGCTACCGCGTAGCGGTAACTGGTTGTTGAACTGAAAAATGGCCGCCGGAGCATATCCGGCGGCATTTTTCAGTTAACAACCAGTTAAAAAATTACTCGCCGGCAACGCCCGCATTCTCTTCGGCCTTCACCGGAATGGCTTTGCCCATCACGCGCAGCTCCACTTCCATGTTGCCGCGGGTGCCCACCGAGTACGGGCAGATAACGTGTGCCTGGCGCACCATTTCAATGGTTTTGGCCTCGTCGAACTTCTTGAGGTCCACGTCCAGCACGGCACTCAGGCCGTAGCCTTCGCCTTCCTGAAACAAGGTGACGGAGCACTGCACCTTGCTTTCCTTATCGAGGGTGTCGCCGGCTTTTTGGGCAATCACGAGCAGCGCCTGCTGGAAGCACGAGGCGTAGCCGGCAGCAAACAGCTCTTCGGGGTTGGTAGCATTTTTTTTGCCGCCCAGTCCTTCGGGTACCGACATTTCCATGTCGATAGTGCCCGTGGCCGAGCGAACGCGGCCGCTACGGCCACCAATGGCCGAGGCGTCGGCCGTGTACAGATTCTTTTTCATAAAGACGATGTAGAAGGTTGAAGATTTGTGAGCATTAACACGGTTGGCTTAACTGATATTGCAGGCTTGAGGTTTTGCCTATTCCCGGCTGACTTGCAGTAATTGTGACGTTACATTTGGTCCCCTTCGCTTTTATGGCTACTTTTGCAGCCGCAATCCGGCCGCGTCGTACAACGGATAGTATGAGAGTTTCCGAAGCTCTTGATTTAGGTTCGATTCCTAACGCGGCCACAAAAAACCCCGTTTCCAGCTTGGAAATGGGGTTTTTGTTTGTTCAAGGTACGCTTGTGGGTACGCGGCGCGGCTTTTATGCTTGCGTTTTTAGGCAGCGGTGGTAGGGTAAGCGGAGTGAATATTTCAGTCGAATAGATTTGTGCAAGCCCAAAGGGTTGTAGATGCCAACTCGCCTATGACAAAAGCCCCTCGCTCCTCAATCGAGGCCGTGGGGCTTTTTCGTACTGAGGATTCTAGCACAATGGCCGACGTTACCGCACTGCCGCAAGCGGGGTTTGGCTAATCGAATCCATTAGCAGGCATTGTGTCTGCTTCGCTGCCTTTGTTGAGGTGAACCCTCCCCCGCACCACGGTCCCTCGTTCCACTCGGGATGACAGCTTTTTCGACTTTCACAGTAGTCTCAACACCCAAAACGAATTGAACCACGTATAGTGGCCAGTTAAATTTATCACTTCCTAATAATTTCCCATGAACAGCAAACCACTCTTCGCCGCCCTCGCTCTCACCGTCGCTTTCGCAACTCCTGCATTCGCTCAGGACATGAAAACCAAAAGTGACGACGAGAAAACCAAAACCAAGGCCGACGGCACGATGACCAAGACCAAAATGGCCGACGACGGCAAAATGAAGGTCAAAGGCAAAACAGATAAGGGCGACAAAATGAAAGCCAAAACCAAGCCCCGCAAAGGCGAGGCGATGAGTACCACCATGGGCACCGGCGGTGGTGTTATGGTGGGCGGCGCCATGATGACGCCCGATAAGGACATCGTGGACAACGCCGTGGGCAGCTCTGACCACACCACCCTAGTGGCTGCCGTGAAGGCTGCCGGCCTGGTAGAGACGCTGAAAAGCGCCGGTCCTTTCACCGTATTCGCCCCTTCCAACGCTGCTTTCGATAAGCTGCCCGCTGGCACGGTTGCCTCGCTGGTGACTCCCGAAATGAAGCCGACTCTTACCAAAGTCCTGACCTACCACGTAGTACCCGGCCGCCTCACCGCTGCCAACCTCACCGCCGGCCAGGTTCTGACCACCGTGCAGGGCGAGCAGCTGACCGTGATGAAGAACGGCAACGGCGTAATGATTAGAGACGCCAAAGGCGGCATGGCTACCGTGACCATCGCCGACGTGATTTCGAGCAACGGCGTAACCCACGTTATCGACACGGTGCTGATGCCCGCTAACTAAGCGCACACACCAAGCCGGGCCGGTAGCAGCATATGCTGCTGCTACGCCCAATGGCCAAAAAAAGAGGCCCGTCCAATTAGACGGGCCTCTTTTTTGTGTTTTCTGGTGCGGCTATTCCAGCATCAGCCGGCGGCCCACGGGGCGGCCATCGGGCAGGGTGAGCCGCACCGTGTAAACGCCCGGTGGCAGTGCGGGCAGCGCCAGGCTCGCCTGCCCGGCCTGCGCCGTAGGCTGTTGCCAGACTGCCCGCCCCAGGGCATCGAATACGGTGGCGCGGGCAAAGCGGGGGCCCGCTACCGTGACGGTGGTGCCCCGCGCCGCCGGGTTGGGAAACAGGCTGAAAGCTGCCGCCTCGCGGGCCGAAGCTGTGGCTGTGACCACGCCATTGGTCATCACGGCACGCATCATGAGGGCACCGCGGGGCGGCAGGCCGCGCGGCACGAAGTTCACGGTGTCCCAGGTGCCGGTATTGTCGCGGCGCCAGAGGTGGCGGGCCGGAAAAGTGCTGTTCAGGTCGAGGCCGTAGTGCAGGTCGCGGCCCTGCGAGGGCTGCGAGTAGCCCACGTAAAAGGACCCCGAAACCCGCACGGGGACGTCGAATGTGATTTCGGCGTACTGAAAGCCGGCCGGTAACGGGTTGGAAATGGTAGCGGTTTTGGTGGCCAGGGGCTGCTGGCTGGGCCGGCCGGCCTCATCGGCCCACACGTTGATGGTGATGGGGCGCGGGCCGGCATCCGACGCGGTGAAAACGGGGTACAGGCGGAGTGCCCGCACGAAATCAGGCTGGTTGAGGTCGAAACGATAAGCGAAGGCGGCAGACTGGCCCGTGGAGTAGGGCACCAGCTGCGTGATGTTTTCGGCCGAGCCGTCGTCGTAGGCGTAGTAGTTGCTCAGCTCTACGTCGCGGAAGATGGTGTCGTTGGCCAGGGTGCGCGGGTTGGTTTCCTGGGTGTTGAGGGCCAGCGTGTAGCGCAGGCGCTTTTCAACAGCCGTGGCGGGTATGGCCAGGCGGTTGGCGGCCCCGGTCACGCTGTCGAGGCGTGGGTTCACAGGCAGCGGGCGGCTTATTTGGAGCCAGCTGCCCAGCGCCGCGGCGGGCAGCACGCGCACCGAGCCGGTGATATCAATGGGAATGGGCAGCACGCCGGCGTTCAGGTTGCTCAGGTTCACGCCCAGGCGCGGGTTTAGCTCGCTGGTGCCTGCCGGGGCGGCGTTGAACTGCCACACCGGCATGGCCGAAAACCGCCGCAGGGGGCTGCGCAGGCCGCCCGAGGGGTTGCCGCCGCGCAACCCGGCGCTGGTGGCAATGTCTACAAAGGTGGTATCGGAAGTGCCGCGGGTGCGGCCGCGGTCCAGCACCACGTAGTCGATGCTCCAGTTGTCGCTGTTGTCGGAAGCGTTGCCGATGGCCACAAACCGAAACTGGAAGCTGCCGTGCAGGTACTTGGCCTGGTTCAGGTCGATGACCTGCTGGCGGAAGCCGGTGCGGCGGCGCGTGCTGGCCTGGCTCCAGGCCAGCTCCCAGGTGCCGTTGGCGGTGCGCACGTACAGCTCCAAACGTACCGGCGTGGTGCCGCCACTGGCATTGGGCACGCCCACAATGCTGCCCGCCTGCCAGGCAAAGCTCAGGTACACGGCATCGTTTGGCGTCAGGCCACCCAGGTTGATGGGCTGTGATGTCAGCGAATCAAGCTCGCCGTAGGAGCTGGTCACCAGCCCACTGTAGCTCCGGCCGTTGGCCCGCAGGCCGTCGAGGGTGGCCGTGCCGCGGGTCAGGGGCTGCAGGGCCAGGCGGTTGTTAACCAAAGCGCCGCCGGTGGGCAGCCAGTTCAGGGTTTTGGGCAGTCCTTCGAGGGGCGTGGTGAAATCGTCGAAAAAAGGCAGCGCCACCGCGGCCACCCCGCGCTGCTGGGCGCGCTGGGACTTGGTGGGGGCATACGCGGCGCGGGCCGGGTCGGCGGCGAGGGGCAGCGCGGGGGCCACCTGGCCGGCTGCCGCGCCGGCCAGCAGCAGCAAAGCGGGCAATAGGAAACGGCGGTAGCAGGAGAAGCAATTGGTCATAGAATCGGGCTTTGAAAACCTAACGACGGCAGAACCGGAAAAAGTGCAGTAGCGCGAAGCGGTGCTTCGCGCCCGGCGCCACAAGAACTAATCCCTTCGGCACACGGACGCGAAGCACGCTTCGCGCTACTCAGATACGAATTACTGGGCCACCCAGATATCAACCAGCTGGCCCATGCGAATGGTGGCGTCGGGGCTGGCGATGGGGCGCTGGCGCACCACTGTGCCGGGCACCTGGCCACTCTCGGCGGGCACCTGGAATACTTCGCCTTTTTGCAGGCCCTGGCCCACCAGCAGGGTCACGGCCTCGTCCTCGGGCATGTTGATGAGGTAGGGCACGGCAAAGGTTTGGTTGCCCTGGCCGTCGCCTACCACCAGGTCCACCTTGGTGCCTTTGGCAATGGGGGCGCCGGGCGCTATCTCCTTGCCGTTCACCAGCTGCTTGAGCACGGCGTTCTGGGCCAGGTCGGGCACCAGCTGAATCTGGCCCACCACCAGGTCGTAGCTTTTCAGGATGAGCATGGCATTCTTCGAAGAGCCATCGGTGAGCTTGGGCATCTTGATTACCGGCGGGTTTTTCATGCTCACCTGCAGGTAGATTTTGCGGCCTTCCTTCACCTTTTCGCCGGGCGCGGGGTCCTGCACCAGCACCGTAAAGGGCCGAATGCTGGGGCTGTAGCTGGAATCGTCCACGAAGTAGGCCAGGTTGCGCTCCTCGAGGTAGTCCTCCAGGTCGGCCACGTTCATGCCCGTCACCTTGGGTACTGTAATGGTTTCGCCGTGGTGCGTGGTCATGGGCAGGTACACGTAGAAGAACCCCAGAATCAGCAGCAGGCCGGCTATGGCAATCAGCACCAAGTGCTTCACCACGTCGAGGGGGGAATTAGCAGAAAAGAAAGACATTGAGTGAGTAAGATGCTATTTGAAGGAATAAAGAACGTCATGCTGAGCGGAGTCGAAGCATCTCTACTGCTTAACCAAACCAATTAATTGGATTTACTACTGCGGTAGAGATGCTTCGACTGCGCTCAGCATGACGTGCTATTTGGTTGTGCTTAAGGCCACCCGCACCTTGCCAAACTCCAGAATCCGGTCGATGAACTGATACGGCGTGTAGCCGGCCAGCGCCGTTTGGTGGAAAATGCACGTGGCGGGCGTCATGCCGGGCAGGGAGTTTACTTCGATAATCAACACCTCGACTTCGCCCTCGGTGCGCACGCGCACAAACGCGTCGATGCGGGCGTAACCCTGAATGTCGAGCACTTCGGCCACGCGGCGCAGCACGGCTTTCACCTCGTTGGAGATGCGCTGGCGCTCGGCGGGGTCGGTGGCGTAGCGGGCGGGGGTGATGTTTTGGCCTTCGCCGGCCAGGAATTTCTCTTCCAAGCTTAGCACCTCGCCGGTGGCCAGGGCCTCGCTGGCTTCAAAAACCTCAATGCTGAGCTGCCCTTCTTTGTCGTAAGCCGTGAGCAGGCCGCCCGTCACTTCCAGGAAGTGAGCCGCCCCGTCGCGGCTGATGAGCGTTTCGACCAGGAAGGCATCCTTGCGCGGAAACTCTTCCTTGAAGCCCAGCTGCAGCACCCCGGCGGGGCCAGTCAGCAAGTCTTCCTCGGTCCGGAAAATGAGCTTGCTGAAGGCTTCCAGCTCCGCGCGGGTCTTGATTTTCTTCACCGCCGAAGAGCAGCCGTCGTCGGCGGGCTTGGCAATGAAGGGGTAAGGAAACTGCGTTTCGAGCGTGCGGTAAAAGCCTTCGGCATCGGCCCACCACTCCAGCTTGGTGGCCATACGGTGCTCGGCCACCAGCAGGCCGGCGGTGCGCAGGCGCTTGTTGGTTTCAAACTTGTTGATGGTGACGCTGCTGCTGGCCACGCCCGAGCCGTTGTAGGGAAGCCCGAATTTTTCCAGTTGCTGCTGCAGCGCGCCGTCTTCGCCGGGCCGGCCGTGCAGGGCAATAAACACCTCATCAGCCAGCTGGGCCAGGTCTTCGAAGGTAATGCGGCGCGGCAGCGCCAGCCCTTGGCCGGCGTAGGTGCTGGTGATGGTGCTGGCTTCGCGGCGGATGCGCTCCAGAATGGGGTGCGGGGCCTCGCCGGCCTCGGCGTGCTCAATCTTCTCGCGGATGTCGTCGGCGTTGTCCTTCAGCATCACGTTCACGGGCAGCACGTAGAGGCGGTGCTCATCGGCCGAGCCGGTGAGGAACACCGGCACCGGCGCGTACTTGGCCGAGGAGCTAAGCTTCTCGTAGATGTTGCGGCCGCTCTCCACCGAAATGTGCCGCTCTGAAGAGTAGCCGCCCATAATCACGGCCACGCGGATGCGCTCGGTGGTTTCGTGCTGGCGGCCGGCCACGGCGTCGTCCAGCCGGGCCAGCAGCTGCGCCAGCTTCACGGGCCGCAGTCCGGCCCGGCGCCGCGCCGCCAGCGACGTGCGAATCAGAAACGTGAGAAACTGGGACGGATTGAGACCGATTTCGGCCGCCTGGTGGAAGAAGAACGACGCCGGCAGCATGCCCGAAGTCGTGTTCGGGTCGTTGAGAAACAGCTGGCCGTCGTGCCCCACAAAGCCGTCGAGGCGCGCATACACCTGGAATCCAAACGTGCGGAACATCTCCTCGCAGGCCTCGCGGATTTCCTGAATTTTCTCTTCGGGCAAATCAATGGGCGTGACTTTGCGCGCCAGCCCGGGCAGGTACTTCGAGCGGTAGTCAAACAGCTCGTCGCCCTTTACAATCTCGGTGGGCGGCAGGGCCAGGGGCAGGCCGCTGGCGTCTTCCACCACAATGCAGCTGAACTCGCGGCCGGCCACAAAGCTTTCAATCAGCACCTGCGTTTCGCCGTCCACGTTGGTCAGGCGCACGCTGTCGGCCGTTTCAAACCGCTCGTTGAGGGCAAAGAGCAGGGTTTCGGGGTGGTAGATAGTTGTTGGTTGGTTGTTGTCAGTTGTCAGGCCTGCATTATCACTGACAACTGACAACGGAAAACTGTCAACTAGAACCGGCAGGCCAATGCCTTCGCGGATGTCGGTGAGGTGCTGCACCCAGGCCAGCTTGTCCTGTTCGCCCAGCCGCAGCCATTCCTCTTTCGTGAGGTTTTTGCGGAACAGGCTGCGCTCCACAGCGTCCTCAAACTTGGTTAAATCGTCGGTTTTCAGAATGCTCACGCCGATGCTGGAGCCCTGGCGCGGGGCCTTTAGCACCAGCGGCAGGCCCAGCTCGCGCACCAGGTAGCTCAGTGTGGCGGCGTGGTTGGTGCTGTCCCATTCCTCGGCCTTTATGACGCGGAAAGCGGGCGTGGGCCGGCCCAGGGCGTGCAGCAGGTTCTTCTGCGCAATCTTATCGATGCCGAAGGCCGAGGGCAGAATGCCGGAACCCGAGTACGGGATGCCCAGCCACTCCAACATGCCCTGAATGGCGCCGTCTTCGCCGCCCGGCCCGTGCAGGGCCAGAAACGCGAAGTCCATGAGCAGGGGCAATTCCTCTATCTGCACCTGGCGGCCCACCTTGGCAATGGCCTGGAATTTCTCCTCGTGGCTGAGCTCGCCCAGGCTTTCGATGTACACCTGCAAATGGTGCAGCGAAGGCGGTTGCGACGACACCGGCGGGTAGAAGTCCCGAATGGTGCCCTTGTAAATAAACTGCCAGTCGAGCAGAATGAACTGCCCCAAGCTATCCACGAAGATGGGCACCGGTTGAAACAGGGCCTTATCCAAATTATCAAAGACGGTGCGGCCGCCGGCGAAAGAAATTTCCCGCTCGCGCGAAGTGCCTCCGAAAAAAATGCCGATTCTCATAAGTGAAGCAAAGGTAAGGAGGGGAACGGGGCCAGAAGAACGACAACTCCCCTCCTTGTTTAAGGAGGGGACGCTTACGCAAAGCGTGAGCTGGGGTGGTGAAGTCGTTGAACGATGTGGGCACGACCAGCGGCGAAATCGTTCGGCCATCGTGCAACGACTCAACCACCCCCGTCCGAGCCCTTGCCTCGAACATCCCCTCCTTAAAGAAGGAGGGGAGTTGTCGTTCTCGCTGGCTTTACTTTGCAGCCTCAAACCAACGCCTTCTCATTCGATGAACACCCTCGATACCTACAATTTCGCTGGCAAGCGCGCCGTGATGCGCGTCGATTTTAACGTGCCGCTCGACAAAGACCTGCGCATCACCGACGACACGCGCATCCGCATGGCCACGCGCTCGGTGATGAAAATCCTCAACGACGGCGGCTCCGTGGTGCTGCTCTCGCACCTGGGCCGGCCCAAGGGCGGGTACGAGAAGAAGTTTTCGCTGGAAAGCCTGGTGGCGCGCCTCACCGAGGAGTATGGCCGCGAAGTGCAGTTTGGGGGCGATGTGCTGGGCGAGGAGGCCGCGCAAAAAGCTGCAGCCCTGCAGCCCGGCCAGGTGCTACTGCTAGACAACGTGCGCTTCTACAAAGAAGAAGAAGCCGGAGATAAAGACTTTGCCGCCAAACTGGCCAAGCTGGGCACCGTGTACGTGAACGATGCCTTTGGCACCGCGCACCGCGCCCACGCCTCCACGGCCGTAATGGCCCATTCCTTTGCGCCCGCGGACCGGGTGGGTGGCTACCTGCTGCAGTCGGAGCTCGACAACGCCAAGAAAGTGCTGGAAGAAGCCGAGCGGCCCTTCACCGCCATCATGGGCGGGGCCAAAATTTCCGACAAGATTCTCATCATCGAAAAACTGCTTGACAAGGTCGACAACCTGCTCATTGGCGGGGGCATGGCCTACACGTTTGCGGTGGCGCAGGGCGGCAAAGTGGGCAGCTCGCTGCTCGAAGCCGACAAGGTGGACCTGGCCCGCGAGCTCATCCAAAAAGCCAAGGACAAGGGCGTGAACCTGGTGCTGCCCACCGACTCGCTCATTGCTGACAAATTCGCCAACGACGCCAACGTGAAAGAGGCGCCCAACACCGAAATCCCGGAGGGCTGGATGGGCCTCGACCTGGGCCCCGAAAGCCGCGAGGCCTTCACGGCCATCATCCGCGACAGCAAAACCATCCTCTGGAACGGTCCCATGGGCGTGTTTGAGATGCCCAGCTTCGCCAAAGGCACCGAGCAGGTGGCCCACGCCATTGCCGATGCCACCGCCAAAGGCGCTTATTCGCTCATCGGCGGCGGCGACTCGGCCGCGGCTGTGCAGCAGCTGGGCTTCGGCGAGCAGGTGAGCTACATCAGCACCGGCGGCGGCGCGCTGCTGGAGTACATGGAAGGCAAGGAGCTGCCCGGCGTGGCGGCGCTGGGCTAGCACCGCCTGGCAGCAGCAAACGCAGCTAAAAGGCCGTCATGCCGAGCGAGCCGAGGCATCTCGCTCGCACCGTTCAACGAAGCGAGCCAGATGCCTCGGCTGCGCTCGGCATGACGGCCTTTTTTTTTCTACAACACTTAGCACCACTCACTTTTGAATGGAGCGCTAGCAGGCGCGCTCCGTCATAAACTTGAGCAGTTTGATTGCGGCATTTTCAATGTCGGAGTAGCCTTGCTGGGCGGCGCTTTCCCGGGCGGCCAGCAGGCCGTTGTGGTGCACGGCACGGAAGTCGCCATACGGGAAATGGTAGCGCTCCGGGGAGTTTTCGCGCTTGCTCATGTCAAGGCCCAGGTACCAGTTGCCGTACTCCTCAATCTCGTGGCTTTCCAGAAAAATGTCTTCATCGGCGGTGCAGGGGACGTGCGCGGCCCAGGGGCTTTTGTGGCCCTTGGTGTTGCCGTCCCGAATGAGGCGCTTGGCGTAGGTAACGGCCTGGGGATTGAGGGAAATAGCCATGGCGTAGGGAGAGCATAGGGTGACTGAACTCTTATCCATACGCGGGCCATCATGGCAAGTTCCCAGGGCTCAGGTTTGCCGCAGAGCACGTACTATCTTGGGGTGATGGTTGAGCCCGGAAGTGGTTTGATAACAGTGTACCCCGTACTCAAGGAGCCCACGTCAGGCCTCTAGCAGCAGGCCGCTAACGCCGCGAATCGAAGCTTTCCCCGCTGATTGGCTTGGAGGTGGTTCACGGAAAACATACCGTTGCGGTCATTTAGCACGCCCATGCAGCCACCTGCTTTGGCGCGGGCACTGCCTGCGCCTACCCCCCCCCCGTAAAATTCACCCCGGTATTTGCCTGATGGCGCCTTAGTTCAGGTACGGGGATTCCAGCTCCTGGCCCATGCTTTTAAGCGTGTCGGTGGTGCGGCGGCCGGTGAGGCGCGTGCTCAGGGCCTGGGCTTCGCGGGCGCTGAGCACGTCGAGCTCCCGCAGCCAGGCCACGCGGCGCAGCTGCGGCTCTATGAAGCCCAGCGGATTGACCTGGCCGTACTCGTCGCGCAAGTAGGTTTTGGTGCGACGCTCCAGCTCGGTTACCAGCGCGCGGAACGCGTCGCGCTGCCAGGGCCGGCCGGCCAGGGTCACGGCCAGGTGGGCGGTTTGCAGCCGGAAGGTGCACCACTGCTGCTCAAAGCGCAGCCAGATGGCCAGGGCATTCACCCCAAGAATCACCCACCACGAATACAGGGGAAATCCTGCTTCGCCCGTAGCCAGCCAGTCGCGCCAGGGGCCGTAGCCCACAAAAAGCAGCAGCAGCCCCGTAAGCACGAGCTGCGTGGTGGGAATGTGCCGGTGCTCGCCCGACTTCACGGGCAGCACTTCTTCGTAAGGTACTTCGGTTTCGAGCGTGGCTACCCCCTGGGGGTTGCGCTTGCAGACATACAGGCTTTCGGCCCGCAACGCAATGTGCGTGGTGCCAATGAAAAGCTGCTTTTGGGTAAAAATCATTCGTGGAAATAACGGCTAAGGGTTTGTCGGAATTACAAAATGTCATCCTGAGCGCAGCGAAGACCTTCTCACCGCAGAACAAACGCGGCGCAACGTGAGAAGTCCTTCGCTGCGCTCAGGATGACAAACGGTTAGTAAGTAGTCGTGCAGAAGCAAGCGTACTGCATCTACAACGTCATGCTGAGCACAGCCGAAGCATCACTACCGCGGAGCGGGTGTAAACAAATTAACTATTGCGGTAGAGATGCTTCGACAGGCTCAGCATGACCGCCTTTTTTGTTATGGTTAATGTTGCGTGGCTACTTAAAGGGGCTCGACGTGAAGCAGACCACAAAAATAGCAACCATCACCCAGCCCAGTACCTTGCGGCCGGCGCTGAGGGGCCGCTCGTCGGGAGCGGGCGGGTGGTAGATGCCAGTGAAGCGGCCCAGCAGCAGCCCGAAAATCAGCCAGCCGGGGTTGCCAAACGCGTTGGGGAAGGCCACTGTGAACGCCAGCTGCGCCGCCCACACGCTGGCCGCCAGCAGCAGGCTCTGGCGGGGCGTGGGCATTACGCGCCAGAATATCAGCCCCAGGTACAGGGCGTAGGCAGTGCCGCCGTATAGCCACACTTCCCAGCTGCTGCGCAGCGAAAACATGCCCAGCCCGGCGTAAAACACAAAGCCCAGAAAAATGAACAGCACCGTTTTGTTGAAGCGCCGCCGGCCCATCAGGCCGTAGAGAATGTGGCCGCCGTCGAGCTGGCCCATGGGCAGCAGGTTGAGAGCCGTGAAAAACAGGCTGAGCGCACCGGCCAGCAGCACCGGGTAGTGCAGCAGCTCGTTGGTGTGGGGCAGACGGGCTGGGTCGGCCAGGGTAGCTTCCAGGAACTGGTAGAGCAGGGGCTTGGCCAGGGTGTAGCCGGCCGCACCCGGCGGGTACACGTGCTGGGCGTAGTTGGCGCCGTACTGCGCATACTCGGGGTGCAGGGCAAAGAGGTACTCCAGCGGCGGCAGGTGCGTGAAGCCGTAAGCCAGCACGCCCACCGCCACCACAAAGCCCGCCAGCGGCCCAGCCAAACCAATGTCGAAAAACTCGCGCCGCGAGAAAATCCGCTGCTTGATGCGGATAATGGCCCCAAAAGTGCCCAATCCCAGCGGGAAAGGAATGAAATAAGGCAGCGTCGAGCGCACCCGGTTGTAGCGCGCCGTGAAGTAATGCCCAAACTCGTGCACCGTGAGCACCGCCAGAAACGGCAGCGAAAACCACAGCCCGCGCTGCAGCTCTTCCCACAGGGCCGGGCCGCTCAACTGAAAAATATCGAAAGGCAGCCAATTAATGGGGTCTTCGCGGGCCTGCGTGAGCTGCACGCCCGCCAGCGTGGTGGTAACCAGCGTGACCAGAAACAGCCCGATGTGCACCACCGCTTGGCGCGTGGGCGAGGGCTCCGGCCGCTCGAAGCGCCGGAACAGCCGCCGCGCCCGCAACCGCTCCGCGAGCGGGCCGGGCGCATCCGCCAGGGCCGGTGGCACCGGCGGCGCGGCCGGCCAGAAATTGGGGTCAGGACTAGGCGGGGGCGTATTCTCGGGGAAAGGCACGGAGGGCTTTGGGCAGGGCGGAGGTGAGGGTGAGGGGCGGGGCCAGGTGCAGCACCTGCAGCCCCAGCCGCCGGGCCGTGGCAATGTGCTGCGGGCTGTCTTCAATAAACAACACGTCTTCGGGCTGCCAGTTCATTTCGCGCAGGGCGTGGCGGAATATTTCCTCGCCCGGCTTGCGCAGCCCCACTTCCTGGGAATAAAAAACCCGGTCGAGCACGTCGGCAATGCCGTGCCGGAAGCCGTATTGGGTGGCCAGGCGCTGGTTAATTTCGGCAATGTGCAGGGCATTGGTGTTGCTGAGCAGGGCGGTTTGGTGGCCCTGCGCCCGCAACTCGCCAATGAGGGCGAGGCGCTCGGCGGGCACGCCCAGGAGCATGGCGTGCCAGGCGGCGTCCAGCTGCGCGTCGGTGGCGTCGAGGTCGTAGACGGCGCGCAGGCCGGTGCGGAACGCGGCGGGGGAGAGGTGGCCGGTTTCAAACTGGTCGAACAGCGCCGACTGGCTGGCCTGCGAAAAGGCAATGGTGCTGCCGGCACGGCTCAGGCGGCGCATGGCAGCGGGGGTGGCGTCGTAGTCAATATCGATGATGACGCCGCCGAAATCAAATAACAGATGGGGTAGCATGGGTTGGCTTGTTTTTCCGTGGGCGAAGGTCGTACTTTTGTGCTGTTGGAGGGCTGGCAACGGCGAAGGTTGAGGTGAAAGATGACTGCCTCCGGCAACGGGCCCATAGCTCAATCGGTTAGAGCAACTGACTCATAATCAGTAGGTCCTCGGTTCGATTCCGAGTGGGCCCACGGAAAAAGCCTGTAAACAGCTATAATTTAGCTGTTTACAGGCTTTATTGCTTGTTTGCGGGACAAAACTTCTCATTTGCCCTCGCAATGCCTAAAAAAACGTTCTGAAGGTGGGCGGACCCGACTTGCGAGGCCTGGTCGGTTTTGGCCTCTGGTTTCAGTGGATGGGCATGCCAGCGGGTGGGCTGGCCCCAGTAGTGGTTTTCGCGGCCTTTCCCGAAACGGGCCATATAGGTTTTCTCTAGTTTGAGGCCTAATAAGGTGGGCCCACCAAGTCCGGATACTGGTGGGCGTTAGTTGCGAATTATAATAAAGCCGGTAAGTGCCATAGGCTTCGCGGTGGGTAAAATAGCCGGTGCCCGTGCGCAGATACAGCACGGCAGCCCCCCGGCCCGACACGGACCAGTGCGGTGGCCGGGTAGGTGGCTGGCCAGCGCCTCCAGCGGAATCCGGTAATCCGTAGCTGGTGGTTTGTCGAGGGTGCAATGCAGGCGCACGTGGGGCGTCGTATCGGCTACTAGGTTCACCCTTAGCCCAACGCTACGAGTGGGGTGGCCGTTGCAGCTGAACCGTAGGGTAGTGACGTGTAAGCCGTACCCATCAGTCCTGACTCGCGCAAAAAGGCTATCGAGATGCTGTTGCATTCATCGGCCGCGGCAGGAAAATCGGGTATTCTGGGCATGTTCCACAGGACTCGCTAAGGCAATCGGAATCGTTAGGAAAATAAGATAAAATAGCGGCGTTTTAGCAAAAAGCACCCTCTTGCAGAATGCATGTAAAGCATCCTATGCCATGTTATGCTTCAATAAAAAGCCTCTGGATAATTAAGGTCTGCGTCATGAGTATAGACTGGCCCGTAAAGCCGCGCCAGCAAGCATCTTCCTAAGATTAACGAATAATTGCTTATTAAAATAGGCTGTTAAATATTGTAGATTATATATATTGTTATTATATTCATCATGTTGGTCCCCCGACTGGTCGGTTCAACCACGTGCAGCCTTCGTTGCGTTTTCGTTGTATCCTTCTTTTTTCGCTCCTCAACTCGATTAATATGTACACCAACTCATTAATCTGCTGGCCTGTTGCGGGCAGGAGTACCACTTGGCTGCACTGCTTACTGCTGTCAGGTCTGCTCTGGTCTGCGCCCCTGGCTCAGGCCCAAGTCCTGACCATCACTGGCACCAGCCCGGTAGCCAATGCCCGAGCAGCCTCCGCGATGGGCCCAGTAGCCGTGAGCTTTAATCAGCCCGTTGCGGCGGGCAGCACAACTGCCCTTAAAATATTCAGTGCTCAGCGCGGGGGGCTGCGCACAGGCCATAGCGGCACTACCACGTCCAGCGGCAGTACGGTGAGCTTCGCGCCCGCCTATGCCTTCCGGCCCGGCGAGACGGTGCAAGCTACGCTGACTACAGCGGCTACGGCCGCGGGCGGCAGATTGGCCACCCCGCGCGTTTTCCAGTTTACTGCCGCTGCTACGAATGGCAGCGGCACCTTCGCCGGCGGCTCGGACGTGGCCGTGGCCGATAGTCCTATCAGCGTGGCAGTAGGCGACGTGGACGGGGACGGCGACTTGGACCTGCTCACGGCCCACTATCCATTTGGCCCAGGCACGAGAACGGTGGGTGTGCGCCTCAACAACGGCAGCGGCACTTTCGCCGGCGCCTCGGACGTGGCCGTGGGCAACAGCCCCGGCAGCGTAGTGCTGGGCGACGTGGACGGGGACGGCGACTTGGACCTGCTCACGGCCAACGATGTCGACAACACGGTGAGTGTGCGCCTCAACAACGGCAGTGGTACTTTCGCTGGCGGCTCGGACGTGGCCGTAGGCAACGGCCCTTACAGCGTAGTGCTGGGCGACGTGGACGGGGACGGCGACTTGGACCTGCTTACGGCCAACTACTACAGCAACACGGTGAGTGTACGCCTCAACAACGGCAGCGGCACTTTCGCCGGCGACTCGGACGTGGCCCTGGGCAACGGCCCCGGCAGCGTAGTGCTGGGCGATGTGGACGGGGACGGCGACTTGGACCTGCTCACGGCCAATTCCGGCAGCAACACGGTGAGTGTGCGCCTCAACAACGGCAGTGGCACTTTCGCTGGCGGCTCGGACGTGGCCGTGGACAAAAGTCCTATCAGCGTAGTGCTGGGCGACGTGGACGGGGACGGCGACTTGGATGTGATTGCGGCAAGTTTTACGAACACGGTGAGTGTGCGACTCAACCAAAAGACTGTGCTGGCTTTAGCCGGAAGGCTCTTGCCCACCCAGGTGGTGCTTTATCCTAACCCGACGTGCGCGGCGGCGGCGGTGCGCGTGGAATTCCCTGTTTCTGGGGGCGCGGCGGCTTCGGTAACGGTGTTCAACATGTTAGGCCAGGAAATGCGTAAGGCTTGGCTGCCGGTTTATGACGGGCGGGCCGGGGGCGTACTTTCTACGGCTGGTCTGGCGGCCGGGGCATACGTGCTGCGCATGCAGGCCGGTTCGGTTGCCGTTATCAAGTTCCTTGAGGTTAATTAGGGGCCGCGACCGCCGCGCTCAGCCAAAGATTCTAGCGTTCTTCAATCAAGGGCACGGGAATCTTGCTATTTTAGTGCTATCACCCCGCGCAGGCATTCTCAGCTTCTACCCACCTAGATTTTAGTCCAGATTTCCAGCTCTTTTTAGCAGCAGAAGCCAGTCCCCCTTCTCTTTTTTGGAAAAGGGGCTAGGGGATGAGGCGCACGCCTCGCGCCATTCGCGGCGCGCCTTACCCCAAACTTTCCCGCCCCTACGTTTCCTGTTCCTCAATCACGGGCAGCAGGACGGTGGCAATGGTGCCACGGCCGGGGTGCGACACCAGTTCGAAGCGGCCGCCCAGCAGCGCGGCGCGGTTGTAGAGGCCCGCCAAGCCAATGCCCTGGGCCGATTCCACGGTGCTGGGCACGTCGAAGCCGCCGCCGTCGTCCTCCATGCTGATGTGTACGTGGCCTTCTTCGTAGGCCACGTGCAGGGTGGCTTCAGTGGCGTGGGCGTGCTTCACCACGTTGTTGAGCAGCTCCTGCGCCATGCGGTAAATGGCCACGTTCAGCAGCTGGGGCAGGGGGTGGTCGAGGTGGGCGAGGTAGAGGTGCAGGCGCAGCTTGGCTGGCGGAATGCTGCCGGCCAGCTTCTGCAGGGCTACGGCCAGCCCAAAGTCTTCCAGCACGCTCGGCGTGAGCTCAAACGACACGCTGCGCAGGGCCTTGATGGCCTCTTCCAGCAGGGCCATGGCCTTGTTGGAGGTGCCCAGGGCTTTGGCGCCTTCCTCCAGGTGCAACCTGGTGGCGTAGAGGAGCTGGCCCACGCCGTTGTGCAGGGCTTCGGCAATGCGCTTGCGTTCTACCTCCTGGGCCACCAGCACCATGCGGAACGTATCGCGCTGCTGCCGGGCCTTGAAGCGGGCCGTGCTGGCGTGTAGGCGGTTGCGCTCCGTCACGTTGCGTAGCAGGAGCAGCCCGCCGCAGCTGCTGGCGCCATGGGCTGGTTCCAGCGGGATGGCCGTGAGCTCAAAATCGCGGTCGGGGGCCAGCAGGCTGAACGGCTGGTAGAACCGGGGCCGCCGGGCCCCGCGCAGCAAGTGCGCCACAATGAGGCCCGGCGCCGACGCGGGCCCAAACGGCAGGCAGGCAAATACGTCCTGGCCCAGGGCTTCCGCCTCGGCCCAGCCCGTGAGGGCCGCCATCACCCGGTTCCAGGCCGTGAGGCGGCCGTACTGGTCGAAGGCCGCCACGCCGTCCACGTAGTGGTCGAGCAGGCTTTTGGTGAATCTCTGCTCCTCAAATAATTGCTTTTTAATCTGTTCCGATTCAGTCACGTCGAAGGCCAGCAAAACGCCCTGCTGGCTCTGCTCGTCAAAAAAACCGTAGTTCTGGTAGTAAACCCGCTGGTTGGCCGTGTCGGCAATGCCCAGAAAGCTGCCCGGCTCGCCGGCCAGCAGGCGCCGCACCGGCTGGGTGAGCGACGGAAACGTGTCGAACAACGAGGTGCCCACCAGCGCGTTGCCGGGCATGCCCAGGCGGCGCAGGCCCGCCCCGGCCACCTCCAGCAGCTCCCCGCTGGGCGCGAAGCGCGCCACCATCACCGGCAGGTTGTCGAGCAGCTGCTGCAGCTGGCGGTTGCGGTACTCCAGGGCGGCTTCGGCCTCGTGGCGGGCTGTCACGTCACGCACCAGGCCAATGAGGCAGTCGGGCCGGCCCTGGGCGTTGTACTGCACCTTGCCATTGGCCGTGAGGTAGTGCACCGAACCGTTGGGCCACTGCGCGCGCAGCATCAGGTCGAGCGGGTGGCCGTGCCGGATGGTGGCCTGCAGTGCCCGTTGCAAGAGCAAAGTATCGTGGGGGTGCACGGCGGCCTGCAACACGGCAAATGTAGTGGGCCCGGAGTGGTGGGGCCGCCCAAAACAGGCCTGCGACTGTGCGTCCCACTCCAGCGCGTTGGTCGCGAACGTCCACACCCACACGCCGGTGCCCGAGGCCGCCAGGGCCAGCGTGAGGCGTTCCTCGCTGCGCCGCCGCCGCTCCGTTTCGTGGCTAAGCGGCGACACGTCCAGCACGGCCAGTTGCAGGGTGGGCGCGGGGCCGGCGGGGCCCGGCTGTCCTTCCAACTGCGCCGCAAACCGCATGCCCGCTCCCGTCTGCAGGTCCAGCTGGGCGGTGTGGCGCTCGCGGCTGCCCTGCACCAGCGCCAGAAACTGGCGAAACGCGGGGCGGCTGTCGGGCCGCACATACAGTTGGAAGCGGCGGCCCATCAGCTGTTCGGTAGGGGCCCCCAGCAGGCAGCCGGCGCGCTTGTTGAGCTGCGCAATGGCGCCGCCAGCATCCAGCGTGAACAGGGCCACCGGGGCAAAATCATAGAGCTCGGCGTAGCGGGCCTGCGCCGCTTCGGCCGCGGCCCGGGCCTCCTGCAGCTGCTGCCGGAGCTGGCAGTTCGGGGTATACGGCAATGCGTCGGCGGGCTTGGGCATGGCGCAGGTAGAGGCTGAGGCTACTTAATAAGGCCATCCGACAGCGCAATTTTCACCAGGGCCGCCGTGTTTTTGGCCTGGGTTTTTTCCAGAATGTTCTGGCGGTGGGTTTCCACCGTGCGCTTGCTGGTAAAGAGCTGGTCGGCTATTTCGGCGTTGGTCAGGCCTTCGGCAATGAGCTGCAGCACCTCCATCTCGCGCTTGGAAAGCAGCTGGTTTTTCTGGGCCGGGGCGGCAGCTCCGTGGGTGTCTAGGTTCAGCACCTTGTGCAGCATGGCCAGCCCGATTTCGGAACACAAAAACGGCTTGCCTTCCATCACAGCGTGAATGGCGTGCAGGATTTCCTCCTTGCCGGTGCTCTTGAGCAGGTAGCCGCTGGCACCGGCTTCCAGCATGCGCCCAATGTAGAGCTCCTCCATCAGCATAGACAGCGCGAGTACCTTAATGTCGGGGTATTCCTCGCGCAGGTGCTGCGTGGTGGTGTACCCGTCCATCACGGGCATGTTTATGTCAACCAGCACCAGGTCGGTGGGCACAGCTGGCAGCTGGTCGAGCAGCTCCTGCCCGTTGCCCGCCGTGCCCACCACCTCAATGCCCGTTTGGTGCTCCAGCAGCGAACGAATGCCGTCGCGCACAACCGGGTGGTCATCAACCAGGAATACACGAATCATGGCGCAGGGATTAAATGGGAGAAAATGTTCAAGCCGGGCCACCTTCTGCCCCAGCTTCCGCCGCCCCGTGCCTGCCAGCACTTGGGCCGGATGGCAATATACGTAGTTAAAAAATTTATAATTAATTATTTGTTATATACTATACGTATTTGTCGCAGCCACCTTTTTGAAGTGCCAGTTCAGGCGCGCCCGTTACGCCCTGTCACTTCCTGTCATTCTGATTCTTGCCACTGAACTTCCTGTTCCACCCCAACGCAATGCTTTTTGTAGCCTACAGCCATCAGCGGTGGTTCGTTCGCCACAAAAACAGCCCTGGCAACCCCGCAGCACTGGTGCGGGGTTGCCAGGGCTGGCTGGGGAAAACGGGCATCGCGGCGCTATTCGTTCTCGTCGGGCAGGCCCTGCCAGAAAGCGAGGACGTCGGGCGCGAGGCGCGCCGCCAGAAATTCAGTAAGCGAGTGGCCCCGTTTTTCGAGCAAAAAACGCTTGAAATCCGTAATCGAGCGAGACGAGGCCAGGCCCCGGGCCTCGGCGTGGGCGCGGCAAGCGGCCGGCAGCGCCGCCAGCCAGGCCGCAAAGTCTGCTGATGTGGCGTCTACGTGGCGTGCTTCGCGGTAATAGAGGTAAGTGGTGAAGGCGATGTCGCCCAGGGCCCCGTGGGGCACAGCATAATGTGCAGTTGAAGTCATAGCAGACAAGTAATGTTAACGCGGCCACTGGTTTCCCAGCCACTCTCCAATAGAAGGACAATACAAAGTTCGGTTATAATTTCGGGCGGTTTATACCACCAAATACGGGTTTTGGCGGGCAATATGTACTGATAAGCACGGCGAATAAATCGCGCCCCGCCAACTTGGCCTGTGGGAGCCTCGCCCCACTTACTTGTCCACCACCCGAATGCTCACGCGCCGGTTTACGGCCCGGCCCAAAGCGGTTTTGTTGGGCAGCACGAAGTAGCGCGGTCCATAGCCCCTGGACTGCAGGCGGCTCGGGCTCACGCCGAGGCGGGCCAGGGCCAGCATGGTGGTGCGGGCGCGCGCTTCGCTCAGGTGGTAGTTCAGCTCGGCATCGCCGGTGCTGTCGGTGTAGCCCCCTATTTTCACCACCGAGCGCGGGTAGGCGTTGAGGATGCTGGCCAGGTTGCCCAGCTGCTCCATCGATTCCGGGGTAAGGGTGGACCTGTTGAGGCTGAAGTTGACGCGGTCGAGGTTTATCCACCCCTTGGTGCGGTTCACGGAGTCCACGGCTTCCGCCAGAGTAAGGAAGGAATACAGGCGCCGCTCGGTGGAGTTGGTGCCCACGCGCTGGCTGCTGCCATCGGCCAGGGTCAGCTGGAGCTTGGGGCCGGTGTCGTAGATGTAATGGTCCTTGGCCGCGTCGTAGTAACCCGGGTAGGCGGCGTTGGGGGTGGGGGTGGGCGGCGTGTCGGCGCGGCGGCGCTCGGCCAGTATCTCAGGAACCGACAGCCTCAGGGGCACCGTGGTTGCTCCGCTGGGCTTTTCGGCGGAGAGTCCATCCGGAAGTACGGAGGCCTCAATGACGGGGCCAGTCACGGGCAGCGCGCTCAGGGACCCGTCGGGGCCGATGGAGGCGCTGCTGCCTTCGGGCCCGGCAAAGTGGCCGCGCCCAAAAAAGAATCCCAGGCTCACAGCCAGTAGCAATAGGGCTCCCCACTGCCACCGCAGCCACGCCGGAGCGGTGGCTGCCAGGGCTTGCTCCATGGCCGGTTTGGCCCAGGGTGCGGCGGCGTATAGGGCGGGCGCTGCCGTGGTGGCGCGGGCGGCTTCGGTTCGGAGGGGTAACCCAACTGGCGCCGACAGCTCCGGTTCCATGATGGCTTTGAGCAGGGCCGGCCCGATGGCTTCCCGCTGCGCCCGCAGCCAATTGGCGAATTCGTCCGGGATGAATTCGTTTTCCACGGCGGCGCGGCCCAGCACCCCAAGCACGGCCGTGGCCACCACTTCGAGCAGGGCGGCACTGGCCGTGGGCTGAATGCCTGCTTCCACCGCAATTTCCTGCACCGTAACGCGGTAGCCACTGCCCAGCAGGTCGCGGAGCAGCGTGGTGCCCGGCGCACTTAGTCCCGAAGCCGACGGGTTGGCCAGCTGCTTCAGCACCCCGGCCGCGTCGGCGGTATGCACCAGGCTGAACAACTCCTCAGCGGAGAGCCTGCTTTCCACGCGGTTCAGCAGGCCCTTGAGGGTGAGCGGCACCGATTTGTTGAGGGCTCGACGCACGCTGAGCTCGGTTTCGTCCACCATCGCGCTCAGGTCCGCGACTACCCCCCTGGTAAAGTACGATTTTACTGTTTCAAGAATATCGTTCATCATAACCTTGAAGTAAAAAAAAAAGTTGACAAACTACAAGCTGGCCGGTCAACGTTAAGTTAAGATATGCAACTGGTATAAAGTATGTTAAGGCTGTGATTTTCTGTATTCGTGTAGTCGGGACAATGCTTCCGTGGGCTCCCTATTGCCCTGCCATCCTCATATAATTAGCCCCTGCCTCCATCCAAACCACGTAGCAGCCCTTCTCAACTACAAGTTGGTTATTCGCATCTATTGTGTGCAAATCATTCTGTTTGAAATGAAATTTACATATAATTTTTTATAAATATTATACTGAGAATGAATTGACTTTATATAATTTGAGACAACGTGTTTATTAAGGGAGGCCACGTAATGGATAAAAAACTGTCTTCCATCTATTTGACGAAAAAATACAAACGTCAGGATAGTAATAGGGGTATTGTTGCCTTGCAGAAGATTATTTATCTATACATGAAGCTGTGCTGCGGAAATATCTGATATTGTGCTGGTAATAAACGTGTGCTATAGCGCGAAGCATTGGTCGCTGGCCTAATACAAGTCTGTCTATACTTGATTTGAAAAGCGCTGTTTTATGGGGTTAATTCAACTGGCAGGCCGGCCCGGCTTACTTTTGGGGCTGCCATGAACGACCCGGAAATTCGCGCTCTGCTCTATCCGCTGCTCACGGGCGGCGTGTATGTCGACGAGCTGCCCACCGGCACCACCCGCGCCGATGTAGTGCACATCACGCCAGCTTTCATGCACGGCTACGAAGTGAAGGGCGACGGCGACACCCTGCAGCGCGTAGCCAACCAGCTGCGCTGCTACGGCGAGGTCTATGATTTTGTGACGTTTGTGGTTACCGAGAAGCACCTGCCTAAGCTGCTGCCCTTGCTGCCCGAGTGGGTGGGGGTGCTGGTGGCCGCGCCCCAGGGCCTTCGCACCCACCGCGCCGCCGCCTACAACGCCACCGTGGAGCGCGCCCCCCTGGCCAACCTGCTGCTGCTGGAGGAAGTGAAGCAGTTTCTCATGGCGCGGGGCCTGGCCGGCGTGAGCACGCTCCGCAGCCGGGAAGTGGGGCATTTCCTGCGTACCACCGCCACGGTGCCGCTTTCCTGCCTGGCCCAGTTCGTGCGCGACCGCCTCATTGCCCGCCTGCCCGAGCGCCTGCTCCTGCGCGCCGAGCGCAAGGCCGAACGCGAGCGGCTGCCGCCCCGCCGCAAAAAAGCCAAGCGCAAAATACCAGTTGCCCGCAAGAAAACCGCCGCGAAAAAAGCCGTTGCGAAACCCCGACTGGGGTAGCACTTGGGCCACCGTACGCGCGGCTGGCAGCAAACCGGGCATTTCCCGCAGAGGACGCAGAGGTAAAAAACGCAGAGGTTCGCAGAGTAGGACGTAAGCCCACTGCGAACCTCTGCTTCTTTTCCTCCGCGACCTCTGCGGGAAATAAAATCAGAAAGATTTAGGCGTAAGTGCTTTACAAACAGCCTTACAGCACCATCGTCATAATGGAGTGGGCGGCCGACGTGGTTTTGGCGGCCTGGCCGTCTATCCAGAGTTGGAAATCCAGGGGCTTGTCGGTCTGGTTCATCACTACCACGGCCAGGCTGCCGTCGGGGTTGCGGAAAGCGGTGGTTTGCAGCACGTCGCGGTTGGAAGAGGCGCTGATGCGCCGGGCGCCGGGCCGGATGAACTTGGAGAAGTGGCCGATGTAGTAGTAGGCGTTGGTGTAAATAAGCTTGCCGGCCTTGGTGTCGGCAATAATGGGGGCGAAGCAGAAGTTGCCCACGTGGTTGGGGCCGCCGGTTTCGTCCAGCAACACGTTCCAGTCGGTCCAACCCACGGTGCCGCCGTTGAAGTCGCCTATCATCGACATGCCGTACCGCTCGCCCAGGGCCCAGTCATTCACGCGGTCCAGCTTAAAGTTCTCCACGCAGCCTTCGGTGAAAATCAGGTTTTTGTTGGGGTAAGCTTCGTGCACGCGCCGCACGTTGTCGAAGAGCATGGCGCTGCCGGTCCAGGTTTCGTACCAGTGGTAGCCGATGCCCCACACGTACTTCGCCGCCTGCGGGTCGTCGAGTACGGCGCTGGCCCGCTGCACCAGCAGGTCGCGGTTGTGGTCCCAGGCAATGAGCTTTTTGTTGCCCAGCCCGCCTTTCTGCAGCGTGGGCCCCAGGTAGCCCTTTATGAAATCCCGCTCTTCTTCGCCCGTAAAAATGCAGGATTCCCACTTCTGGGTAGCCATGGGCTCGTTTTGCACCGTGAGGCCCCAGATGGGAATGCCCAGCTGCTCGTAGGCCTTGATGAACTTCACGTAGTAGTCGGCCCAGGCCTGGCGGTACTGGGGCAGCAGCTTGCCGCCGCGCAGCATGGTGCCGCTGTCCTTCATCCAGGCCGGGGGGCTCCAGGGGCTGGCATACAGCGTGAGCTTGCCGCCCGCCGCCGCCATGGCCTGCTTGATGAAGGGAATGCGGAACTGCTCGTCGTGCTTTACGCTGAACGTTTTCAGGCCTGCGTCCTTGTCGGCCACGTAGGTGTAGCTGCCGCTCGAAAAGTCGCTGCTGTGGATGGTGGTGCGGGCCAGGGTGTAGCCAATGCCGGCCGTGGGGCTGTAATAGGCCTTCAAAAATTCCTGCTGCTGCGGCTTGGGCAGCTTGGCAAAGGTTTCGGCCGAGGCATCGGTGAGGGCCCCGCCAATGCCCAGCATGGTCTGGAAGGTATTCTTCGGATAGACGAAGACGCACACCTGCGTTTCGAGGGGCTGCCCGGTGGGCTGAAACGCCAGGTCTTCGCCCGCCGATAGCCGCAGCTCGGTGTTGGCGGCGGTGGCAAACACCTTGGCTTTTTTGCCAGCTGCCGAAAACGTGGAGCCTGACGAAGTAGTTTTCTGGGCGTGGGCGCTGCCCAGGCACAGCGCGGCCAGCAGGGAGAGGGGAAGTAGCTTGGAATTCATTGCGGAAAAGGAAGCGTAGGTATCGTTGATAAAGGTAAAGAGCACGTCACCCCAATGGCTTAAGCGGCACGTGGGACCGGTGGCAGCAGCCTGCTCCCGGCTACCACACGTAGGTGCCCACGGCCCCTGCGGGCAGCGCGGTGCGCAGCCGCTTGCCCCGGTGCCCGATGTTGAAGGCCTGCGGGGTCGGGCTCTGGTTCAGCACCACAAGCACCCGGCTGCCATCGGGGGCCCGGAACGCCACGTTGGGCAGCCCGGCCGGTAGCGTGGAGGCCACGCGCACGCTGCCCGGCTGCGCAAACTTGCTGGCGTGGGCAATGATGTAGTAAGCCGGGTTGCGCGTCACGGCGTTGCCGGCCAGGGTGAGGGCGCCCAGGCATTCGGTGCAGCCGCCGGGCGTGTGCGGGTTCTGCTGCGGGTCGGCGGCCAGGTTCCACTCCAGCACGGTACGGGCCCAGTTGCGCGTGGCTCCAATAATCAGGTGCTGGATGTGCCAGGCCAGGTCGCCGGGAAAGTTGCCGGGCGCGCCTATCCACTGCTCGGTGAAGTAGAGGTGCTTGTCGGGGTGGGCGTCGTGCACCTGGCTCAGCGCCTCAATGGAGCCGGCGTAGAGGTGAAACGCCGAGCCGTCGACGTACTGCGCGGCCTCGGGGTCGTTGAGTACAGCCAGGGGGTAGTCGGGCCGGTCGGCGTTGTGGTCGTAAACAATGATTTTGGTGTCCAGCTTCGCGGCGCGGAACGCCGGCCCCAGGCTGCGCTTGATGAACTCGGCCTGCTGCGCCGCCAGCATGAGCAGGCTGGGGTTGTTGCCGGGGTGCAGCGGCTCGTTTTGCACGGTAATGGCGTCAATGCGCACGCCTTCGGCCCGCATTCCCTCAACGTATTTCACGAAATACTGCGCGTAGGCATCGTAGTACTCCGGTTTCAGGCTGCCGCCTTTGGAATTCTCGTTGGTCTTCATCCACGCCGGCGGCGACCACGGCGAGCCCATCAGCCTGAGGCTGGGGTTGATGGCCAGAATTTCCCTGAGCATGGGCAGCAGGTGCTCGCGGTCGGGCGCCAGGCTGAACCTGGCCAGGGTGGGGTCGGTTTGCCCGGCCGGCAGGTCGTCGTAGCTGAACACCCGGTCGTCCAGGTCGGAAGCGCCGATGCTCAGGCGCAGATAGCTCACCCCAATGGCGCTACCGGCCGTGTCAAACAGTTCGAGCAGCAGCCGGGCGCGCTCCGCGGCGTGCATCTGGTGCAGCAGCCGGGCGCTGCCGCCCGTGAGGCAGTAGCCAAACCCATCCATGGTTTGGTAGGCCTGCTGCTCGTTTATTTCAATGGTGGGCCCGGCAGCGGCCGGCGCGCCAAAAACCAGCCGGCCCGGCTGCCGCTGAAACAGCGCGGTTCGGTCGGGCGTGGTGAGCCACAGGGCGACCGTGCCGGTAGTGGCGGCTTTGGCCGGCGGCAGGTGCCTGGCTGCTGCTGGCCCGGGGCCTGCCAGTGGCAGCAGGCCCAGGGCCAGCAGCAGCCAGCGAGCAGAGAACGTAAACATGAGGCTGGACGCAAAAAAAGCCCCCGATAATTCCGGGCAGCCACAAGGTACCAAGCCCCGGGCAGACGCGCTAAAAACGCAAAAAGCCCCGATGCTGAGGCAGCCGGGGCTTGTGCTGTAGAGTGAGGACTTGAACCTCGCTCCGGTGGTACGGCGAGATACGCTGGCGCGTCTGCCTGCTCCGCTGCCCCAGAGTGTGTTGCTGTAGAAATGCAGCTTCAGAATGTGTGAATTCAACTTCCCGAACGAGCTCCAGACCCTCGGAACGCACTTGTTCCCTCCCATTTATCTTTGACTGAATAAACAGCTGAAAAAGTGAGCGAGCCGGCCCTGCGCAAAATCATCCACCTGGACATGGATGCGTTTTATGCCTCTGTAGAGCAGCGCGACAACCCGGAGCTGCGGGGCCGGCCCGTGGCCGTGGGCGGTGCCCGCGAGCGCGGCGTGGTAGCCGCCGCCAGCTACGAGGCCCGGCAGTACGGCGTGCGCTCGGCCATGCCCTCGTCCACGGCTTTGCGCAAGTGCCCGGAGCTGGTGTTCGTGCCGCCCCGGTTTGAGGTGTACAAGGAAGTATCGCGCCAGATTCGGGCCATTTTTGCCGAGTACACGCCGCTCATCGAGCCCGTGTCGCTCGACGAAGCCTACCTCGACGTGACGCACAACCTGAAGGATGTAGCCTCGGCCACCCAGATTGCGCGCGACATCCGGGCCAAAATTCTGGCTGAAACGCACCTCACGGCCTCGGCAGGCATTTCCTACAATAAGTTTCTGGCCAAGCTGGCTTCCGACTACCGCAAGCCCAACGGCCAGTTTGTGGTGCGGCCCGCGCAGGGCCTGGCTTTTGTGGAGGCCCTGGCCGTGGGGCAGTTCCACGGCGTGGGACCGGTCACGGCGGCCAAAATGAACCAGCTGGGCATCTTCACCGGGGCCGATTTGCGGGAGCAGCCCGTGGAGTTCTTGGTGCAGCAGTTTGGCAAAGCCGGCCGCTACTACTTCGCCATTGCCCGCGCCCAGGACCACCGCCCCGTGGTGGCCGACCGCCTGCGCAAGTCCGTGGGCTCCGAAACCACCTTCGCCCAGGACCTGCACGGGTTCCAGGACTTACTGGCGGGCCTGCGGCCTTCTATTGAGGAGGTGTGGGAGTACTGCCAGCGCACCGGTATTTTGGGCCGAACCATTACGGTGAAGGTGAAATATGCTGACTTCCAGCAGATAACCCGGAGCCGCAGCACCGTGGGCGGCATTGCCAGCCTGGCGGTGCTGGAGCGCCTGTGCCGGGAAATTGTCGAAGCCCTGTTTCCGCTGCCCAAAGGCGTGCGGCTGCTGGGCGTGTCCCTCTCCAACCTCAGCAACGGAACCGCCGCCGCCGGCCGTCAGCTTCCGCTGGGCTTGTAGCAAGGCAGCAGCACGTCATGCTGAGCCTGCCGAAGCATCTCTCCCGCGCCTCTTGTCATGCCTAATCTGGCGTACCGAAGGAAGCATCTTTTCACCGGTGAACGACTCTTTTCCTGGGACAAGGTTCTTCGCTGGGCTCAGGATGACAAGAGGCGTGGGAGAGATGCTTCGACCAGTTCAGCATGACGGGCTGATATGTTCTGGCGACTTTTTAGACAGCTTTAATATATTACGAGTGGTATAGCTACTTTTCGCAACCTTATTGGTGCCTTTTGGACTTTATACCAGTACTTGGTGCGATTGTGGCATATCAGTTGCCACCTTTGGCGCAACAAGTGCCTCCTGCCAGGGCATAGCCAGTTACCGGCGCTCGTTCATTATTCTTACTTCCTGAATCCTTTCTCGCATGCAAGTACCCCGTTTTAAGCTAGGATTGTACGCTACGGCGGCCCTGTTGGGGCTGGCTTCCTACTCCGTGTACCAGGGCACGCCCCCGCGCGACCAGGTGGTGCTGGGTACCATGCTGCAGGGCCTGAGCGTGGCCCACTTCCAGCCCGAAAAGCTGGACGACCAGTTTTCGCAGCGCGTGTTCGACCTCTACCTCAAGCGGGTAGACGTGAACAAGCAGCTGTTGCTGGCGCCCGAAGTAGCGCAGCTGCGCCGCTTCCAAACCAAGATAGACGACCAGCTGAAGGGCGGCACCCACGAATTCCTGGACGTGACCAGTCAGATACTGGCCAAGCGCACCCTCGAAATTCAGGTGCTCTACCGCCAGCTTCTGGCCCAGCCCTTCGACTTCACGGTGCAGGAAACCTGGGAAACCGACCCCACCAAGGCCGTATTCGCGGCCACGCCCGCCGCTCAGCGCGAGCAGTGGCGCAAGCTGCTCAAATACCAGACCCTAGCCCAGCTCTCGGAGCTGATGGACGAGGAGGCGCGCAAGAAAGACAAGCCGCTGGCCGCCGCCAAAGTGGGCGCGGCGGCCTCCACCACCATGGAGCGCCCGCGCACGCCGGTGGAGTTGGAAGCTGCCGCCCGCAAGCGCGTGCTGAAGTACTACGACGAGTCGTTTGCCGACCAGCTGCAGAACGATGCCGATGACCGGCTGGCCGAGTTCGCCAACGTCATTGCCAATACCTACGACCCCCACACCGAGTACTTTGCGCCCATCGTGCGCGACAACTTCGACATTGCCATGTCGGGCCGGCTGGAGGGTACCGGCGCCCAGCTGCAGGAAGACGAAGGCAAGCTGAAGGTGACGGACATCGTGGCCGGTTCGGCCTCGTTCCGGCAGGGCGAGCTGAAAGTGGGCGACCTCATCCTGCGCGTGGCCCAGGGCGGCGCCGAGCCGGTGAGCGTGGAAGGCATGCGGTTCGAGAAGGCCGTGAAGCTCATTCGCGGGCCCAAGGGCACCGAAGTGCGCCTGACGGTGCGCAAGCCCGACGGCGCCACGGTGGTCATTCCCATCATTCGCGACGTGGTGGTGATTGAGGAGACCTACGCCCAGTCGGCCATCATCAAGCGCGACGGCCGCAACTACGGCTACATTCACCTGCCCGGCTTCTACGCCGATTTTGGCCGCAAGGGCGGCCGCAGCAGCGCCACCGACGTGAAAGCCGAGCTGGCCAAGCTGAGCAAGGAAAACGTGGCCGGCGTGGTCCTGGACCTGCGCTACAACGGCGGCGGCTCGCTGCAGGACGCCGTGGAAATGGGCGGCCTCTTCGTGCCCACCGGCCCCATGGTGCAGGTGAAAGACAACCGCAACCCCGCCGAGGCCCTGAGCGACACCGACCCGCAGGTGCAGTACGGCGGCCCGCTGGTGGTGCTCGTGAACAAGTACAGCGCCTCGGCCTCCGAGATTCTGGCCGCGGCCATGCAGGACTACAAGCGCGGTGTGGTGATGGGCAGCACCACCTACGGCAAAGGCACCGTGCAGCAGGTGTTCGACCTCGACCGGGCAGTGTCGCCGGACCTGCAGGGCCTCAAGCCCCTGGGCTCGCTCAAGCTCACGCTGCAGAAATTCTACCGCGTGAACGGCGGCTCCACCCAGTTTAAAGGCGTGGTGCCCGATATCATGCTGCCCGATGCTCTCACGTCCTTCGCGAAAGGCGAGCAGGAAGCTGAGTACGCCCTGAAATGGGACGAAATTGCGCCCGCCAAGTACCAGCCCACCAACACGGTGGCGTCGGTGGAGCAGCTGCGAGCCGCCAGCGCGGCCCGCGTGGCCGCCAGCCCCGGCTTCCGCCTCATCACGGAAGCGGCCGACCGGGCCACCATCCGCCGCAAGCAAACCACGCTGTCGCTGAACCTGGCCGCCTACCGCGCCACCCAGCAGCAGGCCCGCGACGCCAACAAGCAGCAAACCGCCGCCCAAAACGCGCTGCCATCGCTGGACGTGGCCACCCTCACGGCCGATGCCCGCCCGGCTCCCGCCGACTCGGCCGTGGCCAAGCGCGCCGCCCGCTTCCTGAAGCCCCTGCGCAAAGACGCCGCCCTGGCCGAAGCCGTAGCCGTGCTCAACGATGGGCTGAAGTAACGAGAAATTGCAACCGCAAAACGCTGCCGCTGAGAAGCGACAGGGGCGTTTTGCTTGGTAGACAGGGCCGTTGTTTACTTCACTTCCACGGTGAAGGTGCTCTTAGTTTCGTAGATGTCTTGTTGGATATGGATGCCTGGCTCGAAAAAATACGCTTTGGTATGCTGGGCGAACAAGTCGAAGTTGTTGGCCTTGCCGCCATTGATGACGTAAAACGATTCGTCCAGCACGGCCTTTTGTTCGCGGCCCTCGGCGTCGGGCGGTAAAGCAACGAAAGGAGTAAATCGCCCAAGGCCCCGAGTACCTTCAACCGGAACCATGATGAGAGAAATGGCAGTGACCCCGGTCTGGGTGGGAATTAGGCCGATGCGGGCTCGATAGCGGGCTCCGTTATATTCCGGTTCGAAACTGGCACTGATGGAGCCTTTGACAGCGGCGCGACCAATCTTCTCTACAATTCGAAAAGATGGAGCAATGCTAGCAGGTTCCTGGCCCACTCCGACAAGCCTCCTGAAAAGTATGGCAGACCGTAAGGCCACGTCCTGCGGCCGAACCCGAAAGCGGCGTCCGCTGTGGCGGTCCAACAGCGAGTCGGAGCAGTTCATTTCCAACCATAGTGTATCTCCGCGCTGCATGGTGCGGGCGGTGGGGGTGATGGTGACCTCCGGCAGGAAGCCTACCGGCACGGCCACGGGGCCTTTTTCTTTCTCGCAGCCGAGGAAGGAGAGCAACAACGAGGAGGCAAACAACAGACGCATGGTAGCAAATAGAAGTACGGGGCGGAAGATAGGCAAAAAGGCGCCGTTCGAGTGAACGGCGCCTTTTCAAAGCTATGGGTGGTACAGGCGGCTTACTCCACTTCCACGGTGAAGGTGCTTTGCTGCTCGTATTTATTCCTTTACTCCACGGTACCGGGTTCGAATGCTAAGGCACAGGGGTAACGCGCTGAATCACGACAGGTACCGAGGAATCAGCACAGTGTCCCTGCTGCTCCCTTGCCGCTTCCGTACATTCGCCACATGTCCGCTTCTGTCGTTGCTCCTGTGCCTTTTCCCGACGACCTCCGCGGCCAGTTCATCCCTGATGAGCTGCTGGTGGGCCTGTTCGAAACTTCGCTCACAGGCTTCGTGCTCTACCTGCCCATCAGGGGCGGTGATGGCACCATTGTGGACTTTGGGCTTGGCCTGCTGAACGCGGCCGCTCAGCAGCTGCTGAGTTTGCCAGCGCGCCCTACTCAAACGTACCGGCAGCTGTATCCGGACACGAGCCAAAACGGTGTTTTTGAGTTCTATCGATGCGTTTTTGAGTCCGGCGTGCCGGCGCAGTATAAATTTAACTACCAGCACCACGGGCTGGATACCTACTTCCAGCTATCGGCACGGCGTGTGGGGGAGGGACTGGTGGTGAGCCTTGCGGACATGGCGAGCGAAGAACGCACGGCGATGGCCACAGCCCGGCAGAAGCTGGCCCATAGCGAAGCCCGCGCCTCATCAATCAACGCCGAGCTGGCCACTGCCAACGAAGAGCTGGCCGTGGCCAACGAGGAGCTGCAAGCGGCCAACGAGGAGATTCGAGCCACCAACGACACCCTCTTCCTGGCGCAGGTAGTGTTACAGGACTTCAACCAGGAGCTGGAGGCCCGGGTAGCCGACCGCACCGCCCGGCTGCAGGCCGCCCAAAGCGAAGCCGAGCGGGAGCGGATGCGGCTGGACCGGTTTTTCCGGCAAGTGCCCGCCGCCATCTGCATTCTGGACGGTCCCAATCTGGTGTTTGAATTGGTGAATCCAGCTTATCAGGCCCTGTTTCCGGGGCGGCGGCTGGAGGGGCGGCCCCTGCTGCAGGCGCTGCCCGAACTAACCAATCACGCGGTGTGGCAGAGCCTGCAGCGGGTGTACCAAACCGGTGAGAGCAGTGCAGAAAGCAGCATACTGGTTCCGGTAGCCCGGTACGAGGGCCAGCCGCTGGAACACCTGTACTTCGACTACGTGCAGCAGGCGCGCTACAACGAGCACGGGCAAGTTGATGGCGTCCTGGTGTTTGCCTTCGAAGTAACGGAGCAGGTGCTGGCGAAGCAGCGCAACGACGCCCTGCAGGTGCAGGCGCTGGCGGCGGCCCAGCAGCTGGTGCGCCAGCGCGAAACCCTGTACCAGGTATTTGAGCAAACCCCGGCCAGCGTGGCCATCCTGCGTGGCCCCGACCACCGGGTTGAGTACCTTAACCCCGGCTACCAGGCCCTGTTGCAAGGGCGCGAGCTGCTGGGCAAGCCCCTGGCTGAGGTCCTGCCCGAAACCGAGGAGCTCGGGTTCGTTGCCCTGCTCGACCAGGTGTACCGTACCGGTGAGCCCTTTGTGGGGGTTGAGATGCCCTTTCAGCCGCGCGATGCCACGGGCGCCCGGTTGCCCGAGGCCTACTACACCTTCACCTACCAGGCCCATCGCGAAAACGGCGTGACCGTAGGCGTGTCCTCCTTTGCCTTTAATGTGACGGAGCAGGTACTGGCCCGCCAGCAGACCGCCGCTCTTCAGAAGGAGGTGCAGCACCGCGACGTGCAGCTGCAGGACCTGTTTGAGCAGGCGCCGGTGGCCATTGCCGTGCTGCGCGGGCCGGAGCTGGTAGTGGAGCTGGCCAATAGCGTGGTCTGCGCGCTGTGGGGCCACACCCGCGACGAGGTGCTGGGCAAGCCGCTGCTCGATGCCATGCCCGAGCTGCGCGGCCAGGGTTTCGAGACACTGCTTGAACGCGTAATGGCCACGGGCGTGCCCTACGTGGCGCAGGAGAAACCCGCGCAGCTGCCACGCAACGGCGAATTTAAAACCGTGTTCCTGAACTTTGTGTACCAGCCCCTGCGCGATGCCCAGGGCCGGATTACGGGGATAGCGGCCGTGGCCACCGACGTGAGCGAGCAAGTAGCCGCCCGCCAGCGTCTGGCCCTGGCCAACGCCGAGCTGCAGGCCGCCAACGAAGCCGTGAGCGTGCGCAACAACGAGCTGGCCAGTACCAACCAGCAGCTGCTGCGCACCAACCAGGACCTCGACAATTTTGTGTACGCGGCTTCCCACGACCTCAAGCAGCCGGTCAACAACCTGGCGGGGCTGTTCCAAGAGGTACGTTTGGTCACCGCCTTCACCGACCCCGAAGAAGAAGCCACCCTGCTGCCGATGGTGGACGAAGCCCTGCGCCAGCTCTCCGGCACCATCGATGACCTGGCCACCGTGGGCCAGGTGCAGCGCCTGCCCGAGCTGCCCGCCGAAACGGTGGCGCTGGAAGAAATAACCCAGGAACTGCTGCAAACCCTGCAGCCGCAGGTGCAGGCCGCCCGCGCCCGCGTTACCACCGATTTTTCGTCCCGGCCTACCATCACCTACGCCCGCGCCAGCCTGCGCACCATTCTGCTCAACCTGCTCAGCAATTCGCTGAAGTATGCCGACCCCAGCCGGCCCTGCCGCGTGCACCTCTCGGTGTGGGTGCAGGAAGGTCGCCCCGTGCTGCTTGTGGAAGACAACGGCCTGGGCTTCGACGTGCAGCGGCACCGCGGCGAGCTGTTTCACCTCTTCCGCCGCTTCCACGACCACACCGAGGGCACGGGCGTCGGACTTTAACTTGTCAACCGCATTGTGCAGAGCAACGGCGGCCGCGTGGAGGTAGAAAGCGAGATAGGGGAGGGCACCACGTTCCGGGTGTTCCTGTAGCGCCCTGCGGCACCTGGTGCCCGGTGCCACTAAAGTTATTTTCCGGGCGCTGGCGTAATGCGAAAGGGCTTACCGCACCAGGCGCATGGTAGTGTCCAGCCGCTCCGTGCGCAGCAGGGCGCGGTACTGCTGGCGCAGGATGTCCTGGGCCTGGCGCTGCTCGCCCTTTTGGAAGAACCGCACCTTGTACTTATCGCCGGGCGCGTCGCGGCGCAGGTTGATGTAGGTAAGCTTGCGGTTGGCGTTGCGCTTGGGCTCGCCTTCCTGAATGCGCTCCACGCGCTTGCTGTTGTTGCCAAACAGGGCCTGCAGGGGTTTCAGGCCCACGTACAGATTGCTGCGACCGGTCAGGCCGTAGCGGCCGCTCACTTCCAGGCTGCTGATGTTGCTGTTCAGGCGCAAACTGGGAATGAGCAGCTGGCCATCGGCGAGAATGAACTGGCTGCTCACGGGCTCGAAGTACAAATGGCTGCTGCGCTCGGCTTTGATAAACTTCAGGGCCTCCATCAATACTTCCACGTTCAGCAGCTCCAGGTCGCGAAAATCGGTTTTGAGGTAGCCCACGGTGGTCTGCAGGTCGGGCAGGAACGTAGGGCCCAGGTTGGTGCGCAGGTCCACCACGCCGCGCAGGCTCCCGCGAATGTTGTCGCCGCCCAGCACGTTCAGGCCCATGGCGTTGGCAGTGGCAAAAAGCGGCGAAAGCTGCAGGTCCTCCAGCTGCACCTGCGCCTGGGCGGGGTGGTGCGCCCGGTCGGTGGTGGTGAGCATTTGCCCCCGCAGACTGATGCGGCCCTCAAACGCATCAAACGTGCAGTTGTCGAGCTGGGCCTCGCCCTCCAGCAGGCGCGACACCAGCCGGAACCGCGTGCCCCGAATGGCGGCGTAGCGCACCTCGTCGGCCTCCACCCGCAGCACCGCGCTCAGCACCCCGTTTGCCACCATGGAGGCGTTGGGCTGCGTTTCCTTGCGGATGGCGCGCCGGGCGGCCCGAGCCTGGGTGCGGGCCGTGGGGGCCGCGCTGGCGGGGGTGGTCAGGCTGGCCACCAGGGCCAGCAGGCGCGGTACGTCCAGAGTGCCGTAGCGCAGGGTCACGTCGGCATCGGCGGCCACAAAGCGCATGTCTTCTACCTGCACCGTGGCGGTGGCCTCGCCCCGGCCGCCTTCGGGGGTGCGGAAGCGCAGGAAGGGCAGTTGCAGGAGCTCCCCGGACTTTTCCAGGCGCATTTGCACGTCGCGCAGGCTCTGGTCGTTGGGCAGCTGCACGTAGGCGATGTCGACGTTTATACGGCCGTTGGCGGCCAGCAGCAGGTCCCGCAGGGCGGGCAGGGCCGCGCCTTTGGCTTTGCTTTTGGCGGGAACTGCCGGCGCGTCGGGCTTGCGGAGGTGGGCCACAAACTGCTCGTAGTCGAGCGCGGCGAAGCGAATGCCCAGCTGGTACTGCACCGGCGCCACGCGGTTGTCGGGGTCGGTGGGCCATTCTACCTGGCCCTGCACGCGGCCGCCCCACACGCGCCCGGCCAGGTTGCGCAGCTGCACGCGCTGCCCGTCGTGGCGCACGGTCACGGCCAGGTCGGTGAGCGTGTCGGTGGCCAGCAGCAGCGCTGGCAGCGCAGGTCCACGTTCAGCAGCAGGCCCGGCGGAATGAGCTCGCTACCCAGGGTGGCGGCCAGCTGGGCGCGGTCGGCGCGGTCGCGGGCCGGTTTGGGCAGGCTCCCCGGCGAAAACCCCGGCCCCACCGTACGCGGCAGGGGCCGCAGCAGGGTGCGCAGCCGGCCCAGCCGCAGCTCATCCACCGAGAAAGTGCCGCGGATGCTGGCCGTGGGGTGCTGGTCGTTGAGGTAGTCGTAGAGGTAGGTGGTGGTGGCCGAGGCCCGAAACCGCATGCCGTTGAGCACGCCGGCCGCATTGGAGAGGCGCCAGAGGCTGTCGCGCAGGCCAATCTGCACGTTGAGCTGCGTCAGCTCGGCCTCGCGCCGGGGCAGGCCCAGGGCCGCGCCGCGCAGGGCCAGCGTGCCGCGCAGCGACAGCCCTCTTTGCGGTGGTCCCGGGTAGGGCCGGCCGGCGCGCGGGCAGCAGGCCCCGCACCCGCACGTCGAGGTCGGCAATGCCGGCGCGGGCTCGTAGTTGCCCGGGGGCCAGCACGGCGGCCAGTCCCGGCAGCTCGGTGCGCCCCCGAAAATGGCCGTTCACGTACGGACGCTTGAAATCCCGCATGGTCAGGGCCACGTCCAGCTTGCCCACGGGCGAGTAGATGCGGCAGCGCTGCAGGGTAAGCACCGTCGATTTGAGGTTGTGGGCCGGGCCATTATCGTAAGTGCCCTGCAGGTCCCAGCGGTTGATGCGGCGCGCGGGTTCGGGCCAGCGCAGGCTGGCGTTGCGCAGCCGGAACGTGAGCACGTTGCGGGGCGTCACGGTGGGCCCGCTCAGCCCCGTGATGGTGTAGTGAATGTGGGCCTTGCTGGGGCTGGTGGCACCCACCAGGTAGGATTCGAGGCGGGGCGGCAGGGCGGCGCGCAGCACCTCCGTCAGGGGCTGGTTGCCTATGAATTTCAGCTGGAGCCAAGTGCCCACGGGCTGGTTGGGGTCCACGGTGTGGGTGCCGGTCACCCGAATGGTGTCGCCGTTGAGGGTGGCGCGCGTCTGGTAGAGCAGGCCCTGGCGGTTCTCAAATTTGTACTTGTAATGCACCCAGGCCTGCACCGGCTCGCGTTCAAACATGGTGCCGAAGCGGGTGCGCAGGTAGCTCAATTGCCCATCAAGGGAGCCCGCTACGCGCAGCACGCCGCCCCGCAGCCGGGCCCTGAGCCGCGCTTGCCGCACCCGCACCCCAAAGGCACTGCGCGAGTAGCCGTTGTGCGAGCTAAACCGAAAGTTGTTGACCACCAGCTCCTGCAAATCCAGGTTGAGGGTGGGCGGGGAGCCCGTGCCCTTGCGGCGCTTGCCACGCAGGCCCCAGGAGCGCCCCAGCGAGTCCACCCGTTCGCGGAAATCCACGTCCGATATCACCAGGCGGGTAACCTGGATGGTGCCGCGCAGCAGGCTGGCCAGCTCCAGGCGCATATCGGCCCGCTGCAGGCGCAGCACCGGCACCCGCCGCCGGTGCGAGGTGTCGGTCAGGCTGATGTGGTGCAGCGAGGCCGTGAGGTGCGGGAAGTCGCGCCAGGGCGAAAAATCAACTTCAAACGGCCCCAGCACCAGCTCCGAATTGGCCGTGAGGCCTTGCCGCACTTCCTGCGCAATGCGCCGCCGCCCGTATTCCGTGCCGAAAAGCCACACGGCCACCACCGCCCCCGCCACGCCCAGCAGCAGCAGCCCAGCCAGTAGCCGACGGATAGGAAATGACGTCATGAAGCGAAAAGGGGTAGAAAGGAGCCGCGTAGTCGTGCGAAGCGTGGTGAAGGTATCGCCGCTTACGCGAATGGACGCTGCTCAACCACAACCATAGCGTTTAGATTCTAACCGATTAGGCGTCACGCTGAGCGTTGTCGAAGCATGACGGCCTAATCGGTTAGAATTAGAGTCCTTTAACGCAACAGCCCCGAGCACTGCTGCCCGGGGCTGTTTCACGTTATTACATGCTTTCTTGCCGCTAACGGCTGCCTGTAGCCCCTGCAGGGCTGGTCTTTAGCTGGCCCAGCAGCTCCTTCACGGCAGTATCCAGCTGCACGTCGCGGCCGGTGTAGCTCTCGCCCATGGGTCGGGTCACGGCCACGTCCACGGGGCGGGGGTTCATCTCCATCACCTTGCCGTCGCGCGCGGCCCGGATGGTGCTGCCCGGCAGGCGCAGGCTGGAACCATCGAGCAGCGTGGCGCCGCCGGTGAAGATAATCCAGCCGCCAGTGGGCTCGCCCACTATTTTGCCCAGCTTCTCGGCCCGGTAGCCTTCGCTGAAGTCCTCGGCGTCGGACAGGGAGTGCTGGTTGGTGACGAGCACCGTGGGCAGCTCCAGGGCACGCTGGCCCAGGGCGGTGCGCGCCGGCATGGGGGTGGGCTGGCTGCGGTTGCTCATGGTGAGGTAGCTGCGGCGCGCCAGCACGTCAATGGCGTACACGTTCACGAAGCCGCCGTTGTTGTTGCGCACGTCCACCACCACGCCTTCGCGGCCCATGTTTTCGGCGTCAAGGTCCAGGTAGAGCTGCGCCAGCGCGCCGGCCGACATGTCAAACATGTGCACGTAGCCCAGGCGGCCGCCGCTGGCTTTGGCCACGTAGGCGCGGCGCTCCTCCACCCACTGCCGGTAGTCGAGGGCTTTTTCGGTTTCACGGCTGATGGGGCGCACCACCACGTCACGCTCGGTGGCGGCGGGGGCGGCCTTGCTTTTGCGCTTGCCGGTGGCCGGGGCTGTGGCCGCGCCGCTGCCCACACGCAGGGTCACGCGGCGGCCCACCTGGTACTGCAGCAGCTCGTCGAGGTTGGTGCTGGGGGTAAGAGCCGTGCCGTTCACGGCCAGCAGCACGTCGCCGGGGCGAATGCCGGCCAGCGCGGCGGCGCTCAGCGGCAGCACGGTGCTCACCCGCAGGCGGCCGTTCTGCTCGTATTCGGGCGCCTCAAAACGCAGGCCGAGGCGGCCCGTGGCGGGTGGCACCGTGCCGCCCGCGGCGGGGGCGGGGTTGTGGCCGGAGTGCGAGGCGTTGAGCTCGCCTATCATCAGGTTGGTGAGGCGGCGGGCTTCGTCCACGGTGCGGGCCCCGGCAATGAGGGGCGCGTACACTTCGCGCTGCGCCGGCCAGTTCACCCCGTTGAAAGTGGAGTCGTTGAAGAAGTCGCGCATAAGGGTCCAGGCCTGGTCAAACACCACCATTTTCTCCTTCTCAAAGTCCACGTCCATCTCGGCGCTCACGGCCACGCTGCGCGGGGTGCCCTTGCCGGTTTCCACGGGCACTACTTTGATGGTGCCCTGGTCGAGGTAAAACACCTCCTTGCTGTTGGGCGAAAACTGCGCGTCGCGTTTGGCGCCGGTGGTGGACGTGAGCTGGCGCACCACGGCCGGCTCCTTGCTCAGCTCATCGAGCGGGTACACGTACAGGTTCGATTGATTGGCCGAAAAAGCGGTTAGCAGCAGCCACTTGCCATCGGGGCTGATGCTGTGCGAACCCACGTTCACGCCCACGGGCAGCAAGCTCAGCCGGCGGCGAATGTCCTCAAAATCAACCTTCACCGGCGGCTTGGGGGCTTTGGCACCCGCCACGCCTTTTCTCGTGCCAATGGAGTCGGTGGGCCCGCCCGGCAGCACCACGGGGCGATTCGTAGCGGACCTGGTGGAGGGCGCCGGGGTTCGGCCGGGCGCGCTGGGGGCCGGGGCTGGCTGTTCCCTGAACAAGTCCCGGAACTGGTCCTCGCGAAAGCGGGGCGTGCGAGGCAACAAATCGACGCGGGCCACCTGGGCGTCTTCGGTGCGCTGGCCGGTGTCGAACAGCAGGTACTTGCCGTCGGGGCTCCACGACACGGAATTGGAGTTGGTGTTGGCCACAAAGCTCACGGCGCGGGCCGCGCCGCCCGCCGCCGGCACCACCGAGGCATTGGTGAAGCCGCGTCCGCCCCGGGGCATGAAGGCCAGCCACTTGCCATCGGGCGACCACACCACGTTCCGCTCGGGGCTGGAGGGCGGGCGGCCGAAGATGCCGCGGGCCAATACTTTATCCTTACTAGTGGCCACGTCCAGCACCCGCAGCTCACGGGCGTCGCGCTGGAAGGCCAGCAACTTACCATCGGGCGAGAAGGCGGGCGCGGCGTCGTTGAGGGTGCTGTTGGTCAGGCGGGTTTCCTTGCCGGTGCCAAAGGCGTAGCTGTAGAGGTGTCCCGGGCCATCGCGCTCCGATACGTACACCAGCCGGCGGCTATCGGGTGCCCAAGCCAGGCCCGATTCGGCGGCCGGCGTCTGCGAAATGCGGGTGGCCTCGCCACCATCGGCCGCCGAGGCGGCAAACACTTCGCCGTGCACCACAAAGGCTACTTTGGTGCCATCAGGCGATAGGGCCAGCTCTTGCAGGCGGTCCGTAAACCGCAGGCGTTCCACGGCCGGCCCGGCGGGCACGCCCCGGCGCTGCACCGCTACTTCGCGCACCTGGCCGTTGTCGGTGTCCATGGTCCACAGCTTGAAGTTTCGCTCGAAGGCAATGAGCTTGCCGTCGTAGGAAATGCTGGGCCAGAGCACGCGCCCGTCCTTGAAGGAGGTGACGGGCCGGGCGGCGGTTTTGTCGCCGTTCAAACCCAGCACCCAGATATTCTCGGGCCCGGCCTGGTCCGACACGTAGAACAGGCGCTGGCCGCCCGCGCCCCACATGGGCCACAACGCCTTGCCGCCGCCCGTGGTCAGGGCCTCGTAGGTGGGTGCGCCGCCGGCGCCTTCGCGCCGCAGGGTGATTTCCGACTCGTCGAGGTGGCTGTGGCCGTGGCGCCACCACTGGTTGTTGGCAATGCCGCGGGCGCTGAAGGCCAGCAGTTTGCCGTCGGGGCTGGGCGCGGCGAAGAATTCGTTGGCGTAGCGGTCGGCGCTCACCGGGGTGGGCGTGCCCCCGGTGGCTGGCACCCGGTAGATGTCGTTCATGCCGGCGATGTCGCGGCTGGTTGAGGAGAAGTAGAGCCATTTGCCATCGGCCGACCAGTTGTCGAGCTGGTCGGGGGCATCGTCGAAGGTCACGCGGCGCAACTCGCCGGTTTCCAGGGCCAGCACGTACACGTCGCCGTTGCCGGTGCGCGTGGAAATGAAGGCCAGCGAACGGCCATCGGGCGAGTACAGCGGCCGGCTTTCGGTGGCCGGGTGCGACACCAGCAAACGGGCTTCGCCACCCGCCACCGGACTGGTCCAGATGTCGCCGCCCGACACAAAAGCCAGCTCCATGCGGTTGGGCGACACGGCCGGCTCCGAGAAGTACGGCACCGGCGTCGGGGCCGCCTGCGCACCTTGCGCCAGCAGGAAAGCAGTGAGGAAGGGCAGCGCGCGTGCTGCTCGCGCCGGCCGCAGCCAGCGGCTAACGGGCTTTTGGTGAGGGAGTAAAAATGCCATCAGAAAGACGTTGCTAATTGAAGAGGTAATAGTACAAGCATTTATCGACATGCCATTCGCCCGCTGAGAAAACACAAGGCCAGCAGGGGAGTAGCGCGAAGCAGTGCTGCGCGCCCTGGCGCCGTGCGGGTGTGCTTCGCGTTGGCCATAGGGTTACTACCATAAGCACCTGTCATGCTGAGCGCAGCGAAGCATCCTCTCACCGCTGAACATCCGGCTCAAACCTGATAGGATACTTCGCTGCGCTCAGCATGACAGGTGCTTATGGCATGATGCAGGGGCACAGCAGCAAGCGCTGCCCCGCCACACCGCACGCTCAACACCGGCCAGCGGCAGCGGCGAGTTCCGACCGATACCAACGCAAAAGCCCCAACGCGGCCTGCCATAAGGAGGCACTGCGGTGGGGCTTTTTACCAGGAAGTTGGGCAACATGGGCTGCTGCCGGCACTCAAGATTTTGGCGCTGGGAAAGGGCGGGCCTACTCCTCGGTTTCCGCCACGGAATCGGCCTGGGTGGTAGCTTCGTAGGTGTCGGCGTACTTGAAATCGTCCAGCCAGTTGGTGGAGCTCATCACGTCGAAGGTGATGGAGGTATTGGTCTTTTCCACCGTTTTCAATTCCCAGATTATCGACTTGGCTTCCTCGAATTCGGTGCCGGCCAGGTGGGTTGAAAACAGCCGGTTAATCAGCGAGCTGTCGGGCAGGCCCTGGGCCAGCAGGCGCAGGAGCGGGGCTTCGGGCGCCTCGTCGAAAAGGACAAGGCCCTCGGCATTTTCCGGGGTGCATTTCACCTGGAACTCCACGGCCTGGGTGCGCGGGAAGGTGCCGTTGTAGGCCGTGTGCAGCAGCTGGGTGGCGTTGTAGAAGCCCTGGTGCAGCGGCAGCTCGGGGTTTTCTTCCCAAAGCTTTTCCGTCAGCATCTGGTGCGACAGGTTCTCGATTTGCCCGTCGTTCAGCTGCTCCGGAAATAGGTAGCCCAGCACAACTTCGGCGGCCTCACGCGGCTCCAAATCGGTGAACGACATCAGGCACATGTCTTTTAGCTCGGCTTCGCTAATGTCGTCCGGGTTTTCGTAGTTCATCTTCTTCAGCAGCTCTTTATAATCCGAGTTCTGCCAGGCACCGGGCAGCTCAGTTAAAGAGGTGAAGGACAAACGCTCAACGGTGAATTTATGCTCGGTGGTCGACATATTGATAAGTATCGGGATGAGGCGAGAGGCGGCGAATGGTGGCAGCCCCTGCAGCCGGGTTTACGGGCCCGGCCCGCAAACAACCGGAAAGCCTACGCAATAGCTGGTTTCTCAGTAGCGCTTGAGTCGCGGTTTTGGGGGGGCGTCGGCGGGGAGCAATACCGGTGGACGGGCCACCACGGTGCCAAAGTCGGGGCCCGCCCGCCAAAGCGGTTGCCTGCATCATCGCAATGCCCCGGAACTTGCCGTTGCCCAATGATTTTTTCAACCTCAGAAAGGATTAAAAAAATGAACACCTGTAGCTGAACACCTGTAGCTGAACAGGGGGCTGTTGTTGAGGGTTGTTTTTTGAAACAAGTTATCTTTGATACCTCTTGGGTTCGTAGTCGAATTTGTTCGTATTGCCCAATCTGGCGGCTGAGGTGCTGGCCAATCCGCTACTCATTATTTTACGGCTATGTCTGCTGTTACTACTAATTCCGCTGCCGAGTGGGCGGTGCAGGTTGCCTCGGAACGGGCCGGACGCGAGCAAGCTGAGGCTGCTCTGGCGGCCGCCCAGGCCGAAATTGCGATGCTTAAGCAGGAAGCGGCCGCCAGTGCCAGCCGCGCCCGGCAGCACCACACCCAGCTCACGGCCCTGGTGCAAAATCTGCGCGTGGGCTTTGTGCTGGTAGACTCCGCTGGCCAGATTCAATACGTCAATGAGCATTTTTGGAGCTTGTTTGGGCTGCCGCCAGTGGCCGGGCCGGCCGAGGGCCACGGCCCCATTCCCCTGGCTGCTGTCCACATCGACGATGCCTTCCGGGACCCGGCCACCTTCCGGGCCCGGGCGCTGGCGCTCCACGCCGCCGGACAAACCGTGCTTCAGGAGGAGTTTGTATTGCGCAGCGGCCGGGTTGTAGAGCTCGATTACCTGGTGCTGGAAACCGAAGGCGCCGGCCGCTTGATATGCTACCGCGACGTGACTGAGCGCCACCAGCGCGACGCCGAGATTCAGACGCTGTCCTCCCTTCCGCAGCACAACCCCAACCCCATTTTGCGTCTCAGCCCGGCCGGCGAAGTGCTGTATGCCAATCTGGCCGCCCAGCCGCTGCTGCCCGCCCTGGCCGCCGATGCTCCCGCTGGCCTTTTGGCGCGGCTGCTGGCCATGGTGAGCGCGGTGCTGCGCACGCCCGAACAGCCGCCACAAGAGGTGGAGATAAATGGCCGGTACTACCTCCTCACCGGGGCGGCCATGCCAGACCAGGCGTTTGTAACGCTGTACTTCACCAACATCACGGCGCGGCAGCAGGCCGAAGGGCTGCTGGCCGAACAGCGCGCTTTCTTTGATAGCCTGCTGGAGCAGGTGCCCACGGCCGTGGCCGTGTTCGACGCCGAGCACCGCTACCTGTTTCTGAACCCCGCGCTGGAGCCCAACGCCACCACCCGGGCCTGGATGGTGGGCAAGACCAGCATCGAGACCTGCGTCTACCGCAAGCGCCCGGAGGCCGTGGCCCAGCGCCGTGCCGCGGCCTTTGCCGAAGCCGTGCGCGAACAGCGGGACGTGTCGTGGGAGGAAACATGGCCAAGCTCTCAGGGCCGGCAGCACTGGTGGCTGCGCTACCGACCCGTGGTGGCGGCCAATGGCGAGCAGCTGGTGCTGTGCTCGGGCGTAGACATCACGGAGCGGAAAATGGCCGAGGAGAAGGTGGCCGAGCAGCAGGAGTTCTACGAGTCCGTGCTGAACCTGCTGCCGGTGGATGTGGCCGTGTTCGACGCCCAGCACCGTTTTCTGTTCGTCAACCCATCGGCGGTGTCGGACGCGGCTTTGCGCCAGCAGATTACCGGCCTCACCAGTGCCGAGTACTTTGCCATTCGCAAAGACAAGCTCCCTGCCAGCCTGGCCAAGGAGCGGGAGCAGTACTTTGAGCTGGCCACCCGCACCCGCACCGACGTGACGTGGGAAGAAATGCGCACCGACCGCAATCAGCAACCCCAGTTGATGCTCCGCTATTTCCGGCCGGTATATGACGCCAGCGGCGCCCTGCGGCTGATGGTGGGCGCCGGCATTGACATCACGGCTCGCTACACGGCCGAAAAGCTGCAGCATCAGGTGCAGGAGATGCTGCAGATGCAGCAAACATTTGTGCGCCACATTATCAACACCCTGCCCAACGCGCTGTACATGGTGGCCCCCGACGACAGCGTCACCTTCTCCAACCACGCCTATGATGTCATCTCGGCCCAGTACCAGCGCCGGCACGTGGCTGAGGTGCCAGTTGCTGTGGCGGAAGAAATGAAGCAGCTCCGGGACATGAACGAGCTGGTGCGCAGCACCCGCCAGGCCCAGACCCGGGAACTGACGTTCACGCATGACGAGGGCGAGGTACTGCATTTCCAGGTGCACAAGCGGCCCATGGAGCGCCCCGATGGCCAGATGGACATTCTTACGGTGAGCACCGACATCAGCGACACCAAGCGCGCGCGGCAGGCACTGGAGCGCCGCGAGAAGCAATACCACGACCTGGTTTATTATTCGCAGGCCCTCATTTGCACCCACGACCTGCAGGGCACGCTGCTGTCGGTGAATCCCGCCATTGAGCGCCTGCTGGGCATTCCGGCCGCCCAGCTGGTGGGCAAGAACCTGAGTGAAGCGCTGCCGCCCAAGCACCGGGCTGCCCTCAAAGCTTATTTTGAAGGCGAAAACCCCTTAAAGACCGAAGACCAAATCATTGAGGTGCAAACCCGGGAGGGCGAGCTGCGCTACCTGCGCTACTACACCTACCAGGTGGCGCAGGAAGGGCACGCGCCCTACGTGCTGGCCTCGGGCTACGACGTGACGCCGGCCATTATGGCCGAGCGGGCCCTGCGGCTAGCCAAACAGGAGGCCGAAGAAAATGCCTTGGCCAAAGAAGCCTTCCTAGCCCGCATGAGCCACGAAATCCGTACGCCGCTGAACGGGGTGCTGGGCATGGCCGGGCTCCTGCAAAAAACCTCGCTCACCGCCCCGCAGCGCGAGTACCTCACCACCATGCAGCACGCGGGCCAGCACTTGCTGGCCTTGCTCAACGACGTGCTGGACATGGCTAAAATCACCACCCACCACCACCACGTGCTCAACCACGCCCCCTTCGACCTGGGGGTGGCCCTGCACGGTGCCGGGCAAACGGTGGCGGCCCTGTTGGCGCAGAAGGGCCTGGCCCTAACGGTTGAGCCGCTGCCCGCGGCCATGCCGCGGGTACTCGGCGATGCCTACCGGCTGCACCAGGTGTTGCTCAACCTGCTCTCAAACGCCATCAAATTCACCGACTACGGCCACGTGCGGCTGGGGGCTGAAGTCCTCGAGGACACCCCGCAGGCCCTAAGACTGCGGTTTTACGTGGAAGATACCGGCATCGGCATCTCACCCGAAGAGCAAGTACACATCTTCGAGGCCTTCGCCCAAGCCAGTGCCGATACCAGCCTGCGGTACGGCGGCACGGGCCTGGGCCTCACCATCAGCCGCCAGCTGGTGGAGCAAATGGGCGGCGCGTTGCAGCTAAGCAGCGTGCCCGGTGAGGGCACTACCTTTTCGTTTCAGCTGGTACTGCCCCGCGCCCCCGATACCGCCGGGGACCACGTCCCCGCGGCGCCCACTGCCGGCTTCGAAGCCCTGCAGGGCCTGCGCGTGCTGCTGGCCGAGGACAACCTGGTGAACCAGCGCATTGCCGTGGCCGTGCTGGAGTACTGGGGCGTGCACGTGCACGCCGTTGACAACGGCTCCGATGCCCTGGCCCAACTCCAGGAACACGTCTACGACGCGGCCATTCTCGATATCCGGATGCCGGGCCTGAGCGGCGTGCAGGTGACCACGGCCATCCGGCTGCACCCCGCCGCCAAGCTGGCCAATATCCCCATTATTGCCCTCACGGCCAATGCTTTTGAAGCCGACCGCGCCGCTTACCTGGCCGCGGGCATGAACGCCTGCCTCACCAAGCCCTACGACGAGGCCGCCCTCTGCCAACTGCTGCTCGACCTCACGGCCGCTAAGTAGTCTTGAAGCAGCAATCGCAACGCATTCAGCCCGACGTTCTAAAATCAGTGTGCCTGCTCCTGCACTGGTCCTTAAGAAACCGGCGCGGGCCGGGGCATGGTGCGCAGCAGCCACTGGAATAGCTTTTCGACATCAGCGGTGTGAAACAGCTCGGTGCCGGAGTTCATGGTAGCAGCCGAGCCGCAGGCCACGCCCAGGCGCACGGCTTCGCGCATGGGCCGGCCTTGGCAGAGCGCGAACACCATGCCGGCCACCATGCTGTCGCCGGCGCCCACGGTGCTGCGCTTGCGCACGGCGGGCGCCGGGATGTACTCTTCCTCGTCGCGCGTGACCAGGCAGGCGCCGTTGGGGCCCAGCGACACCACTACGATTTCGCATTTGCCCTGCGCGATAATGGAGCGGGCGGCATCGGCCGCCGACTCACTGTCCAGGGTTTCTACGCCGGCCAGCTTGCTGAGCTCACCCAGGTTGGGCTTCAGCAGGTACACGCCTTCGTTCACGGCCGCCTGCAGGGCGTCGCCGGAGGTATCCACTATCAGTTTGGCCCCGGCCTGGCGAGCCCAACGGGCAATGTTGCCCATGAACTCGGGTGGCATGCCCTGGGGCAGGCTGCCGCTGGCCACCAGCACATCGGGCCGGGCCGGGAGGGCGTCGAGCGTGGCCAGCACCTGCGCCTGCTCGGTGGCGGTGAGCGTGGTGCCGGGCATACCAAAGCGGAACTGCTGGTTGTTGGAGGCGTCGACTACAATGAAGTTTTCGCGCGTCCAGGCCGCCGTGGGCACGGTCTGGTAGGCAATGCCTTCCTGGCTTATGAGCTGCTGGAGCACCTCGCCGGGCGGGCCGCCGGCCACGAAAATGGCCTGGGCATCGAGGCCCAGCCGTTTGAGGGCACGGGCCACGTTGATGCCGCCGCCGCCGGGCTCAATTTTGGGCGGGTCGCAGCGCAGCTTTTGCTCGGGCACCAGCTTGGGCACGGCCGTGCTTTTGTCGATGGCCGGGTTGAGGGTGAGGGTGACGACGTTATTCATGCGGAGGGGAAAGGGGGTCGATGGTTAAACGCAAAGGCGGGCGGGGTATGCCGGTGGGGCGGCCTATATCTTCACCAGAACAAGGGCCGATGTGCCCGCGACCTGCACGCCGCTGGTTACTTCAAGCACATCAAGGCCCTCTTCGTTTACCTGGTCGCCGCGCAGCACCACCTTGTAGGTGCCCCGCGGCAGGGCCACGCTGTCGGCCGAGGCCTTGCCGTTGAAAATCACCACAATGTTCTGCCAGGCGTCGCCGCCGGCGTGGTCTTTCAGCTGGTAGGCAATGACGCCGGCGTGGGTGTTGGGCAGGAACTCCAGGTGCTGCTGGACCAGTTCGGTGGTGGGCAGGCGGAAAGCGGGGTGGGCGCGCCGCATGGCAATGAGCCGGCGGTAGAAATTATACACCGCCGGGTACTTGGCCTTGCGGCCCCAGTCCAGCTGATTCACGCTGTCGGGCAGGTTGTAGGAGTTGTGCGAGCCGCCCTTGGTGCGCAAAAATTCATCGCCGACGGGCAAAAACGGGATGCCCTGCGACGTGAACACAATGGCGTTGCTGAGCAGGTCCATCTTGGTGCGCTGGGCTTCCGTGGCGCCGGGGTTGGCCACGGCAAGCTTGTCCCAGAGCACGAGGTCGTCGTGGCAGGCCACGTAGTTGATGGCCTGCGCGGGCGACTCTGCCCAGGGCGCCTTCGAGTAGTTCACCAGGCTGTAGTCTACCTGCGGGTGCTGGGTGGCGGCCACAATGCCAAATTTCACGCTCTCCTCCAGGCCGGGCCGCCCGCTGGCAAAGCCGGGCTCGGTCTGGCGGGCGTAGTGGCCCTTCACGCCGTCGCGCAGCTCGTCGCCGAACGCGGCAATGCGCGGGAGCCGGGCCACGTTGGCTTTCACGGCGCGGCGGGCTTCGGGCAGGGGGGAGGGGCCGGCAGTCCAGCCTTCGCCGTACATCAGTATGCTGTGGTCCTGCTGGTCGAGGGCCACGCGCACGGCGCGCATGGTCTCAATGTCCAGTACGCCCATCAGGTCGAAGCGGAAGCCGTCGGCGTGGTATTCGCGGGCCCAGTACGCCACCGATTCCACAATGAGTTTGCGCACCATGGGGCGCTCCGAAGCTATTTCGTTGCCGCAGGCGGTGGCGTTGCTCAGGGTGCCATCGGGGTTGTGGCGGTAGTAGTAGCCGGGCACCAGCTGCTCAAAAGAGCTGCGGGCAGCGTTGGCAGTGTGGTTGTACACCACATCCAGCACCACGCGCAGGCCCTGGCCGTGCAGATTTTCCACCATCTGCTTAAACTCGCTGATGCGAACGCGGGGGTTGGCAGCGTCGGTGGCGTAGGTGCCTTCGGGCACGGAGTAGTGCAGCGGGTCGTAGCCCCAGTTGTAGCGGCTGGCGCGGTCGGGGGCGGCTTCGTCGATGCTCGCGAAGTCGTTGGTGGGCAGCAGGTGCACGTGGGTCAGGCCCAGCTCCACCAGGTGCTCCAGGCCCGTGGTGACGCCCTCCGGGCCCCGGGTGCCCAGCTGGGCCAGGCCCAGGAACTTGCCCTTTTCCCGAATGCCCGACTGCGGGTGCATGCTCAGGTCGCGCAGGTGCACTTCGCCAATCACCACGTCGGTGGCTTGCTTCAGGGCCGGGCGCAGGTCGTCGGCCCAGCCGGGGGGCGCCACCAGGGCGGGGTTGAGTACGGCGCCGCGCTGGCCGTTGCGGCCCACGGCGTGGGCGTAGGGGTCGGCTACTTCGGCCATTTGCTTCCCGGCAATGGTGGCCTGCACGGTGTAGAAGCCGGTGGTGCCGGCGGGCAGGGCGTAGGTCCAGGTGCCCCCTTCGGCTTTGGTCATGGGGTACTCGGCGCGGGCCGGGCCGCCGGTGCCGCCGGCGTAGAGGCGTAGCCGCAGGGCTTCGGCGGTGGGGGCCCACACGCGCAGGGTGGCCTGGGTGCTGCGCCACGTCAGGCCCAGGTCGGGGCCCAGGTAGGTGGGGTACTTGCTGAAGTCGGGGAGGGGCGGAAGGGCTGAAACGGCGGTAGTGGCAGACAGAAGCACGAGCAGCAGCAGGAAGGAGCGAATCATGCCGCAAGTTCGGCAGGCCGGGCGCAAAGTCGGCTTGGGTAGGGGACGGCTCTGCACAGCAACCCAACAAATAGGGCTTCCAGCGGGCAGGTATCGTACAAGGGCTCAGCCACCCCAGCGGCCGCGTTGATTCCTCAGCAGAGAAGGGGAGTGAACAGCGCTGGCCCAACCGATGAAACCTTCCCCGCCGTCGATACAATCCCCCCTGCAGTCGGTTTGGGCCCTTGCCGGGGTCGGGCGCTAAGTAAATTTGTTGCGTATCCTTTCTTCCATGCCCTTGCCAACTCCCCGAAACTACCTCACGCTAGTCCTTCACGTCCTGGTGTGGGGATTATTCGGCCTCATCTTTTTGCTGTTTCAGCCGCTCACAGGCCGCCTCACGCTGCCCCCGGAATTCTGGGTGAAGCAGGGGCTCATGTTTGCCGTGTGGGTGGGCACGTTCTACCTCACGGCAAAAGTCACGGTGCCGCGCCTGCTGTTTAAAGGGCGAACGGGCTGGTTCATTCTGGCCCTGTGCGGCACCACGGTGGGCGTACTGCTGTTCAGCCGCGCGCTGGAGCAGGTTCTCGACCTGCCCGTACTTATCAACAAGGCTTTTGAGGCAGCGGCGGGCCGGCCCCGGCTGTTGCAGCAGCGCGGCCCGCGCTTCGATTCCATGGGCCTGCTCACCACCATGCTGGTGCTGGGCATCAGCACCTGCATCACGGTGGTGCAGAAGCTGCAGCGCGACGCCCAGCTTCGGCAGACGCTGGAACAGCAGCGCGTGACCTCCGAGCTGTCCATGCTCAAGGCCCAGATTAACCCGCACTTTTTCTTCAATACCCTCAACAACATCTACGCCCTCACGCTGCTCGACGGCGAGGAGGCGCGCTCGGCCATTCACCGGCTCTCGCGCATGATGCGCTACGTGCTCTACGACACCGCCCACGGCAGCACCCTGCTCAGCCAGGAAGTGGCCTTTGTACAGGACTACATCACCCTGATGCAGCTGCGGCTCAGCGACCGGGTGACCGTCACCTTCGAACGGCCCGAGCCCGTGCACGACGTGCCCGTGGCGCCCATGCTGCTGCTGCCCTTTCTGGAAAATGCGTTTAAGCACGGGGTGGCCGCCACCCAGGCCAGCACCATTTACGTGGCCCTGCGCCAGCCCCAGTCCGATGTGCTGGAGCTGGAAGTGCGCAACACCCGCCTCTCGCTGCCCTCCACCGACTTGGCCGGCAGCAACGGCATCGGCCTGGCCAACACCCGCCGCCGCCTGGATTTGCTCTACCCCGGCAAGTTCCGGCTCGACGTTAACGACCACACGCCCGCCAATGAGTTTCAGGTGCACTTGACGTTGAACGTGGGCGAGAGCAGCTTGGTGTTTACCCCACGGGACCCCGTTGGGGCATGACCCCCTCTCCAAAAAACAGGGGGCATCGGAGATGCTTTTGTGAGTTGATGAGTGATATAAAAATAGGTAATACAGGTATTTATGCCTTGTGCTAAGATTGTCGTTTTCCCCAAGCCTATGCTTCCTTTTTTTGGGAGAGGGGGTCATGCCCCAACGGGGTCCCGTGGGGTTGACGCCAGAATAATTTACTACATATACCGAGCATGTCGCCCTTAAAATGCATTGCCGTTGATGACGAGCCGCTGGCCCTTGGGCTGGTGGTCAATTTTGTGCAGAAAACGCCGTTTCTGGAACTAGTGGGCAAGTTTGGCAGCGCCGTGGAAGCCCTCAAGTACCTGCACGAACACCCCGGCTCCGTCGATTTGGCGTTTCTCGACATTCAGATGCAGGAGCTCAACGGCCTGGAACTGGCCCGCGTGCTGGGACCCACCGGCCCGCGCGTCATATTCACCACCGCCTTCAGCCAGTACGCCCTCGAGGGCTACCGCGTCGACGCACTCGACTACCTGATAAAGCCGTTCAACTACGAGGAGTTTCTGCGCGCTGCCGGCAAGGCCCGCGCCTACGCCGAACTCGTTGCGCAGCACGTGAGCAACCCGGCCGCCGCCAGCCCGGAAGAAGAGGAGTACCTCTTTCTCAAAGCCGAATACCAGCTGGTGCGCGTAGCCCTGAGCGACGTGCTCTACGTGGAAGGCCTGAAGGACTACGTGAAAGTGCACCTCAAAAGCACCCCGCGCGCCCTGCTTTCCCTCATGAGCCTCAAGGCCATGGAAGAGAAGCTGCCCGCCCGGCGGTTCATGCGCATTCACCGCTCCTTCATCGTGGCCCTCGACAAGATTGAGGCCGTGCGCCGCCTCACCGTGCAGATTGGCGCCGTCACAATTCCGGTGGGCGACCAGTACAAAGAAGCCTTCCTGCAGTTCCTGAGCCGCTGGAGCTGATAAATTTGCGGCCAGCCCGCCGATGGGCGGGGCATTGCTGGCTGCCACGGTCCTAGATTGCGGCGTTTGCCTGCCATCCGATGACTCCAACCGCTCCTTCTCTGCCCATTCATTGCCCCCGGCCAGCCCGCCAAGCCTGCCCTGGCGGTCCTGTGCTTGTCTGGCAGCCCGGGCGGGCTGGAACTGAACAGCCTCAAATTTGCCCGCTGGGGGCAGGAACAGGGGGGCGTCCCCGTTATTGGGTTGCCTGATACGCCCCTGGCCCGGCTCGCGGCCAAATGGGCGGTTCCGTACCAGCTATTGGCGGTGCGTCGGGGCCTCTTTCTGCCCCTCGCAGCCTGGGGGCTCAGGCAGCTAGCTGTTGCGGCAGCTGGGTAGCCAGGTGCTGGTAGTCACGCAAAACAAAGACCTGGCGTTGGCTATGCTCAGCAAGCAGCTCATGGGCGGGGCGGGGCGCGTTATTTACCAGCAGCACATGCAGCTGGGGTGCCCCAAGCGCAGCCTGGTGCACCGCCCGCGGTTCCAGCAGCTCAATGCCTGGCTAACGCCCCTGCCCGGCCTGGGCCAGGAAGTGCTCCGCTGGACGCACCTGGACCCGCGCCGCCTGCACGTGGTGCCCCTGGGCCTGCCCGTGGAACAATATGCCCCGCCGACCCGCACCAGCAGCCAGGCGCGCCAGGAGCTGGCGCTGCCTGAACAGGGCCTGCTCCTGGGCATTCTGGGCCGCTTGGACAGAGGCAAAGGCCAGGATTTCGTGCTAGAGGCGCTGTGCCTTTTGCGGAGCGAATACGGGCACGACGTGGGCTTGCTCGTGATGGGGAACCCACCCGCACATAAGACGATACCTATTACCAGCAGTTGCGCCAGGAGGTAGCCCGGCTGGGCTTGGCAGAGCAGGTGCATTTCCGCGGCATTCGACCCAATCCGGACGTTTTTCACCAGGCCATCGACGTTTTTGTGATGGCTTCCGAAAAAGAAACCTACAGCATGGTGACCCTGGAGGCCATGGCGGTGGGTGTGCCGGTGTAGGCGCTGCCGCCGCCGGCACAGCCGAGCTGGTGCAGGACGGCCACAACGACCTATTATTGCCGCTGCGCAACGTGGCGGCCTGCGCCCGCGCCCTGCACCGCTGCCTGGCCGACCTGCCTGCCACACGCCAGCGCGTAGAAAATGCCCGTCAGGAAGGCTGGCGCTACTCGCACCACCACCAGTGTGCCCTTACCGCGGAAGTGATTTGGGGCCTGTTCCCGATGCAACCATAGCCCGTCGTCGGTGCTCTACAGTTGCAAGGCAGCCGTGGCGGCCTGCACTGCACGCCAGGGTAGCGCACTTCACCTGAGGAGCAGTGTGTAATATTACTGAATATTAATATGTTATGATTTTATAATATGCGCTTGTGAAGCAATTCAGGCCAGTGCAGCGCACTCATTGGTGGCGCTAATAGAACACCAAACGAGCAGTGCCACCCATTGCCGGGGAGCCTTAATTGTCGGTTTTCAATTGCAACTGGCTCACGGGAGGCCAACTTATTGATGGGCAATAACCAACAGGAGCCCATCAGCCTTTTTGCCCGTGGCGTATGGCTTATAAATTTAATTTGATTAACTGAAGCTTATTTCAGATATTTGCACGCATTTGACATATTACAATTTCTGAGTTGAGATACAGAGACCATTTCGTGAATCAATAGCTTATAAAAATCGTATAGCATATCTTATTTAAATGCGGCTGCGAACCAACGCAATGAGGGGTTTCCTTATTTGCTAGCAATCAATCGGTCACAATAAATACCAGCTGCCGCAACGAATGGCATTGTATTTATATGCAATATGAGTTGCCCGTTAGTTGAACTGATAGGGCTTAGCTACTAGTGTGTTAAACATCAATAATAGAACGATTTTAACTTTTGTGGTAGCCTATTAAGATGTATATTAGCACTTTGAAAGCAAGCGCCGAAAACAGGTGGTTGTTTTAGTAGCAATAACAAAACGATATTTAGGTCAATTAAATAAAAGCACATTCGTCTTAGAATAATTAAATAACAGGTTGCTATAGCAGGAGCGGCACTGTTTATCATTTTTCAAATAAAATTCCCTTTTCTGCCATCCGTACATATTTGCAACCAACTCTTCTACATACCAATTATGAAAACAACCATTACCAGACCCAGCAGCCTGAGACGAGTTATTGGGAGTACCGCGGTACTTCTTTTAGCCCTGCTGAAACCCGCATTCTCCCAGGCCCAGGCGGGCTCGGTTGTAATCAGCGAAGTGTATGTGAGCGGAGCCGCGGGGGCTTTCAAAAACGACTTTGTTGAGTTATACAACAAGAGCAACACGTCGTTTTTGTTGACAGGGTACTCTGTGCAGTATCAGGGCCCTACCTCCTCTGCTAGCTACAGCCCTGTGCCACTCACAGGTACTACTATTCCTGCCAACGGCTACCTGCTGGTGCAGTTTGGGCAGGGTGTTTCCTCTGGTAACTCTTTGCCTGCTCCCGATGCAAGTGGCACCACCAACCTGGCACAGGGAGGGGGCAAAATTGCCTTGGTCAATACCATTGCAGCACTACCCGGAACTGCTACTGCCACCGATGCTGGGATTATCGACTTTGTTGGCTACGGTTCAGCCAACAAGTTCGAAGGCACCTCCGCCGCCCCAGACTTAACCACCACTACCAGCATTGAGCGCAAGGCAGTTGCCTCGTCTACCAGTGCGTCCATGGCCATTGGCGGAGCCGATGCGCAGCGGGGCAACGGGTTCGACAGCCAGGAAAACGGCCAGGATTTTGTGGTGCGCAGCTTGCCTGAGCCACAGAACAGCGCCTCGGCGCTCGAGACAGCGGCCACAGTGTTCTACAGTACCAAAAAGCCTAATGGCCCGCTCAACGAGCTGGGTACCTACAGCAGCACACTGGATGGCACGGGTCCGTCGCCGACTAACTTCAACGCCAACTCTCAGCAATTCATTGTAATTGGTACCAATCGCACGCTCACCGGTAACCTGACCATAATGGGTGGTGGCTCGCGGCTCGTACTTGATACGAATGCTTCGTTCACGGTGCCCGTATTATTTAACTACACCGGAACGCTGGACCTGAACAACAACGCCACGCTGACTGTGCTAAACGCCGCCCCTGGCGTGGTTTTCAACAACATCGCTGCTAGCAGCACCGTGGAATACGCACAGGCCACGCCCTACACCGTGCCTGCCACGCCCTCCTACGGCAACCTCACCCTTCGCAATTCCACCAAGCGGTTGAGCACCGGCACCACCGTGGTGCGCGGCAACTTCCTGGCCAACAATGTGGGCGCCACCAGCCCCAACGTATTGGGCGGCGCAGCCGGTTCGGCTTCTACCCTCAGCCTTGGGGGCAATTTTGCCCTCACCGGTACGGTCAATTTCAGCACCACTGCCGATGACCGCATTACGCTGGCCCTTACCAACACCACTACCCCGCAGGTATTGAACGGCGACGACAACACCATCAAGCTACTCAGCCTGACTACGAGCACCAACCAGGCAGGTGCTACCCTCGCCGATGGCGCCAGCAGCCTGGAGTTGGGCAATAGCACGGGCGGCGGCTACAACTTGGGCGCTGGTTCCGTGCTGACAGTGGGTGCCAATACCTTGAGCTTTGTGCCGGGTGGCGGCGCTACCATTGGCGCCGGTACCGGCCAACTGGCCGTAAATGCCGCGTCGAGCCTCGTATTCAGCAAAAACAGCCCTGCTGAGTTAGGCACCCTGCGCCTTACTCCAACCAGCACCCAGCTTGCCAACCTGAAGTTGGACGCCGCCGGTGGGGGCGGGCCAACGGCAAGCGCTAATACCCTGACCCTGCCTCGTAGCCTCGCCGTAAACGGTACCCTTACCCTCACCACGGGCACGCTGGCCATTGGCGCCAACAATGTACTGACGCTGAATGGGCCGGTAGTGACGACTGCCACGGGTTTCCTGCGTGGCACGGCCACAGCAGGCCTGGTAATAGGTGGTGCTGGTTCGCTGGCCGACATTCGTTTTGACAACGGCACCAGTGCCAGTACCACGCTAGGCAGCTTCACGCTGAATCGTCCGGGGGCCACTTTCCCGCTGGCCTCTTCGCTGATTGTTGAGAATGCGTTTGCACTCATCAATGGCAATTTTGCCATCGGCTCAAACACCCTGACTTTGAATGGAACGGTTGCTTCCTCTTCAACAGGCCTGCTAGAAGGTGGTCTGGCACCTGCAACTTTTATGCCTACATCAAACGTGTTCATCGGGGGAACCGGCCCACTCGGCACGCTGACCTTTGAGCGCTCGGCAGCAGTGCTCAACGTATTGGTGCTGAACCGCCCCGGAGGAACCCTGACACTGGAGGGCAGCGCCGTGCAGATAACCACCCTCACCCTGACCAGCGGTATCTTCAAGCTTAGCGAGGGGGTTGGCCTGAACGTGACGGGGGTATTTGACGCCGACCCCGCAGTGGGCCGCTTTGCGGTCGCCCGGACCTCGGTACTGAGCTTCACCGGTTCTGGAGATATTGGTCCGTTGGCTTTTGTTGCGGGCCAGGATGTGCTCCAACGTTTCACGCTGGACCGCGCGACAGGTGCCATACCTACGATTCAACTCACCACTACACTCACGGTAAATGATTTGTCCCTGACCCGGGGCCGCGTGTTTGTGCAAGGCAACAACAAGCTCATCGTATTGCCCGAAGGAAGCGTGACGGGTGGAGGCAACGATTCTTATACCAACACCCTGACCCGGGCTTCGGTAACCAACCAGACCACCAAAAATGCTACCATAAGCTTTCCGCTTGGGGTTGACGGGCAGTACCGTCCGGTTTTCTTCTTAGTAGAAGACTCGGAGGGTGGTACCAGCAGCTACACGGCGCACCAGTACGAAGCCCCTTCGCCGCCCCGGACCCTGCCGCCCACCTTGTCGCGGGTGTCGCAAATCCGGTACTACAACGTAGTGCGCGAGCCCGGTGGCACGAGTGTCTTGAACCGTGCCCGGATTACCTTGAACTATGACTTTGCCTCCGACGGCGTGACCCCGGCCACCGTTGCCTTTCTGCGCGTGGCCATGGCCGACCCCAACGACGACACCAAGTGGAAGAACATCGGCGGCGCGGGCCTGGGCTCAAGCATTCAGTCTGATTTCTTCCCTGCTGGACCCCTCGGTGACTTCACCCTAGCAACCGACAAGAATACACCCCCCAACGCCAACCCACTACCGGTGGAGCTGGTGCGCTTCACGGCCGAGCGCCAAGCCAGTGGCGTGCGCCTGCAATGGGCCACGGCGAGCGAGAAAAACAGCGCCCGCTTCGAGGTGCAGCGCAGCCTCGACGGCCGCACGTTTGCGTCCATCCTTTCAGTAGCGGCCCAGGGCAGCAGTACCCAGCTGCAGGCTTACATCGCCCTGGACGCGCAGGCCCCCGCCAGTCGCCTTTACTACCGCCTGCGCCAAGTGGACGTGGACGGCACAACTGCCTTCTCTGAAGTGGTGACGGTGAACGGCACCAACGGCCCTGCCGGTGAGTTGACCGTGTACCCCAATCCGGCCAGTGACCGCATCACGGCTGTGGTGCCCGCCGCTGAAGGGCGCACCTACCGCGTGCTCAACAGCCTGGGCCAGGTGCTCGACCGGGGCCGCGCTGCCGAGGCCAACCCGAGCGTGGACGTGCGCCGCCTGCCGGCCGGCACCTACTTCCTCGAGTTGAACTCGGCTACCGGCCGCATGGTGCGTCGCTTTGTGAAAAGCAATTAGCCTCAGCAACTCGTTCTGAGTGGTTTAGAAAAAATCCCCTGCTTCGGCAGGGGATTTTTTTATGTTTATGACCCAGCAAATGGATTTTTTGGGAGCCGGCTTGCGTTTGCGGCCAGCCAGGGGAGAATAAGCTTGGGCTCAACTGTAATATAACCGTTTGATGGTTTGTGTATTAGGTGGGTTATATAGAGTCGCAGTAACTTTACACCTAGTGTGTCTACCCCATGCATAATGGTAAAACCCTTTAAACTCATTGTTAATGAATACACCCTTTACTACTTTTTTCGCCTCGCTTGGTCGTCGCGTTGGGCTGCTGGTGTTGCTGCTGTTGCCGCTTTTGGGGTGGGGGCAAACGGACCCTACACCATTTGATTTGAGTGCTGGTAATTATAGTTTCACCGGATTCGGTAGTGGAACCACTATTATATATCCGGAAAGTATGCAGGGACATAAATTCGCTGCTGAACCAAATTTAGGGACTGCCTCATCCCTTATAAGCGCCCCAAATGCCAATTTTGACCTGCAGCCAAGCACGACAGCGAACACTACAGGAGGCATTCGTAATGAAGGCGCCAATGGTATTGGAATACTAAACAGTGGCTCCAATAATCTTGGTGCCATAACTATTGGTATTAATACAACTGGTCGCGAAGGGATTACTATTGGGTGGTTAGCAGAAAGGATTCTCGACCAAGCTAGTAAGGATAATGCGCTTAAACTGCAATATCGGGTTGGTGCCACAGGGGGATTCACTGACGTTGCAGGCGGGGTTTATGCACCCGTCCCCGGCGTCAATACTGGCCAAAGTTTTGCCGGTGTAATGCTGCCAGTTGATGCCGAGGGTAAGTCGGTAGTACAGGTAAGATGGCTCTATTACGTTACTAACTCTACCGCAGCGGGCTCCCGTGACCGCATTAGGTTAGACGAAATCACCATTAGTAGCAGTGGACTAGCCATGTCCTCACCCTCCATTACAGTGGGCGCCCTTATGCCTGCCGGTGGCTTCGCCACCGTGCAGGGTACGGCTTCGGCCATTAAAACCTACACCTTGAGTGGAGCCAACCTCACGGCCAACCTAACGGTGGGGCCGCTGGCAGGCTATGAATTCTCAACTGATGGCTTTGCTACGGCTGGCCTTGCCTCGCTGAGCCTTGTCCCCAGCAGCGGCGCAGTTTCTGGCGTAACGGTTTCGGTGCGGTTGGCTGCTGCGACTACAGCTGGCTCCTACAATGGCAATATTGACAATGCCAGTACCGGGGCCACCACACGTAGCATTGCGGTCACGGGCACAGTTACACCACCCACTATTACTACGGGTACCATTTCGCCAGCTACCGTGGTGGCTGGTAACGAGGTTACGGTGAACTATACTACCACTGGGACCTTTGGCGTCGGCAACGTTTTCAGCGCCTTGTTGTCAACAGCTTCAGGTACTTTCAGCCCCGGAACTTCGCTCACTACCACGGCCAGCGGTGCCGGCACGCTCACCGTTACCATTCCCGCAGGGACTAGCGCGGGCATTGGTTACCGCATTCGGGTTGTTGCCAGCAACCCCGCCACAACCGGGTCGACTTCAACCGGTATACTGACTGTGACGACAGTTCCCAGCGTTTCGACCACTGTCGTCACCTTGATTCAGGGGACTACGGCCCGCACCGGCGGCAACGTGAGCAACGAAGGCGGCGCCCCTGTCACGGCCCGCGGCGTGGTATATGGCCCGGCGGCCAATCCCCGGCTGGGTGCTCCCGGCACTGCTTTTTTGGCTGATGGCGCTGCCGGCCCCGGCAGCTTTACCAGCGACCTGACCGGCCTGACACCGGCTACTACCTACTACGTAGCCGCCTACGCCACCAACAATAACGGTACTAACTACGGCAGCGACCAGACGTTTGCCACCGATGGCCCGCCCACGGCAATGACCAGAGATGCCACGGCCATCACGCAGGTTTCGGCCAGCAGTGGCGGCGACGCCTTTGGCTCCAGCATTACGGTGCGGGGCGTGGTATACAGCGCTACTCCAAATCCCCGCATTGGTGGTGCGGGCGTGGTAAACATGGCCGGCGCATCGGGCTCAGGTACTTTCACCAGCCTTCTAACGGGCCTCATGCCCAGCACCACCTATTACGTGGCGGCCTATGCTACCAACAGTGTGGGCACCGGCTACGGAGCCGATAAGGTGTTCACGACCCTGGCCCCGGTTGCACCCACCGTCACGACCACGGCCGCGAGCGCCATAACCGGCTTTTCGGCCGAAAGCGGCGGCAACGTGACCAACAACGGCGGTGCCTCGGTTACCGGCCGCGGGGTTGTGTATGGCCCGGCGCCCGCTCCCCGCCTGGGCGACCCGGGCACCACCACCCTCGCAGACGGTGCTCCAGGTAATGGCAGCTTCACCAGCAGCCTTACCAGCCTCACGCCCGCCACTACTTACTACGTGGCGGCGTATGCCACCAACAGCGCGGGAACGAACTACGGTAACGACCGTTCCATTACCACCACAGCGCCGCCCACGGTCACTACCAAGCCGGTTACTAATATTACCGTTATTTCAGCCAGTAGCGGAGGCACCAATTCGGGCAGCGGTACCACGGGGCGGGGCGTAGTTTACAGCACCACCCCCAATCCCCGCATTGGGGGTATGGGTGTGACTAATTTAGCCGGCTCCGTTGGAGCCGGCTCTTATACCAGTAATTTGACAGGCCTAACCGGCAGTACTACCTACTATGTAGCCGCATACGCTACCAACAGCGTGGCTACGACTTACGGAGCAGATGAGGTGTTTACCACAAACGCGGCCCCACTGCTCTCCTACAATTTTGAAACGGCGGGTGCCGCAGGAGTGGCTGGAAGTGCTAATATTTCCGGTACTGCATTTTCCTCAACCGGATTAACGGTAGTCAACAACACCCCTGATTTCCGCCGCTCGGGCTTACCCGAAACTGCTACCATCAACCTCAGCAAATATTCTGAGTTTGTTGTCACGGTGGCACCTGGCTTCCGGGCAAATCTTAGCCGTCTGACTTTGTTGGACCGTGCCACAAGTACAGGGCCTTCAAAGTACCAACTGAGAACCAGCTTAGACAATTATGCAAACCGAGTAGGAGCGGAGCAAACTCCCGGCACTGCATATGGTGCAACCAAAACCATTGAAATGTCTGGCACGGCCGGGCTGGCAGCAGTCACCGGAACGCTCACTGTTCGCATTTATGCTTATGGTGCCACCGCCGCAGGGGGGACGTTTGGGGTTGATGACATTAGCCTGATTGGCAGCGTGACCCCTGATGTGCCGCTTGCGAGTCAGCCCACTATTCAGCCGGCCATCACGGCTACGGCTGTTACCTCCACTTCGGTGCTGCTCACGTTGAGCGGCGGCAACGGTGCCAAGCGGCTTGTAGTGCTTCGGCCTACGGCCGCGGCCGCAATTACTCCTGTTAATAGCAATACCTACAGTGCCAACACCACGTATGGCACCACTTCCGGCCCCAAACCAACCACCGGCACCAGCAACTTTGTGGTAGTGGCCGATGCCGGTACCACGTCGGCAACTATTTCGGGCTTAGCGGCCGGCACCAGCTACACTGCCGAAGCTTATGCCTACAACGACAACGCGACGCTGGGTGCAGAAAACTACCTGACTACCAATCCCGGCACGGCGGCCTTTGCTACCACCGGTCCTGTCACGCCTACCTACGTATGGAATGGGTCGGGCACGAGCTACGTAGCGCCTGGCAGTTGGACTCCCGCCCGCAGCGTAGCAGCGGCCAACGATGTGCTGGTATTTGACGCTGCACTTGGCAGTCCGACCACTACCTCGGTTTCGATGGATTTCACCACCACCCAGACCATCGGCCAGCTCCTGCTCCGCAATGGCGTGGCCGTTACGCTCAACAACAGCGGCAACCGGACCCTGCTGGTAGATGGCAACGCCAACGGTGCCGATTTTGTGATAGAGCCCGGTTCCTCCCTTGTGGTGACCAACCCCGCGGTGGTTGCAACAGGCCTGACCCTGCAGCTCTCTGCGGCCGCTACCGCCAGTGTGGCCGGCACGCTTCAGTTTAACAACGGCGCGCAACGCTTGCTGGGTGCCACCAGCAGCAGCATCGAATTTCTTAGCGGAAGCTACTTTCTGGCCGGCGCCAACCTCGCCGGTAGCCCGTTTGGCAATGCTGCCGCGGATGTCGACAAGGTGGTTTTTCGCAACGGCTCGACGCTGGAGCAGGCCGGCGGTCTGCAGCCATTCGGTACCATTGCTCCCGCCAGTGCCATTACCCTGGAGCCGCGCAGCAACTACATCTACAGCATCGCCGCCAATAACTCCGTGCCACCGCTTAGTGACCGGACGTATGGCAACCTCGAATTCAACGTGGGCAGCGGCGTTACCACCAACTCGGGGGCTAATGGTGACTTAACCATTGTGGGCAATCTCGTTATCACCAGCGGCAACGTTGGCTTGCAGCTGGACAGCAAGATTGCCATAGGGGGAGACCTTTTGGTTGATGGCACCAGCACGCTCACCTTTGCTCCCAAAGACAACGGTGCTCAGCTATTGACGCTGAACGGCACCGCTCCGCAAATCATTGGCGGTACCGCTCCCGCCTTCGCCCTGACTTTTGGACCAACCAGAACCTTACAGATTGATAATCCTGCTGGCGTGACTCTCGCTCGCCCGCTGACCCTTAACAACCTCCAGCTTACAGCCGGTAACTTGATGACTGATGCAGTCAATCTGGTGACTTTGAGTGCTTCATCCATCGTTACGGGAGCCAGTGCCAGTAGCTTTGTCAGCGGCCCACTAGCCCGCGCCACGGGTACCGGGGCCGCTAGCGTGGTGTTCCCCATTGGCAAGGCCACTTTCTACCGTCCCCTCACGCTCAACATCACCAGCCAGACCTCTGCCCGGGTATACACCGCAGAGCAGCAAGAGGGCAACCCGGGCCAGGAGGCCGCGAGCAGCAACGGGCTGGGCACCGCGCCCATCAAGCGGGTATCTGTGTTTCGCTCCTTCAACCTTAGCTCCACGGTGGCCGGTGGGGCCAGCGGCTCCGTCACCCTCAGCTTTGGCGCTGGCGACGGCGTGAACGACCCTGCCGATGCGGGCCTGGTAATAGCTGCCCGCAACAGCGCGGCTCCCGCGTGGCTCAACCTCAGCCGCTCCGGTTTCACTGGCACGGGCAGTGGCCCCGGTGGCCCATCGGTAGTTGGTACGCTCACCTCCGCCGAGTTGACTGATTTGTTCTCCGCTGCCACTTTCGTGCTCGGAGCTACCAACGACAACAACACCATCGGCCAGGAGATAAACCCGCTGCCGGTGGAGCTGGTGCGCTTCACGGCCGAGCGCCAAGCCAGTGGCGTGCGCCTGCAATGGGCCACGGCGAGCGAGAAAAACAGCGCCCGCTTCGAGGTGCAGCGCAGCCTCGACGGCCGCACGTTTGCGTCCATCCTTTCAGTAGCGGCCCAGGGCAGCAGTACCCAGCTGCAGGCTTACATCGCCCTGGACGCGCAGGCCCCCGCCAGTCGCCTTTACTACCGCCTGCGCCAAGTGGACGTGGACGGCACAGCAGCCTTCTCGCCCGTGGCAATGGTGGACGGTGTCCGCACCGGCGCCGCCACGCTGAGTGTTTACCCGAACCCGGCCAATGACCGCATCACGGCCGTGGTGCCCGCCGCTGAAGGGCGCACCTACCGCGTGCTCAACAGCCTGGGTCAGGTGCTCGACCGGGGCCGCGCTGCCGAGGCCAACCCGAGCGTGGACGTGCGCCGCCTGCTGGCCGGCACCTACTTCCTGGAGTTGAACTCGGCCGCTGGCCGCCAGGTGCGCCGTTTTGTGAAGTACGACTAATCCCGCGCCGTATGCAGCCCACCTGCGGCTGGCCAGTGTAGTCACCAAAAATGCCCCCGCCCAGCGGGGGGCATTTTTGGTAAAAAGAGATGCCATTGCTGGACTGTATGGGCCTTGGATTACCTTTGAACGGGCCTTGTATCGGCTCAATTCATTTCCCCTGGTACCCTCGTTCCTCTTGGATGGTTAGTAGCATTTCCCCGGCCGAGCGCCGGTTTTCAATCCCCGTTGCTGTTCGGTATTCTTTGCTGGGATTGCTCGTGCTGCTGCTCGGAGTCCGGTTGTCTTTTTTAGGAACCGGGGCCCTGGCGTTTCCCGACGAGGAGCGGTATTACCGCTCCGTAGAGGCCGTGGAGGCCTTGGTGGGCGGCGACGTTGCCGGCTTCTGCGAACGGCTTTCCCAGACGCAGGGCCGCCCCGGCGATGCCCTGTGGCGGGTGGCCCCGGCCAGCCTGCAGGTGCTGCTCGCCGAGGTGGCCGGCGTCAGCCCCCACAGTCCGGCGTCGCTCCTCATTCCGGTGGCGTTCAACTACCTCATTGTGCTTTGTTCGCTGCTGGCCTACTACCGCATCGGGCGGCTGCTGCTGCGAAACGAGCCCGCCGCCTTGCTGAGCACTCTGGTGTACGGCTGCCTGGTCAATACCAATCTATACATTCGTCATATACTGCCCTACGACGCGGCGCTGCTGTGTTTTTTCGTCGCCGTGTATTGGGTGCTGCGGCTGCGTCAGCACCCGGAGCGGCGTACGTATTGGGCCGTTTTTTTCATTGGTGCGCTGTCGGCCCTCACGTTTGCCATTTACCCGGGCTACAATGCCGCGGTGGTAGTGGGGTGGCTGATGCTGCTGGAAAAGCGCGCCATCTGGGCCTTCAACTGGGTGCGCCTGCTGGGCACCAGCGTGGTTTTTGCACTGGGAGCGGCTGGCGTGCTGCTGCTGTTCGAGCTTCTTACGCTGGCGGGTGGCAGCTCGTATCTGGAATCCTGCATCAGCTTATCGAGCACCATCACGCAGGGGGACTTTGCCGATGGGTTTTCCTTTCTTTTCAACTACCTGTTTGAGGCCGAGCGCAGCCTGGGCTACCTGCTCGTGGGACTGGGTGCCGCCAGTGTGCCGGTGCTGCTGTATCGCCTAGCCCGCCGCCGCCCAACCGTGGCCAATTACGCCGAGCTGATTCGGAACAACATGCTTCTGCTGAGCATGGTGCTGGCATTTCTTGCCTACGCGGTGATGGTTTTTTACCAGGAGAAGCTCGTGTTTTACGGCCGGATTCTGCACCTGTACCTGCCTTTCTTTGTGCTGCTGCTCGCCAAGGTTCTGTATCCGGCTACCCATCGTCGTCGGCAGTTCGTTCCGGTGGCCCTGGTGGCCGGTATCGCACTTTATTCCTTTGGCGTCTTCACCGTCGAATACCACCGCATTGCGTATCCTCTCACCGTGCTCTACCAGCAAGTGCCCGGCTTGAAAGGTGCCACTGTGGCGCACAAAAGCCAAACCGGCACCGCCGACAATGCCGACTACTACCTGGCCCGCGCCCCGCTGGCGGAAGCGCCGCCCACCGACACCAGCCGCCAAGCTGTACTGGTGAACGTGGCCTTCCTGTACCCCATTCACGCCGGAATCTGGTGCAACACCGTTGAGCTCCCGCCTTCCTACAAGCTCCTATTTAGCGCCCCTCACTTCCTGACACTGCCCGCGTACCCATTCGAGGGCTACCGGGCCGAAGAGCGGGACATTATCAGCCACTGCAAGTACCAGTGTCAGGTGTACGTGCAGGAATAACTCCGTCCTACAGGAAATCGGCTTGGTCAACTATGTAGCTGCTAATTCGCTCGCACCAAGCTATTCACATCATGTCATGCTTCGCTGCGCTCAGCATGACAGGTACTATTCGGATAAATTCGAAATGCAGAACGGCCACCCATTGGGTAGCCGTTCTGCAAAATCAGATGTTTTGGCTGCTTAAACCGAGAAGCTCTCGCCGCAGCCGCACTCGCGCGAAGCGTTAGGGTTGTTGAACTGGAAACCCTTGCCGTTGAGGCCATCGGAAAAGTCAAGCTCGGTGCCGGCTAGGTAGAGGAAGCTCTTCATATCGACCACCACGCGCACGCCTTTGTCCTCAAACTCTTGGTCCATGGGCCGCACTTCGTTGTCGAAATCCAGCTTGTAGCTTAGGCCCGAGCAGCCGCCCCCGGCCACGGAGGCCCGCAAGCGGTAGGTGTCGTCAAGGTTAGCGTCCTCGATGAGGCGCGCTACTTTTTCTTTCGCTTTATCAGATACGGTAATCATGGCAGTAGGAGCAGGGCCCTGCTCGACTAATAGAATAATCGGAGGCGCAATTTAGACAAATTATAAACAAGGATGCTGTGCCCTTTGTTCCTTCGCCCGCTGCAGCCGGTAGCGCCTAGCTAGGAGCTGGGGTTTAGCACCACGCTAAACACCGTGATGGCATTAAGGTCGCGGCCAAAATAGAGCTTGTCCAACGCCTCGTACGCGTTATGGGCGCGGAAGTAGGACGTCTGCAGCTCTTTATCGCCGCGGGTGCGCCATTGCAGCGTGTAGGAGCTTTCGGTGTCGCGGAAACGCTTCACGTAGTCCAGCATCTTTTGCAGGCACTCCACTTCGTCGCGGCCCGTTTCGAAACGAAACAGAAAGGACTGGTGGTGGCGGGGGTTCAGCGTGACAAGGTCCAGCCGCGTCTGGCCTTCGAGCTCCCGGAAGTCAAACCGCAACTGCGCGGTATCCAGGCCCAGGTATTGCTGAATTTCGCGCTCCAGGCGGGCAACTTCAAATTCGTCCATTTGTCGAGTTAAAAGCTAAAAGTGAAGAGTTAAGGGTTATAAGCTTCTGGCCGGTTCGGAACCAAAAACTTATAACCCTTAACTCTTTACTTTTAACTCAAAAAATTAGTGGTGTGCCATTTCCAGTGCGGGCAGGCCGTTCTTCACGCGGTAGTCCGAGATTGCCGACTTAATGGCATCTTCGGCCAGCACCGAGCAGTGGATTTTTACAGGCGGCAGGGCCAGCTCTTCCACAATCTCCATGTTGTCAATGGCCAGGGCCTCGTCTACGGTTTTGCCTTTCAGCCACTCCGTTGCGAGCGACGAGGAAGCAATAGCCGAGCCGCAGCCGAACGTCTTGAATTTGGCGTCGGTGATGGTGTTGGTGGCTTCGTCTACCTCAATCTGCAGGCGCATTACGTCGCCGCACTCAGGAGCGCCCACGAGGCCGGTACCCACGTTCTTTTTACTTTTGTCCAGCGTGCCCACGTTGCGGGGGTTGCTGTAATGGTCGATAACCTTATCGGAGTAAGCCATGTGGCGCGGTGCTTAAATTATGAATTAAAAATTAAAAATTATGAATTGAAAAATCAGAATGTGCCATAAGCATCAATTCATAATTTTTAATTCATAATTAACCCCTAGTGTTCGGCCCACTCAATTTTGCTGAGGTCGATGCCTTCCTGGAACATCTCCCACAGGGGTGACATTTCGCGGAGCTTGGTAACGGCCTCTTTTACGTGGCCGATGGCGTAGTCGATTTGCTCGTCGGTGGTGAAGCGGCTGAGGCCGAAGCGCAACGAGGAGTGCGCCAGGTCGTCGCTCAGGCCCAGGGCCTTGAGCACGTAGCTGGGTTCCAGCGAAGCCGAGGTGCAAGCCGAGCCCGACGATACCGCCAGGTCCTTCACGCCCATCATCAGGCCTTCGCCTTCCACGTACTTGAAGCTGATGTTGGTGACGTGGGGCAGGCGGTGTTCCACCGAGCCATTCACGTAGCTTTCTTCCAGCGTCATCAGCTCTTTTTGCAGGCGGTCGCGCATGGCGCTCAGGCGGGCGGTGTCGGCGGCCATTTCCAGGCGGGCCAGCTCGCAGGCTTTGCCCAATCCCACAATGCCGGGCACGTTGAGGGTACCGGAGCGCATGCCGCGCTCGTGGCCGCCGCCGTCCATCTGGGCGGTTACTTTCACCCGGGGGTTCTTGCGGCGCACATACAGGGCACCCACGCCCTTGGGGCCATACATTTTGTGAGCTGTGAAAGCCATGATGTCGATGCCATCGGCAATCACGTCCACCGGAATCTTGCCTACTGCCTGGGTGCCGTCCGTCATGAACAGGGCACCGTGGCTATGGGCAATTTTGGCGATTTCGCGGATGGGCTGAATGGTGCCCGTCTCGTTGTTGCCGTACATGATGGTGACCAGAATAGTCTCCGGCGTCATGGCCGCTTCCAGCTCTTCGAGGCTGATGAGGCCCTGCTCGTTCACGGGCAGGTAGGTCACGCGGCCGCCCAGCTTCTCAATGTGCTTGCAGGTGTCGAGCACAGCTTTGTGCTCGGTGGTGCAGGTGATGACGTGGTTGCCTTTCTGGCTGTACATCTCAAACACGCCCTTGATGCCGAGGTTGTCGGACTCGGTAGCGCCCGAGGTGAAAATGATTTCCTTGGGGTCGCAGCCAATGAGCTTGGCGATTTGCTCGCGCGAGTAGTCCACGCCTTCTTCCGCCGCCCAGCCAAAGGGGTGGTTGCGCGAAGCGGCGTTACCGAATACGTCGGTCAGGTAAGGCATCATGGCCTCCAGTACCCGCGGGTCGAGGGGAGTGGTGGCGTTGTTGTCGAGGTAAATGGGGAGCTTAAGCATTGCGCGCAGCGGGATAGCAGAGTGTTAAACCAGCGAATAACTGGACTCCTGTAGAACACAGTTACAGGGGAATCAGTTTTCTTTGGATTCACAAAAGTAGATACAATCTAAATAAGGAATTGCCTCGGATTTTGGCAGGAGCCGAAATCACTCGGCAAAACATCGATTACAGCCCGTTAAGCGGCATCCGCCTTTCTTTTTGCTTTCAATGTTAACTAACCTCGAACACCTCGGCCTGGCCGTGAACGACCTGGAGGCGGCCACGGCGCTATACACTACGCTGTTGGGCGCAGCCCCGTATAAGAAGGAGCACGTGGCCAGCGAAAACGTAGACACGGTTTTCTTTCAGGTGGGCGGCTCCAAGATTGAGCTGCTGGCTGGCACCTCGCCCGACAGCGCCATCACGAAGTTTCTGGCCAAAAAGCCGGAAGGCATTCACCACGTAGCCTTCGAGGTTGACGACATTCGGGCCGAGATGGCGCGGCTGCGCGGCGAAGGCTTCGTGCTGCTCAACGAAGAGCCCAAGCGCGGCGCCGACAACAAGCTGGTGTGCTTCGTGCACCCCAAAAGCGCCGCCGGGGTGCTGGTGGAGCTCTGCCAAACCATCGCTGATTAGCGCTGATGATGGTGATTCCACTGATTTTCTATTCGTGGAGTTGGCCATCGTTCGAATGAGGGGTTGGTAATTTCGCGGCGTCAGATAGCCAAATGCACCAAGCTGGAAGTCTCGTGACAGCCAACTCAGTGTAATCAAAAAAATCAGCTTTAATCAGTGATTATGAATCGTTTCCAGCAAGAAGTAGATGCTACCGTAGATGCCCTGTTGCTCCAGCAAGTCATTCTGTACCCCACCGATACCGTGTGGGGCCTGGGCTGCGACGCCGAAGCGCCGCCCGCCGTGCAGGCGCTCTACAAGCTCAAAGGCCGGCCCGAAGGCCAGCCCAGCATTATTCTGGTGGCCGATTTCGCCATGTTGCAGCGCTACGCCACGCAGGTGCCCGATGAGCTGGAAGGCCTGATAGACGAGCAGGCGCGGCCCACCACCTACATTCTGCCGGCCAGCCGGGCAGTAGCGCCCGGACTGGTGGCCCCCGACGGCACCGTGGGCCTGCGCGTGGTGAAAGACGAGTTCTGCTTTAAGGTAGTGCGCCGGCTGGGGCATGGCCTGGTGTCTACTTCGGCCAACAAAGCCGGGGAGCCCACGCCCGGCGGGTACGCCGACATTGACCCGGCCATTGTGCACGGGGCCGACCACGTGGTGAACTGGCGGCAGGACGATGCCACGCGGGTGGCACCCTCGCGCATTGTGCGGCTGGGAGCAGGCGGCCAGCTGGAAGTGGTGCGGGAGTAACATCACCCCTGGTTTTACCTTTGCGGCCATGAAGACGCCCCAACTACCCGAACTGCCCATCTTTCGCACCATTGCCGAAGCGGCGGCCGAGCTCAAGCAGCCGGCCTACGTCATTGGCGGCTACGTGCGGGACCTGGCGCTGGAGCGCGTCAGCAAGGACATCGACGTGGTGACTGTGGGCGATGGCATTGCCCTGGCCCAGGCCGTGGGGGCCAAGCTGCCGGGCCGCGGCCGGGTCACGGTTTTTAAGAACTTTGGCACGGCCATGCTGCCTACTAAGGAAGCGGGCGAAATTGAGTTTGTGGGGGCCCGCAAGGAAAGCTACCGCACCGACAGCCGCAAGCCCGAAGTGGAAGCCGGCACCTTGGAAGAAGACCTGGCCCGCCGCGACTTTACCATCAACGCCTTGGGTCTGAGCCTGAACCCGGAGAGCTTCGGGGAACTGGTAGACCGCTACGAGGGCATGAAGGACCTGGCCAGCAAAACCATTCGCACGCCGCTGGGGCCCGACGTGACCTTCTCCGACGACCCGCTGCGCATGATGCGGGCCATTCGCTTTGCCGCACAGCTCGGTTTCGATATTGAGCCGGACACCTTCGACGCCATCATTCGGAATAAGGACCGGATAAAGATTGTGTCGCAGGAGCGCATCACCGTGGAGCTGAATAAGATTATCGAGTCGCCCACGCCGAGCTACGGCTTCAAGCTGCTGTTTCAGACGGGCCTGCTGCACCTCATCTTTCCCAAAATGGCGCTGCTGCACGGCGTGGAAAAAGTGGGCACCCACGCCCACAAAGACAACTTCTACCACACCCTGCAGGTGCTCGACAACGTGGCCAACGCCGGCGGCGACCTGTGGCTGCGCTGGGCCGCCGTGCTGCACGACATTGCCAAGCCCGCCACCAAGCGCTACGACCAGCGCGTGGGCTGGACCTTTCACGGCCACGAGGACAAAGGCGCCCGCTGGGTGCCCGCCATCTTCGCCGAGCTGAAGCTGCCGCTGGGCGAAGAAATGCGCATGGTGCAGAAGCTGGTGAAGCTGCACCTGCGGCCCATTGCCCTGGTAAAGGAAACCGTGACCGACTCGGCCGTGCGCCGCCTGCTCTTTGAGGCCGGCGAGGACGTGGACCGCCTCATGCTGCTCTGCCGGGCCGACATCACCAGCAAGGACCACACCCGCAAGGAGCGCTACCTGCGCAACTTCGGGCAGGTGGAGGAGAAGCTGAAGGAAGTGGAGGAGAAGGACCACCTGCGCAGCTTCCGCCCGGTCATCACCGGCGAAATCATTATGGAAACCTTTGGCCTGAAGCCCTCGCGTGCCGTGGGCGAGCTCAAAGAAGCCATCATGGAAGCCATTTTGGAGGGTACCATTAAAAACGAAATGGACGAAGCCCTGGCCTTCCTGTTGCAGCAGGGGGAGGCCAAAGGACTTCGTCCGGAAGGCGGCTTCGTTCACTCACCAAACTAAGCCGGACTTCTTTTTTGTGTTCAGCGGGGCTTCGGGTTAAGTAATGGAGCTATACGAAAATATTCGCGTAACGGCTGGGTAAGTAATTGTAGGTAATCGGTTTTGGCCGTTGGAGCTGCCCGCTGAAGCCGGGGGTGGTAACGCGAAACAAGGCGTTGCGTGGCGCTACGGCTACTAAAGGCGCTTCACGCTGGAAGGGCCGGTGGCGTCCACGTTGCTGCTGCCGGGGTTGCCGCTGTAGGTAATCTGGCTGGCGCCCACGGCGTCGCCCCGAATGCTTTGGGTCACGTGCAGGCGGGCCTTGCACATGCCGGCCAGGTCCACGGTGACGGTGCGGGCCTGCAGGTTGGCGGCGGCCAGCTCGCAGGCGCCGGCGGCGTCCAGGTCCAGGGCATCGGCGATGCCGGTGGCGGTGGTGCGGCAGGCGCCGGCCTGCTCTATTTTCAGGGTGCCGTAGCTGCCGTTCAGGCGCAGGTGGCTGGCTCCGGCCTGCTCAATGGCCATGCGCTCCTGGCGGTCGAAACCGCCGAGGTCGGCTTGCACGCTGCCGGCCAGGTCCAGCTTTTCAATGGTGGGCATTTGGATTAGGATAAGCACCTTGTTGTCTTTGCGCCCCCAGTTGCCGCCAAAAAACGAGGTGTTGCGGGGCCGGATTTTCAGCTTACTGCTGCTGCTACTCACCCGCAGGCTTTTCAGAATGCTTTCGTCGCCACCGGCTTCTACCTTAAAGGTGTCGCCTTTGCGCACCACCACCCGGTAGCCGCCCACTACTTCCACCTGGTTGAAGCCCGTCTGCTGGAAGGTGCGGCGGCCGCTGCCGTAGCTCTCCATGTCGGTGTCGAAGGCGGGGGCGCCGCCGTAGTTGAGCTTGAGGCCGTTATCGTTGTCGTCGTTGGAGTCGCTCACGTCGCCTTCTTCCGAACTGTTGCCGTCTGCGTTAGCATCTTCTTCCTCGTCCGAATTTTCGGCATCGGCATCGGCATCGGCGCAGCCGATGCACTCCAGCTTGTTGCCGCGCAGGCGGTACCGGTACTGCTCGGGGTCGTTGGGCCGGCGGTTGTTCACGAAGTTGTCGTCATCGAGCAGGTTCTCGGCAAAGCGGCGGCTCAGGCGGAAGGTGCGGTCGCGGGGCAGGCGGATGGTGAGGGCCAGGTCCTGGTTGCGGTACTTGGCGTTGGGCAGGAAAGAGAAGTGGTCGTCAAACACCAGCGAGGAATCGCCCCGGGTCCGGATGGTGTAATCAATAGAGGCCAGGGCGTTGCGGCGGGCTTCGTCTTCGGACGGGCCTTTTGAGCCCAGCAGGCGCAGCACTTCCACGGCGCGGCCGCTGTCGGCGGCGGCCAGGCGCACGTCCACGCGCTGGTCCCAGTCGCGCTCCACGCGGCGGGCGTCCAGCATTATCACCGGCGCGCTGATGGCGGGGTAGCGCTCCAACTGCTCTACTTCGGACTGGTACTGGTACTGCCGGCTCTGATGCGCCGCGGCCATGGTCACGCCCACAATGCTCAAAATCCAGATGCCCAGCATAGACAGGCCCGCGGTGCGCCCCAGTAGCGAGCGGCGCAGCAGCAGGTTCAGGCCGCTCAGGAACAAAGCCAGGGCCGGAATGCCAAAGGCGAGGAAGCCGGCAATGACACCCCAGGCGGGGATGCCGTTCAGCATGACGTGGGCGGGCGCATCGCCCAGTGAAATGTCTTCGGAGTTGGGGATGAAGCCGATGCCGGCACCCAGCACAACCGCCAGCGCCAGCAGCAGCGAGAACCCCGTGACGGTGAGCAGCACACCTGCCACGATGCGGATGGCCGAACCCGCAAAGTCAACCAAAGGGCGCAGGCCGCGGGCGGCGTCTTCCACAAACGCACCCACGGGGCGGTTGGGCATGGCCGGGCCCTGGCCAAACTCATTGGCCCGCAGGCTGCTGTCGTAGCCTTCCAGGGTCACGGCGTCGCCGCGCATGCGCATCTTGTCCGAAACCGTTTTGGCTTCGGGCAAGACTATCCAGAGGATGATGTAGAGGATGAAGGTGAAGCCCCCGGCAAACAAGCCGGCCAGCAGCAGCACCCGCACCAGGGTCACGTCGATGTTCAGATAAGCCGCCAGGCCCGCGGATACGCCCGCAATTTTAGCAGTGCCGGTGTCCCGAAACAGCTTGCGGCCGGCCAGTGGCCCTTGGTTGAGCATGGCCTCGGCGGGCGCCGGCGCGTCGTAGCGCTTGGGCAGCACTATCCAGAGAATGATGTAGGCCAGAAACGCCCAGCCGCCGAAGCTGAAGTGGTTGTCGCCGTCGTGAAAGTTGAAGCCCCCAAGCACGCCGGGCAGCAGGAACACGAGCACAATCCAGCCCAGGCGCACCCACACCGGGTTGATGGCAAAGTACTGGGCAATGCCGGCGGCCACGCCCGCCACTTTGCGGTGGGCCATGTCGCGGTACAAGCGCTTGGGCTCGGTGGCAGCGGTGGCGGCCGCCGCGCTGGCGTTGGCGCCGGTTTCGAAAGCTCCTTCGCTGCCGAAGGGTGCCTTGCGGCTGGTGGCGTCTTCGGTTCCAAAGGCGGCGCCCTCGGAGCCGAACGCGCTGGTGCTGCTGGCCCCCACTACCTCCACGTCCTCGGCGTCGAGGTCGTCGGTGGAAAAGTCGTTCACGCGGCCCATTTTGGCCATCATGGCTTCCACCGCGTCCAGCCCAATGACCTGCTGCATGGGCGAGAGGCGGGCTGCAAACAGCTCGGCAATGCGCCCCTCGATGTCGGCTACGATGTCTTCGTGGCCGCGGTAGTTGGCAAAGTGGGCTTTCACCTCGGCCAGGTAGCGGCTAAGCACCTCGTAGCCGTCTTCTTCGATGTGAAAGATAATCCCCTGCAGATTGATGCTGATGTTCTTTTTCATGGCAAAAAGGCTGAAAAACGGCCGTTTAAGTTCTGGTGAGTGGAGAAGGAAAAGGGCAGCTAAATCAAACAGCGGGCTTGGGTGGGGCGCTGTGCCGGATGATGGCCACGGAGGCGGCCATTTCCTCCCAGGTGTCGCGCAACTCGGCCAGAAACTGGCGGCCGGCGTCGGTTAGGGTGTAGTATTTGCGGGGCGGGCCGCTGGTGCTCTCCTTCCAGACGTAGTCCAGCAGCGCGGCATTTTTCAGGCGGGTCAGGAGCGGGTAGAGGGTGCCCTCCACCACTATCATGCGGGCCGAAGTCAGCTCCTCCAGCATGTCGGAGGCGTAGGCTTCGCCGCGGGCGATGATTTCCAGGATGCAGAATTCAAGGATTCCCTTGCGCATCTGAACCTGGGTGTTCTCGAGTTTCATGGGCGTTGTGAATAGTAGTGGGTGAGAAACAGTACAAATGTATGGTAGGTACTTTGTAACGCAAGGTACTGGATGAATAATTCTATTTAATCTAAATTATTATCACGTTACGTGTTGATTATCAACACTAAAAAATTCAACAGCAACAGCCGGAATTCCGTAACTAGGCAGCTGTATCACCCTGAAGGCGGTTAAAACCCAGGACTCAACAGCCAGCAGTGCCCCAAATCAGGCGTGGGCCGAAAGCCGCTGACTGCACTAACTCCAAGGCCCGAAAAAAAACGTACATCTCCAAAGGCCCGGTTATTCGTCCGGCCATCGCGGGCGTTTGGCGTGATTTTGGCCGCATCACGCACTATCTTGAAGTAACTTGCGTTCCGCTGGCGCGCCCTAAAACCCGCCTTCCTGCATATGCCCCAACTCTCCTCTACTGTCCGCGGAATTGCCCTGCTGGCTGCTACCACGGCCCTGGCTTTACCAGCGGCCGCCCAATCCACCAAAACGCCCAAATACAGCAACGAGTACCTGAACCTGGGCGTGGGCGCCCGGGCCCTGGGCATGGGCAAAGTGCAGGTGGGCCTGGCCAGCGACGCCACCGCCGGCTACTGGAACCCGGCGGGCCTGGCCAACCAAACCCAGAAATACGACGGCGTGCTGATGCACTCGGAGTTGTTTTCGGGCGTGGTGAAAAACGACTACGCGGCCTTTTCCATGCCGCTCGATGCCCAGAGCGCCATCGGCGTGAGCGTGCTGCGCCTGGGCGTAGACAACATTGCCGATACCCGCAACCTCATCAACGAGTACGGTTACGTCGACTACAGCAAAATTGAGTACTTCTCGGTGGCCGACTACGCGCTGCTGGTGTCCTACGCCCGCAAGCTGGGCAACGTGGAAGGCCTGAGCGTGGGCGCCAACGGCAAAATTATCTACCGCAACATCGGCAAGTTTGCCACCGGCTACGGCTTTGGCGTGGACGCGGGCGCGCAGTACAACCACAAGGGCTGGAACCTGGGCCTGATGGCCCGCGACATCACCACCACCTTCACCCAATGGTCCATCAACGCCGATGAGTACCAGAAAGGCATCAACAGCACCATCGCCAACGGCGACGACCCCATTCCCACCAACAGCGCCGAAATTACCCTGCCGCGCTTCGTACTGGGCGTGGGCCGCCGCGTGGCGCTGCCCAAGGAGTTCTCGGCCCTGGTAGCTGTAGACCTGGAAGCCACCACCGACGGGGAGCGCAACACGCCCATCTCCACCAAAGCCGGCAGCATCGACCCGCGCGTGGGCATCGAGCTGGGCTACAAGGACCTGGTGTTCCTGCGTGGCGGCGCCGGCAACTACCAGAAGATACAGGACTTTGCAGCCAGCCCCGGCGGCACGCCCGGCAGCAGCTGGAAAGGGCAGTACAGCGTGGGTGCCGGCGTGGCCATCAGCGGCCTGCGCGTCGACCTGGCGCTGTCGCGGCTGGCGGTTGAAAAGCTGGGCAGCACTTCCCAAACCAACTCGCTGATTGTTTCGCTTGGCTACGGAATTAAGTAAGCCTTCGTAGTCGTTTTGTTGGCTCAAAGAGGTGCAATAAATTGTAATAGAAGTTTATAAAATAAGATATAGCTGCTCAGGCATGGAAAATACAAGTACAACTTCAAAACGAGTTGGTGGGTGGTGGGTCTGGCTGGTGGTATTGGTGCTCTGCGGCCCGGCGGCGCTGGCGCAGTCGGGGCCCTACGGCAACGAGTGGATAGTGCCCAGCCAGCAGTACTACAAGGTGAAGGTGACGCAGACCGGCATTCACCGCCTCGACTTCCAGTACCTGACCCAAGCCGGGCTTGCCGGCATCGACCCCAGCCGGCTGCAGCTGTGGCGCCGGGGCCGGCAAGTAGCCGTGTACCAGGGCGGCAGCCCCACGGTATTTGATGCCAGTACGACCATCGAGTTCTACGGGCAGCGCAACGACGGCCAGCTCGACAGCGACCTGTACAAGAAGGCCTCCGACCAGCCCCACCAGCTCTACAGCTTCTACACCGATACCGCCGCGTACTTCCTGACCTATCCCGGTGCCTCGGCCCCGGCCGCCAAGCGCATGACCGAGCCAGCGGCTGCGGGCGGCACCCCGCATGCCTGGCGCCTGGCCAGCAGCCTCAAGCTGGAAACCAATCAATTTGCCGACGCCGCACACGACGTTACCTTTTTGCCCTGGCTGGAGTCGGGCGAGGGCTTCTTCTCGCAGACGCTAGGCGGAGAGGCCGTTACGAGCATCGACTCGACGCTACAGGCCGTGGTGTCTACGGGGCCGGCGCCTTATTTGGAGCTGAGCATAGTAGGAGCCACGTTTGTGTCGCACAACGTGGAAGTTTCGGTGCTGAACCCAGCAACTGGCGCCTACCGCACCGTCACCAGGTTGGTGTTCACGGCCTATAATAAGGCGGGTGGAAAATTCCCGTTGGAACGGGCCGAAATCGGGCCCAATGGCCTGGTCACAGTCAAGCTTTTGGGGAGCACCGGCAACATCGGTACCCGGTCGGATTATTTCCGTCGCGGGTTCATTCGCGTGGTGGCACCCCAGGCAAATAGCTGGCTGGGCCCACGGCGCCACCTGGCTTTTGCCAGCGACTCCCTGCTGGGCGGTCCGGCCACCTACGAAATCGATAACATCCCAACCTCCGTGGTGGGCTACGACATTCACGACCCGTGGAACGTGCAGCGCGTGGCGCCCACCGCTGCCCTTACGCTGGGCCCGCTGGGGCGGCGTTTCGTGTTTCCGAGCGCCACCGCGGCCCGGTCGCGCCGGTTGTTTCTGGCCGATGCGCAACGGCCTTTTGTGCCGGTGCCCGCCAAGCGGGTACGTTTTCGCAGCATCAACCAGGCCGCTGTAAATTTTGCCATTATCTCGCACCGCCAGCTTTATGGCCCGGCCACCGACAACGGTGCCACGGTGCCCAACGCGGCTAAGGAATACGCCAAATACCGGGCCTCCACGGCGGGAGGCGGCTACGATACGCTCCTCATAACCACGGCGCAGCTCTACGACCAGTTTCACTACGGCGAGCGGTCGTGGCTGGCCATGCGGCACTTCGGCCTGTGGCTGGCGGCCGGCTCCCCCGCCAATGCCGAACGGTACCTGCTGTTGCTGGGCAAAGGCATTGTGCCCAGCGAGGGCGGGGTCAAGTATCGTAACGGCGGCGAGTTCGGCCTCGACCTGGTACCCACCAGCTCGCGGGCCGTGTCCGACAACATGCTGACGGCCGATTTCCAGAACGACGACTTTGTACCCAAGCTGCGCACCGGCCGCCTCACCGTGACCACGCCCCAGCAGATAGCCAACTACCTGGGCAAGCTGCGCACCCACAACGCCCTGGGGCTGGAGCCCTGGCGCAAAAACGTGCTGCACCTGGTGGGCAGCAAAGACCCGGACGAAGCTCGGGTATTCCCCGTGATAATGAACCGGAACAAGGCGCGCGTCGAGCGGCCGCTGTTTGGCGGCAAGGTGACCACCTACATCCGCGATGCGGCCCTGCCCGTGAACGTCAATATATCGACGGAGTTGAACGCTGGCATCTCCCTGATGACCTATTTCGGCCATGGCTCCAACAACACGTTCTCCCTGAACTTTGGCACGCCATCGGACCCCACGTACCAAAACACCGGGAAGTACCCGTTTTTTTACCTTAACGGCTGCGCGGGCAACCACACGTTCACCAGCGGCTATACTATAGTTGAGGACTGGCTGTTTGCCGACAAGAAGGGCGCGCTTGGTTCGTTGGGCGAGTACGGGTTCAGCTATGCTGACCGGCTGGAAGTATCGCTCGATACCGTCTACAAGTTGATGTTCAACGACCCTAAGACGTACGGCAAGCCCATCACGGCCATATATGCCGAGGCGGTGAAGCGCCTGCAGAACACGCCCTACTTCACCGACGATATTGGCATTGAGCAATTGCTGGGCACCGGCTGGCAAGGCGACCCGGCGCTGGCGCTGTATGCGCCCGAGCGGCCGGATTTCATTGCCAGCTCGGCCAATCTGTCGATTGTGCCCACGCCGCCCGGCAACGGTCCCGTACGGGCGTCTTCCCCGGATTTTGTGCTTAATGTGGGCGTCACCAATCCGGGGCAGATAACCACCGTTCCTCTGGAAATCAAAGTAACCCGCACCGTGGCGGGCCGGCCTCAGGTTTTCAACTTCACGCGCCGCCAGTCCTGGAGCCGCGACACCACCTACGCCCTAGTGCTGCCCAACACCCTGGCCGACGGCGGCCTCAGCACGTTCCTGGTAGAGCTAGACCCCAACAACAAAGTGGCCGAGTTGAGCGAAACCAACAATACGGCTCAAATCGATTTTACCTTCCTGCAGGGCGGTCTCACGGTGGTAGCACCCACGGAGTTTGCCATTGTGAGCAACAACACGCCGCGCCTGGTGGTGCAGAACAATAACCGCGGCGGGGCCCCGCGCGACTACGATTTTGAGGCCGATACCATCCCCACCTTCAGCAGTGGCATCGTGCTGCGCTCGCCGCTAATTCGGGCCGGTCTGCTGGCCGAATGGGCGCCCACGCTCCCCAGCGTGGCCCCGCGCGACAGCGTGGTATGGTATTGGCGCGCCCGCTTCCACACCCCCGAGCCCGGCGAAGACGGCGGCTGGGTCACCTCCTCGTTCCGGGTGATTCCGGGCAGCCCCGGCGGGTGGTCGCAGAGCCACTACGGGCAGCTGCAGCGCACCACGCGCACCGGCGTTGAGGTGAGTGCGCCATCGGGCGCGTGGACGTTTGTGCCCACCGACATTCCCATCGTGTTGCGCACTGCGGGTGGCGGCGTGGCCGGCAGCCCCGCGCAATTTGGCTCGCTCTCGGGCGCTGGCATTTTTCTGCAAAACGGCGGTGGGGTTCCATCGGTTTCCGGCTGCGGCGTGAGGTCGCCCAACCTGCTGATTGCTGTGTACGAGCCCGGCAGCCTGCGCCCCGTGACCATGCCCGGCAACTTCCAGCGCTGCGGCTCGGCCCCCAACAGCTTCTACTATTTCTCGGCCAGCGACACCCAGCCGGTTGATGCCACCGATAACCTGAACCTCAGCGCCGCCCGTCAGCAGGAGCTCGCTGCATTCCTGGCGGCCATTCCAGCAGGGTCTTACGTCGCTCTGGTATCGGCCAACCGTGTGCAATACAGCCTGCTGCCCGCCGCGCTCAAAACCTCTATTCAGAACCTGCTGGGCTCGCAGCTCATCACCAAGCTGGCCGATGGCGAGCCACTTGCCCTCATTGGCCAGAAGCTCACCGCCAGTACCGGCCGCCTCATTCGCGAAATTGGTCCCGATGGCGCGCTTACCACGCCCGGTCACAGCCAAGGCCTGGAGCTGCGCAGCAGCCTGCAGCAGAGCTCCACGGCCGGCCGGGTGGTGTCGCCTCTCATTGGTCCCGCTAGGGACTGGCAGAATCTGTTCGCCAATATTCGCACCGTGACGGCCAGCGGCGTGCGCACCCTGAGCGTGGTCGCCGTTGATGCCCAGGGCCGCGAAACGGTAGTGCTGCCCAACGTCACGCCGTCGATGGTGCAACCGCAGTCGCTGGCTGGGGTGTCGGCCGCCCAGTACCCGTACCTGCGGCTGGAGCTGGCCTTGCGCGACGACGTGACCCGCGTACCGCCGCAGCTGCGCCAGTGGCTGGTAACTTACCAGGGCGTGCCCGAAGGCGTGGTACGCCGCGACCTGGAGCCCGTGGCCAGCTATGCGCCGGCAACCCTGCTCCAGCAAGCCACCTCTGGCACGGGCGACGTTAGCTTCAATGTCCGGTTCCAGAATGTGTCTACGGTGGCCTTCCTGGCCCCGCTCAAGGCCCAGGTGAACGTGCGTAATATCAGCGCGGCCGGGCAACCCATTGTGAGAACGGTGGAAGTGGTGTTCCCGGGCGTGCTGGCTGCTGGGGCCACGGCCATTATCCCAGTTACCGTGAATATGAAAAACCTGTTTGGTACGTTAGCCATCGAGGTGTTTGTGAACCCGCGTGTGCAGCCGGAGCAGCTGTATTCCAACAACGAGCTGCTGCTGGACCCCTTCACCATTTCTGATAACAACCTGCCGCCAACGCTGGACGTGGCCTTCGATGGCCGCCACATTCTCAACGGAGAAATCGTGTCGCCCACGCCAATCATCGCCATTCAGCTCAGCGACGAAGACCGGGTGAACACCATCACCGACCGCACGGCCTTCACGCTTTCACTGCAAAAGCAGGGCACTGCCACGCCCGTTCAGGTTGACTTGAACGCTGCCAATGTCCAGTTCAGTGTGACGGTGGACAAGGGCAGCGTGGCCAAGCTGGAGTACCGCCCGGGCCTGGGCGCGCCCCTGGCCGATGGCAAGTACACGCTGCGGGTGCAGGGCCGTGACCCGCGCAACGCCGCTGCCGGCGCTCAGGATTTTCAGGTGAGCTTTGAAGTAGTCAACGACTCGAAAATCACGAACGTCTACCCGTACCCGAACCCGGTGACGAGCAAGGCCCGATTCGTGTTCACAGTGACCGGCCAGCAGTTGCCCACCAACATGAAAATTCAGATTATGACCGTCACCGGGCGGGTGGTGCGCGAGATTTTCATGAACGAGCTGGGCCCGCTGCACATTGGAAACAACATCACCGACTTTGCCTGGGACGGCACCGACACCTTCGGTGACCGGCTGGCCAATGGTACCTACCTCTACCGCGTGTCGTTGGACGACCCGAGCGGGGAGTTCGGCCGCCGCCAGACGGCCGGCGACCGCGCCTTCAAAAACGACTGGGGCAAGCTGGTGCTGATGCGCTAAAGCTGCTTGCCGCCGCACCAAAAAAGGCCGCCCAACCGGGCGCTTTTTTGGTGCATTACTGCGCTTAATTATCGCCGCCGCAGCGTAACGAAGCTAAACGCGTAGGCGTGCTGCTCGTCGGCCTCGTGGCGCTCCCGGGACTCTTCCCGCCATTCGTCGGCAGGGAGCGTTGGGAAAGAGGCGTCGCCTTCAAAGGAATGGTGCACCTCGGTGAGGTACACCACATCGGCGTAGGGCAGGGCTTCGCGGTAGATTTCTCCCCCGCCAATGACGCACACCTCCTCGTCGAGCTCCCGGGCACGGGTCAGGGCAGCCGGCACCGAAGCCGCGGTTTCGCAGCCGGGGGCGCTCCAATCGGATTGGCGCGTTATTACAATGTTGGGGCGCTTGGGCAAGGCCCGGCCGAGGCTGTCGAAGGTGCGGCGCCCCATCAGCACGGGGTGACCCACCGTAAGGCGCTTGAAGTGCTGCAGGTCGGCGGGCAGGCGGCCCCAGGGTAGCTCGCCTTTAGCGCCAATAATGCCGTTTTCGGCCACGGCTACTACAAATGAAACCATCGGGAAACAGTGAAATAGAAAAGAATTAAACAGTTTGAGCGGGCAGCTTAAACCCGAGCAGCAGTTCTTTAACGGGCAGCCGCTTTTTGCCTTCGAGCTGCACATCCAGCAGGTCGAGCCAGCCATCGGCGGCGGCTACGCGCAGGTAGCGCCGGCCGTCCGATGCCCAGGTGCCGGGGGCAGCTAGGGGCTGGTCGGCGGCATCGTCGGGAGTGGGCTGGGCCCGGAATATCTTGAGAATGCGCCCGTCGGGCAGGGGGGCAAAGGCCGTGGGAATGGGGGAGAGGCCGCGCACCCAGTTCACCAGCTCGGCCACGGGCCGGTTGAAATCGAGCCGGCCGGTTTCCTTCTGGATTTTGGGCGCCGGGCGCAAACCCTCCCGCTGCTCCTGCGGGGTACTGGGCGCCGTGCCCGCCGCAATGGCTTCTACCGAGCGCCGCGCCAGGGCCGCCCCGGCCACCTTCAGCTTGTCGTAGAGACTGCCAAAATCATCGGTGGGCGCAATGGCCAGCCGGTCCTGCAAAATGAGGTCGCCGGTGTCGATTTCGTGGCGCAGAAAGAACGAGGTGACACCGGTTTCGGTGTCGCCGTGCATCAGCGCCCAGTTGATGGGGGCTGCCCCGCGGTACTGGGGCAGCAGCGAAGCATGGATGTTGATGGAGCCCAGCCGGGGCATGTTCCATACCGTTTCGGGCAGCATGCGGAACGCTACCACCACCTGCAGGTCGGCTCGGTAGCTCCGTAGCTCGGCCTGGAATTCCGGCGATTTCAGGTTGGTGGGCTGCAGTACGGGCACGCCTTGGGCTTCGGCGGCCACTTTCACAGCCGATGCCTGCAGCTGGCGTCCGCGCCCCGCGGGTCGGTCGGGGGCCGTTATCACGGCCACCACCTGGCCCCCCGGCCAGGCCAGCAGGCTTTCGAGCGTGGGAACAGCAAAGTCGGGCGTACCCATAAAAACCAGCTTCAGCATATCAGGTGTCAGTGTAGTAATAAAAAGGCCGGGCGTTATTCCTCGCCGGCACATGGCCGTATTTAACCCAGCCAATGGAAATCAACAACCCGATGATTACCGCTCCGGGTACAGCAAATACTTCCCCCGCAAGGTTTTGAATTTGGCAAGGCCCGGCTCCCAGGAAGCCCGGATTTCTGCTTCGCTCTTGCCGGCTATGATTTGCTCGCGTAGCGAGTTGCTGCCCGAAAGCTGCTCGAAATATTTCCCAAAAAAGTGGGCCTTATCGGTGCTTTGCTGATAAAAGTCGAGCAGGTACTTCAGCACCAGTCCCGACGACTCGCGGGCCGGCGCAGTGGCCAGGTTCAGCCCGTAGCACAGCTGCCCGTTGAGCGGCGGCGTGGGCGAGCCCGCGTTGGGCTTGGGGGTAAAAGAAAAAGGCCGGGAGGCCGGCTGCGTGGGGCTGCCAATTATTTCAAACGGCGTGGCCGTGCCGCGTCCCACGCTCACGTTGGTGCCCTCAAACAGGCAGATGCTGGGATACAGCCGCACCGAGTGGTGGGTGGGCAGGTTGGGGGAGGGCCGCACGGGCAGGGGGTAAGTGGTGGCGTGCGTGTAGCCGGCGGCCATGGGCACCACCGTCAGCTGGCATTTTTTGCCGCCGGCCAGCCACTGTTCGCCGTTTATCATGGTGGCCAGCTCGCCCACCGTGAGGCCGTGGGCGATGGGCAGGGGGTCGAGGCCCACAAAGGATCTGTGCGCGGGTTCCAGCACGGGGCCGTCCACCAAGTCGCCGTTGGGGTTGGGCCGGTCGAGCACCAGCACGGCCTTGTTCTGCTCCGCCGCCGCCTCCATCACGTAGTGCAGCGTGCTGATGAAAGTATAAAACCGGGCGCCCACGTCCTGAATGTCAAAAATCAGCACGTCCACGTCGGCCAGCATTTCCGGCGTGGGTTTTTTGGTTTTGCCATACACCGAGCGCACGGCCACGCCGCTGCGGGCGTCGCGCCCGTCCTTGATGGTGGCGCCATCGGCTTCTTCGCCCCGAAAGCCGTGTTCCGGCGCGAAAATGGCCGTCACGTTCACGCCCCGTGCCCGCAACGTGTCCACCAGAAAGGCACTGCCCACCCGCGACGTCTGGTTGATGACGAGTCCCACGCGCTTGTTCTTCAGCTGGGGCAGGTACTTCTCCAGCTGCTCGGCACCAACTACCACTGCGGCGGCCACGTTGCCAGGAGTGCCCGCCGGGACCGGCGCAGCAGCCGGCCCCGTGGTGGCGGGAGGGGTGGCGGCGGGCTTTGTGGTGCCGCAGGCCGGCAGCGCCAGGAGCAGGGAAAGGGTGATTTTTGCGGAAATTCCAAGCATAGGGGAGGGCGAAAAGGCTAAAAAAAAGGGTGCTGGGTAGCAGAACGGCAACCACGCAGAAAAGGAGCGTGGCCAGTACCGGTTCAAAACGTAGCTTTACGGTCGAAAAATGAATGTCGCCCGCTACATTTCGCAGAAGATTGACGGAGGAGCCGATTCTGGTTCGTTCACGTCGTCGGTTACAAAAATAGCCATCATCAGCATTGCCATGGGCTTGGCGGTGATGGTGGTGTCGTTTGCTATCCTGCAAGGGTTCCGCAACGAGATACAAAACAAGATTTTCTCGTTTGGGGCGCACCTGCAAATTTCGCGCTACGACACCAACAACTCCCTGGAAGTGGCGCCCATTGCCGCGCCGTTGTTGGTAGAAGAGCTCAAGCAGTTCCCGGAGGTAAAGTCCACGCACCCCTTCGCCGTGAAAACGGCCATCATCAAAACCAAGGACGAAGTGCTGGGCGTGGTGCTCAAGGGCATTGCCGAACCCAACGGCCCGTCGCCGATGCGCACCAACATGACGGCGGGCAAGTTTATCAGCTTCCCCGACTCAGCCGCCAGCGACGACGTGCTGGTGTCGCGCAAAGTAGCCGATAAGCTCCGCCTCGTGGTGGGCGACAAGGCGCTGTTCTACTTCATTCAGAACCCGGCCCGCATCCGGCAGTTTCGGGTCAGCGGCATCTATTCCACGGGCCTCGATGAGTTCGATGAAGTGTACGTTATCGGCGACATCCGGCAGATTCGGGAGCTGAACTCGCCCGCCTGGCCCGACTCGCTGGTGGGCGGCATGGAGGTGGTGCTCAATGACTTCGATACCATCGACCGCACCGCCGACAACTTCTACGAGAAGCTGCCCTACGACCTCAAGATTGATAAAATCACGGACCAGTACGCCCAGCTTTTCGACTGGCTGCAGCTGCTGAACCGCAACGTTATTATTTTCCTGATTCTGATAATCTTCGTGGCCACCTTCAACATGGTCGCCACCATTTTCATCATGATTCTGGAGCGCACCAACATGATTGGCATCCTCAAGGCCCTGGGGGCTACCGACAATCAGATTCGGCGCATGTTCTTTTTCCGCGGGCTGTCGCTCACGGTGCGTGGCATGGTCATCGGCAACGTCATCGCCGTGGGGTTCTGCGCCTTACAATACTATTTCCACGTCATCCCCCTCGACCCGGAGAACTACTATATGGACCGCGTGCCGATTTCCTGGGACCCCAAAATGCTCCTGCTCATGAACGCCGCCACCTTCGTGACGTCGCTGCTGGCCGTGCTAATCCCAACCTACCTCATTGCCCGGATTAAGCCGGTGGTGGCCATCAAGTTCGACTGACCACGGATTAGCACGGATTTTAGCGGATTTCACGGATTTTGTGGACGATGCGAAAGCAAAGAAGGCTTGCCACTGGCAAGCCTTCTTTGCTTTAAACTAAACTTCGGTAATAGTAACCACCCATCAGCAATCGTACACAAAATCCGTGAAATCCGCTTCAATCCGTGCCAATCAGTGGTCTGATTTGGAGGATAATGTTCGGGTCGGGGCAGAGCGCCGCCCATATTTCCCGCTCCGAGGGCCGCGCCACGCCCGGAAAGTCGCCTACCCGCCCGCCCATGTCGGCAATGAGCTGGAAATGCAGGTGCGGGGGCCAGTCACCGTTTTCCGGGTAGGGGCCCACGCTGGCAAAGGGCTGGCCTTTCTCCAGCGGCTGGCCCACGGTCAGCGCCGTCCACTCCAGGCGGCTGAGGTGGCCGTATAGGCTGTAGAAGGTGACGCCTTCCAGCTCGTGCTCCAGAATCACGGTGATGCCGTAATCGCCGAAATTGGCGTTGTCGGCCAAGCTGTGTACGCGGGCGGGGAGCGGGGCCAGCACGGGCGTGCCGGCCGGCAGCCACACGTCCACGCCCAGGTGCAGGGACCGGGCTTCTTCTACCTGGCCGGGGCCAAAATGCTGGCTGCGGCGGTAAATGACGCGGTTTTCGAGGTAGCCGCCCACCCCGATGCTGGCGCCCTGCGCGGCCAGCATGGCGTTCACAATCTGCTCAAAGGCGGGCGTGTCGCGCAGGTCGGCGTTGCAAACCAGGGGGTTGTTATCGGTTAAATCGAGGCGGGTCACGGTTGGGCCGTTGAGGTCGACGGGCAATACGGGGCCGAATTCGGCCTGGTGGCGGAGCAGGAGGGAAGTGAGCGACAAGGAAAGAGGCGTAGGGGATGGAAACGGATAACGCAGCGCTCAACAGTTTGCCGGGGAGCTCTGTTGAATAGCAGCCGCGGCGGCAAGTTACCTTTGCGGGCGAACTAGCGCCGTGGGCGGCGCCGGGCTGCTTTTATTTTTAATTTCTTTTTTAAGTTCGGGAGACGGCCGTACTGCGTATACCCGCAACCTCCCACCACCCCAATCCCCCGCATGAGTTACCAAACGCTGACTGTAGTTGCGCTGACCCAGGAAACCGCCGATTCTGTCACCATACACCTTGAGCGGCCCGACCGCCAGCCCATCGGCAGCCGTCCCGGCCAGTTTCTTACCCTGATTCTGCCCTGCGGGCCCGGCGGCAAAAAAGAGCGCCGCGCTTACTCGCTCAGCAGCACCCCGCACGAAGCCCCGCTCCTGTCCGTGACGGTGAAGCGCGTGCCCGGCGGCCTGGTTAGCAACTTTTTGCTGGATACCGTGCAGGTTGGGCAGGCAATAGAAGTGATGGAGCCCCTGGGCAACTTCACCCTGAGCCCCAGCCCCAAAGCGGCCCGCTCGCTGGTGCTCATCGGCGCGGGTTCGGGCATCACCCCGCTCATGTCCATCCTCAAAGCCGTGGTGAAAACCGAGCCCAACAGCCACGTCCTGCTCATCTATGGCAACCGCAACGAGGAATCGGTTATTTTCCAAAAGCAGCTCGCCGAGCTGGAAGCCAGCACCAACGGCCGCCTGCAGGTGGAGCACGTGTACAGCCAGCCCCTGAAGCCCGAAGGCCCGCACCGCCACACCGGCCGCCTCAACCGCACCATGATGCTGCGCATTCTGGAGCAGCGCCACCAGTTTCCGGCCGAGCAGGCTGAGTACTTCATGTGCGGTCCCGAGGGGCTGATGATAGAAGCCCGCGCCGCGCTCGACCTGCTGAACGTGCCCGAAGCCCGCATTCGCCGCGAAAGTTTTGTGGCCAGCGCCGAGGTGGCCGAAGCTGCCGCCGCCCAGCCCAACGGCCACGGCGACGTGTCGGATAACCCCGCCGATAACACCAAGACCACCCGCACGGTCACCATTCAGTACGAAGGCAGCGAATACCTCGTGGAGGTGCCCGCCGGCAAAACCATCCTCGAAGTTGCCCTCGACCAGGACATCGACCTGCCCTATTCCTGCCAGGCCGGCCTGTGCACCGCCTGCCGCGGCAAGTGCCTGAGCGGCAAAGTGCACCTGGACGAGCGCGAAGGCCTGTCTGACTCTGAAATGAAGCAGGGCTACATCCTTACCTGCGTGGGCCACCCCATGACGGACGATGTAGTAATTGAAATTGGGTAGATTTGGAGAGCCGAAGCCGGGACAGGGTTACGCAACATAGGTGCCTTTCCCACGGCGCTCCGGCCAGGATAATCTGACCCGGTGCTGGCACCTTCGCGCCACGGCAGTCGTTCAGGCAGCCGCTACTGACACGTAATCTACATAGCCTACCATGACGCTAATTGCTGAACCCACCGCCGAGTCGGCTACCGATACCAGCCGGCCGCCGCGCTACTATTTGCCCGAAGACTTTACGGTAACTGACTGGGCGGCCATCGAACCGTTTTTTCAGGAGCTGCAGAACCGGGAGGTGTACACCGCTGCCGAACTGGAGCGGTGGCTGCTCGACCGCTCTGAGCTGGAATCGGTGTTGAGCGAGGACCTGGCCTGGCGCTACATCCGCATGACGTGCGACACGCAGGACAGCAGCCGGGTTGAGGCATTTCAGTACTTCGTGAACGAAGTAGAGCCCTTGGTAGCGCCCTACGACCATGCCCTGAACGAGAAAATGCTGGCCTCGCCGCACCTGTCCGGGCTGGATGAGGGCCGCTACGGGGTGTTCCTGCGGTCGGTGCGCCGGGCCTCGGAAATTTATCGGGTCGATAACATTCCGCTCAAAACCGACATCAGCACCAGGCAGCAGCAGTACGCCGCCACGGTGGGCGCCATGAACGTCACCCTCGACGGCCAGGAGCTCACCCTGCCCCAGGCTGCCGACCGCCTGAAAAACCCCGACCGGGCCGTGCGCGAAACCGCCTGGCGTGCCATTCAGGCCCGCCGCCTGCAGGATGCCCAGCCCCTCGACGCCCTGTTTACCGAGCTGGTGGGCCTGCGCCACCACGTGGCCCAAAACGCCGGCTTCTCCAACTTCCGGGATTACATGTTTGCCGCCCTCGGGCGCTTCGACTACACCCCGCAGGACTGCTTCAACTTCCACCAGGCCATTCGCGAAACGGTGGTGCCGCTCATCGACGACTTCGACCTGGAGCGCCGGCAGGACCTGAACCTGCCCGCCCTGCGCCCCTGGGACCTGGACGTGGACCCCAGCGGCCAGCCGCCCCTGCGCCCCTTCGGCACCGGCGAAGAACTGCTGGAAAAAACCATCACCGTTTTCCAAAACCTCGATTCCTACCTGGGCGACTGTCTGCGCACTATGCGCCAGATGGGCCACCTCGACCTGGAAAGTCGCAAGGGCAAAGCCCCCGGCGGCTACAACTACCCGCTCGATGAGACGGGCGTCCCCTTCATCTTCATGAACGCCACCAGCAGCCTACGCGACGTGGTAACCATGCTGCACGAGGGCGGCCACGCCGTGCACTCCTTCCTCACCCGCGGCCTGCCGCTGGGTGCCGACAAGCACCCGCCGTCCGAAGTAGCGGAACTGGCCTCCATGAGCATGGAGCTGATGAGCATGGACCAGTGGCACGTGTTTTTCCCCGATGCCGAAGACCTGCGCCGGGCCAAGAAAACCCACCTGGAAAGCGTGCTCGAAACCTTCCCCTGGGTGGCTACCATCGACAAGTTTCAGCACTGGGTGTATGAGCATCCCACCCACACCGAAGCCGAGCGCCACGGCCGTTGGGCCGAGATTTTCGACGAGTTCAACCAGCGCACCGTGGACTGGAATGGCCTGTCGGAGTTCAAGCCCTACCTCTGGCAGAAGCAGCTGCACCTCTACGAAGTGCCGTTCTATTACATAGAATACGCCATGGCCCAGCTCGGTGCCATTGCCGTGTGGCGCAATTTCCGCAAGAACCCCACCGAGGGCCTTGCTGCCTACAAGCGCGCCCTGGCCTTGGGCTACACCGCGCCCATCGGCCAGATTTACGCCGCCGCTGGTATCCGCTTCGATTTCAGCACCGACTACCTGCGCACCCTGGCCGACTTCATCCGCGAGGAAATGGCCGCGCTGTAATCCAAGTATATTATTCAGAAAAAGCACAGTATTCGCTACGTTGGGGCTTTTTGCTGGAGATTAAACTGTAGTGTGGAAGAAGGTAATCAATTTAGAACGTCATGCTTCGGCAAGCTCCGCATGACGGCCTTCACTGCGCGGGCGCTTCTGGTTGAAACTGAAAAAACGAATCGGCTAATTGCCCTCCTCCGCTTTGGCTTCCAGGCACGAAAGTGTTACGTGTCGGAAGGCAGGGTCGTCGTTGGGCGTTGCCTGCGCCAGGATAAACCCAACGCTCAGTACCTGCCCGTCTACCTGACGGGGCAAGTAGGCGTCCCATACTTTACCGCGGGGCCGCACCCGCGTGCCATCTGCCAGTTCCAGATTGGTGTGTTCGGTGGGGCACATCGTTGTCTTGCCCAGGCAGAAGCGCACCGTAGCCGTGGTGCCGCAGGCTACCGTGGGCTCTGTGCCATCCTGGGATGAGCAGCCCGCAACTATTAATGCCGCCAGCAGCCCCAAAATGGCCCAAATCGAGTTGATGTACGTGTAATGCATAGAGGCGAGGGGGCCTAAAGGGTTGTGTAGGCGGTTGACCGCCCCGCGCTCCACAAGGTTGCATGGGCTGCATTCACCCATGCATTATTTCTAGGGTAGCCGTCATGCTGAGCGCCGTCGAAGCATAACGTTCTTCTGATTCCCTAACAGCCAGCCCCCGTTACGATAACCCGCCCCGGTTTAGTTGGCGCCGATAGTGAACAAGGGCAGCTTTTTGAGGTCGGCGTACTTCCCGCCCAGGGACTGCAGCTCGGTTTGGTGGAGCTGCAGGTAAGTGTTGTACTGGCTGGCGGCGCGGTCGTACTGCAGGCGGAAGCCCACCACGCCCTCGTCGAGCTGCCGCAGGCCTTCCACGAAGTTGCGGGCGTTTTCGGTAGGGGCGTTGTCGTTGGGCGCGGCAACGGGGTACACGGCGCGCAGCAAAGAATCCTGAGCCGTGTCGTATCGGTCAATCAGGTCCGAATTGGCCATGGTTTGCTGCGTGTAGCGGCGGGCTTTAAGCCGGGCATTCGCACGCTCCAATTCCTGGAGTTTGGAAGCCTCAACGCCGGGCTGGTTCTTGATTTCGCGCAGTAGCAGGCGGGTCACGGCTATTTTCTGGTCGTCGCTCTCGGTCATGTCACGCCACTTCACGTCCACGGAATCGCGCAGCACATCAAACTGGGCTTTCACGGCAGCGGCCGAAGCCGGGTCGAGCACGACGGCTGTTTTGGCGGCGTCGCGCTTGCAGGAGGCTGCGCAGCCGCCAATCATCATCAGGACAACAACCACCGTTTTAACGGAGGAAATCATGGTATTAGGCATGGGGTAACAGGTAAATCAGATAAAAGGCGCCGCCGAAATTACACCGGCTTAAATTGCTCGAACAGCTGGCGACAGTCGTGGCAGTAGTGCACGGCCCGGCACAGCGTAGCCCCAAACGGTGTGCGCAGCTCCGTATTGTTGCCGTGGCAGTTCGGGCACTCCGCGTACTCCAGAAAGTCGAGGTCGAAAACCTGATTGCCAATCACCGGGGGCGGCGACAGCTTGTGCTGGCGCAGCGCCTGCCGGCCCGCTTCCGTGAGCATGTCCGACGTCCAGGCTTCGCGCATGCTGATTTCTACTTCCACCGCCGGTACGCCGTGCGCCAGCAGCGTGCGCTCCACGTCGCGCTTCATGTAGTCCATGGCCGGGCAGCCCGCAAACGTGGGGGTGAGGTGCACCGATACTTTGCCCGTAACAGCGTCCACTTCCACGCCCCGCACCACGCCCAGGTCAATGAGCGAAATGGTCGGGATTTCCGGGTCCTTCACCGCCTGCAGCCACTCTAGGATTTGGCTTTTAGCTATCGGCTGGGGGCTATTAGCGTCGTTCTGCATGATACATGTGGAGAGAAAGCTAACAGCTATCAGCCAGTAGCTAACAGCTAAAAAAACCTACCAGTCGGCCGTGGGGTCCAACCGAAACACTTCGGCCATCTCGTCCAGCAGCGGCTGCAGGTGCTCAGTGTGCTGGCCGTGGCGGCCACCCAGCACCGGCGTTAGGGCCAGCACGTCGGGCACTTCCAGGGCCGTTTGCGCCAGCACCTTGCTGATGCTTTCCAACCAGCGGCCCCGCAGCTCGTCCTCGCCCACAAACAAGCCGGAACTGATAATTTCCGCTTCGGCGTCCGTCTTTTCAAAGATGCCCAGGGCGTAAGGCAGGGTGAAGTCCAGGGACCGCTGCATGCGTTCAATGGCCTCGTCCGTGGCCGTGCCGAGGCGCTTCATCCACGTGTTGGCGTGCAGCGCGTGGTACTTCAGCTCGCCGCGCAGCTTGCGGGCTACCTGGGCCAGGGGCTCGTAGCTGCTGGTGGCCAGCGCTTCAAAACGGAGCAGCTCGGCGTGGTCGAACAGGAAGTGCCGGGTCAGGCTGAAATCGTATTCCCCAATGGGTAGTTCCACCAACTGGCAGCAATGGAACTGCGGCGCGTTGCGCGTGAAAGCCACCGTGTCGGGCTCGGCTTCGCCCAGGGCGTGCAGCAGCGAATACAGCTGCAGGCTGTGCCCCAGCTTGTCCTGGGCCATGCTCGAAAACGCAATGTCTTCTTCCAGAATGGGGCCCAGGCCGTTCCATTCCGAATTGCGGTGGCCGAGAATAAGCTGGTCGTCGGCGAGACGGTATAACAGGTCGAGCGTTGGGTTCATGCGGGGTGCGGCGTTGGGGACGCCGGCAAATAGTGGAGTAGTTAGTCAGCTTGCGAAGTGCCGGTTTCCGCCTTGAACCGTTCAATCCGGTCCTGCACTTTGTAGGAAATGGCGTCGCGGTACTTCTTTTCGGGCGTAGTAGTCCAGATGTCGCGGTCCCCGTCGTCGGAGCGCAGGAAATCCGCCGAGCGGGCTGCCCACACGTTCACCACCGGGCGCTGGTCGCTAAATACGGCCTTGGCCACCTGCAGGGCCTGGGCCGGCGAGCTGGCCCGCACCTTGCCCACGTGCTGGTGCGCTTTGCCGCGCTTTTTGAGGTGGAAAATGTCGTAATCTTCCTCACCGGCCGCGTAGGCGGCTTCCGCCGCCGTGTCGTCGCCGGAGCGCGGGCCAGCGGGCGGGGCCGTAGCGGCGGCTTGCTGGTTGGTGAGCAGGGGCAGCGAGTCGTAGGCCCATTCCTGGTCGCCCACGTAGTCCGTTACGGTGATGGCAGCCGTGGGCACCACCCACAGCCCTGTGCAGGCAAAGCGCCGGCTGTACTGCTCTTTGGCAAACAGGAAGGCCACGTCGGCCTCCGGAGCGTGCACCGGACCCACGTACACAAAGGGCGCGCCTTCTTTCTTTTGGTGGAAGGCCTCGTAGGTGCCGAACTGGTCCAGGGCGCCTTTGGCCGCGGCGGTGGCCGGAGCATCGGGCAGCCCCAGGCGGTTCATGCGCGGGTCGTGGGATTGTATCATGGGCAGGCTGTCATGCTGAGTGCAGCGAAGCATCTTATCACGCTCGGGCAGCTCGGGTAACAAAAATCTGACGAAGGAAGCGGTGATAAGATGCTTCCTTCGTCAGCATGACAAATGGCTAGGCCAACGGGCGTACGTACTGCGCTTTGGGCGTGAGCAGGGCGCGGCGCACCCAGGCGCCGTTCTCCTCGGCGGCGCGGCGCACAGCAATGCGCTCAGCGTTGCAGGGACCGTCGCCGTTAATCACGCGCTTGAAGTCTTCCCAGTCGGGCTCGGTGAATTCCCACTGGCCGGTTTCCTCGTTTTTGCGCAGGTTGGCATCAGGCAGCGTCAGGCCGATTTCAAGGATTTTGGGCACGTACATGTCCAGAAACTGGTTGCGGCACTCGTCGTTGCTGGCCATCTTCACCTTCCAGCGCATCAGGATTTCGGTGTGCACACTCATCTTGTCCGAAGGGCCAAAGAAGGTCATGATGGCAGGCCACCAGCGGTTGAGGGCTTCCTGCATCATCTTGCGCTGTATGGGCGTGCCCGTGGCCATGTGCACCACGGCGTCGTGCCCGTACTTCAGGTGGAAAGCTTCTTCAGCGCAAATCCGGTCCAGGGCACGGCAGTAGGGGCCGTAGCTGCCCTTGGCGTTGGCCAACTGATTTACGATGGCCCCGGCGTCAATCAGCCAGGAAATCACGTTCGAGTCGGCCCAGGTGGGGGTGGGGTAGTTGAATACGTTGGAGTACTTGCTCTTGCCGTTGATGAGGTCGGTGAGCATTTCTTCGCGGGTTTTGCCCAGCGTTTCGGCCGCCGAATACAATAGCTGCGCGTGGCCCACTTCGTCCTGCACCTTGGCCATCTGGGCCATTTTGCGGCGGAAGCCGGGGGCGCGGGTAATCCAGGTGCCCTCGGGTAGCGAGCCGATGATTTCGGAGTGCGCGTGCTGCTCAATCATCCGCGTGAGCTGCTTGCGGTAAAGCGCGGGCATCCAGTCGCCGGGCTCAATCTTCTCGCCCCGGTTGATGCGGGCCTCAAACTCGGCCAGCAGAATGGGGTCCTCGTTTTCCAGGCCGGTCAGGGCAGTGGTCGGCAAATCGTGGGTGCTGGCGGAACCGTACATAATGGGGAGTTAGTGAAATGAGTGAATAAATGAAGGAGCGAGTAAGCGGGCGTGTAGGAAGGAGAGTGAAAAACCCTTACCTGTTTCGCTCATTCACTCATTGAAAAGGAGCCCGCCAAGCAGCTGCTCGGCCAGGCGGTGGGCTATTTCGTCGGGGGTGAGGTTGCCGTCGGGGCGATACCAGGCGGGCAGCCAGTTGAGACTGGCCAGCAGCGTAAGGGCCGCAAAAGCAGCATCGGGTGCGTGCAGCTCCCCTTGCGCCAGGCCCCGCTGAATAAGCGTGCGAAAAGCAACCTCGTACCGGTCGCGCAGGGCCAGAAACTCGGTGCGGGCGGGCTCGCTCAGGTGGCGCCACTCGTGCAGAAACACCGCCGAAGCCGCGCTGTCGCGGGTGAGCACGCGAACGTGGGCCTCAATGGCCTGCCGCAGCTGCGTGGCAACCGGCGCCGAGTTTTGGGCCGTGGCCGCGGCAAAGCCCGCAAAAAACTCCTCGGCCAGGCCAAAGCACACCCGGTGCAAAATTTCCTCTTTCGACTTGATGTGCGAGTACAGGCTGCCCGCCTCCAGGCCCAACTCGGTGGCAAGCTCGCGCATGCTGGTAGCGGCAAAGCCACGCGCTCGAAACAGAGCCGTGGCCGTACGGTCAATCTGGGCCTTGCGCGAACGTTGGGGAGCTACAGTTGGCATGATGCATTGCAAAGGTATACTTCCTAACGCTCGTTAGCCAAAAAACGTTGCAGGTATTTTTCTAGATTGATAATGGGTGAATGACTGGTTGCTATTCTCTTGAGCGAAAAGCAAGGCACCATTAAATCCGAAGCAGTGAGGGACCAAAGCAACCTTAAAGAGTATATTTGCCCGGATACTGACATTTCTGAGCTTAATCACTTTTATGAAAAAACATTACTATTTGCTGTCGGCCGCTCTGCTGCTGACCGGCGCTGCGCACGCCCAAGGCACCGAGCTGTTCTTTTCCGAATACAACGAAGGCGCCCACCAGCCGGGCCTGAGCTACAACGGCGGCGCGTCGAACTCGACCGGTAACGAAAAGGTCCTTGAGATTTTCAACCCCACTACTTCGGCCGTAAACCTGGCGCCTTATTCCATCCGGCGCTATTCCAACGGAGCTCCCCTGGGTAGCCCCCTCATGGAAGAGGAGCGGCTGATGCGCCGTACCGGTGCCAACGTGCTGAACTCGCAGAGCACGCACGTGGTAGCCAACCCCGAAGCTACCCTACTGGATATTACGCGTGTGGCCAACCAGTTCAGCGCCTCGCGCCAGAACAGTCCGGTGAACGCCGCTACTTCGCCCAACATCATTCAGGTGGGCGGCACGGTGTGGTTCAACGGGGACGATGCCATGGCGCTGGTGCGCTACCCCAGCGGCACGGCTGGCCTGCCCAACGTGAACGCCGGCATCATCATCGACATCATTGGTTCAATTGGTGAGCAGCCTTTGCTGGCCAACGGCAATGTGGGAGGCAACTGGAGCGGTACCAACCCTGCCGACGGCACCCCCGCCGTGTTCGTGCTGTCGGCCAACCAATCAATTATGCGACGCCCCGAGGTTTCGCGTGGCCTGCGCGCCAACCCCACGCCGCAAAACGTGCCCGGCTCGAACCCTCCTACTCGCAACCCGGGCGGCTACAACATTGCCGACCAGTGGGTAGCATACGGCTCGGCCTTCACCGGCGCGGGCGGAACTGTGAACGCGGGCGCCCAGCTCTACAACCGCCTAGGCGAGCACCTGGACTACTCCGGCCCGAACGGCGTGTACCAGTCGACCATCACCAGCACGCTGGAGAAGTTCAACGCCAACATCAGCGTGTATCCCAACCCCGCCCGCGGCACGGCCACGGTAGAGATTAAGGACGCCAAAGTGGGCAACGTAGTGGTGCTTAACAACCTGGGCCAGCGCATCTCGGCGGCGGCCAAAGGCCAGGGCCAGGAAAAGCTCACCCTGGACATTTCCGGCCTGAAAGCCGGCCTCTACTTCGTGCAGATATGGAGCGCCGACGGCCAGACCAAAATCTACAAAGAACTGGTGGTTCAATAGTTTTTAACGGTTAGCTGTTAGTGATTAATGGTTAATTGATAGTTGGCTTTTTGAGGAAAAAGGAGGGAAGAGATTTCCTCCTTTTTTTGTGGGCGTACTTTTGGGCAATAGCACGGCGCCATGAATAAAGATTTTCCTCATAGCGCCGCTTGCCATGCCTCACCTGCCAATAGTTAGCCATTAACCGTTAACGACTAACCGTTATCCACTGACCATTAACCACTAATTATGTCTGAACTGACGCCCCTGACTGCCATTGGCGAATTTGCCCTTATTAGCCGCCTGCAAAAAGGCATTAGCATGCGCCAGCCCGGTACGGTGCTGGGCATTGGCGACGATGCGGCCATTATTGCGCCCACGGCCGGCACCGAGCTGGTGATGACCACCGATTTGTTGGTCGAAGGCATTCATTTTGACCTGGCGTTCTGCCCGCTGCGCCACTTGGGCTATAAGGCCATTGCCGTGAACGTGTCGGACGTGGCTGCCATGAACGCGCTGCCCACGCAGCTGGTGGTGGCCCTTTCGGCGGGCCCGCGCTTCACGGTAGAGGCCATTGAGGAGCTGTACGCGGGCATGCGCCTGGCCTGCGAGGCCTACAACGTGGACCTGGTGGGCGGCGACACCACCGCCAGCCGCGGGGGGCTCACGCTGGCCATCACGGTGCTGGGCGAAGCCCCCGCTGGCGAGGCCGTGCGCCGCAGCGGCGGCCAGCCCACCGACCTGCTCTGCGTGACCGGCGACCTGGGCGGGGCCTTCCTGGGCCTGCAGGTGCTGGAGCGCGAAAAGCAGGCTTTCCTGGCCGACCCCGAAACGCAGCCCGAGCTGGCCAACTACGAGTACATCGTGCAGCGCCAGCTCCGGCCCGAGGCCCGGCTCGACATCGTGCACGAGCTGCGGGAACGCGGCATCCGGCCCACCAGTATGATAGATATTTCGGACGGGCTGGCATCGGAAGTGCTGCACTTATGCGCCGCCAGCAGCACCGGCGCCCGGGTGTTCACGGAGTTCCTGCCCCTGGCCAACCCCACGCTGGAGGCAGCGGCCGAATTCAACCTCGACCCGCTGACCTGCGCCCTGAACGGGGGCGAGGATTACGAACTGCTGTTTACGGTGCCGGTCACGGACCACGAGAAACTGAAGAACCATCCGGACATCACCATTATTGGTCACCTGACGGCTAAGGAAGACGGCGCCAACCTGGTGACCAAGGCCGGACAGGCTGTACCGTTGCAGGCGCAGGGTTGGACGAGTTTTTGACCCAGTTGGTCGCGTGGGCTTCAACTTAGCCCCTGCACAACCGTTAGAATGGGCAGGAACACAACCGGAGTGGCACGCTAATTGTCTTTTGTCCTGCAACGGGGATGATTCCTCTCAAAAAATTTAATCTCTTCATCATGAAAAAGCTCCCATTCGTTCTCAGCCTGATTATGCTGCTCAGCGCCGTTTTCAGCGTATCCTCCGTGCAAGCTCAGGACCGCAAGGGCTGGAGCCCGCAAGCTAAAGGCGCCGTAATTGGTGGCCTGGGCGGGGCTGCTGCCGGTGCCATCATCAACAAGCGCAACCGGCCCGTTGGCGGTGTGGTAGGCGGCGTGGCCGGCGGTGCCGTTGGCTACGGTGTGGGCAAGCACATTGATAACAAGCAGAAGGAGCGGGCTCGCATTGCGGCCGCCAACCGGGCTGCTGCCAACCGCGAAGCGGAGTACCGCCGCTCTATTGCCCGCAGCAATGCTCGCCAGACCACCACGACCACCCGCATCCAGACCACGGCCGTGCCGGTGAACAGCCTCGTAGCTTCGAGCGCCGAGTACAATGTGCAGCCTATGCCCGCTACCTCGGGCTCGGCTTACCTGCCCAACGACTCCTACGGCGACCCGTCGCACCCTTATTCTACTTCGGAGTACCGCCGCAAGAGCTGGTAGTTGCCCGAGTTGTCTGACTACTAAACCCCGGGCCTTGTGCTCGGGGTTTATTCATTATAGCCCGTATAGCAATATGCGCTAGCACCGGCTACATTTACTTTTTCTTCACCTTTTAGTTTGAATCATGAAAGCCCTCCTGTATAGTTTGCTCCTGGCCGCTACGCTCACTTCCTGCACCAAAGCCGACGAAGCGGTGAACATTCAGAACCTGAACCAGGAATTTATTGGCGCCTGGAACAGCAAGGATTCCGGTAAAATCAATGGCTACCTGGCCGACGACGTAAGCTTTGTGCAGGGCGATGTGCACTGGAAAGGCAAAGGCGAGGTATCCCAGAAATGGGTGAATGAGACAATGCCCACTATCAGCAGCTTGAAAACCAGCGTGGTGAGCTCCTCCACCGATGCTAATATGGCCTACGAAGCCGGTACGTTTTCGGTGGATGTGCTGCCGCCTGCCCCCGGCCAGCCCGGTGGCATAGGCGAAGGCAACTACATTTTCCTGTGGAAAAAAGGCGCCGATAAAGCCTGGAAGCTCAGCTACGCCCAGCTGGAAGACCTGCCCGTGCGGGCTCGCTAATTAAGGAACGCTAGGTTGAGTAACTAAACTCCTCCGAAGCATAATTAACGGTCATGCTGAGCAGAGCCGAAGCATCTCGCGGTGAGTAATCCAATCGTTAGGTTTACTGCCACACGCGAGATGCTTTGGCTGCGCTCAGCATGACCGTTTTTATTTGCCTAACGCGACAGGCCCAGCGAGTCGCGCCAGGCAGCATCCGCGTTGTTGTGGGTGCGCCAGTAGTCGAGCTTGATGCTGCGCCGCTGCGTGGCGCGCGTGGTGAGCAGGCGCGGCGCCGGACCAAAGCCGTCGAGGTGGCTTTCTTCCCAGCCGAGGATGCGGTGTGGGAAGGCTTTTTCGAACCGGATGGCGAGGGTGTGCTGCTTGGTGCCGGCGTAGGCTACGGTGTAGACCTGGGCAGCAGAAGCAGATGACCCCGACGTTGCTGTGCTGAGCGTGGCGGTAGCGGCTTCGGAATGCAAGGGCAGGTGCTGCATGCGGCAATAAGCCGCGCCGGGCACCAGCTGAATGTTGCCGGTGGGCAGGCCCGCCGGATTGAGGCGGATGCGGTTCCACAGCTCGTCTTCGAGCAGGGCTACGTCTATTTTGGTTTCGGTGTCGCCCTCGCTTTCGAAGTACGACTTTTGGGTGATGCGGTACTCTTTGGCGCCCAGGTTGAGCTGCGTGAACACGTGGCCGCACCATTCCTGCATCGACATGCTCACCTTGGGGCTGTGCGGGTCGGCGGCGAGGTTCAGGGGCGTGAACGTGGAGGTGAGGATGGAGTAGGGGTAGATGCCGGTGTTGAACTTCTTGTTGAAATTCAGCTTGAGCACGGGCAGGCGGTCGGCGCCCGCGGCGGCGGGATTGTCCAGCTTCACCTGCTTCTTGCGGGACAGGTCTTCGCTCACAAAAATCAGCACGGCTTCACCCTGGTGCAGCTCGCCGTAGCGGGCCTGGGTGAGGTCGTAGCTGGTGAGCTCGGCTTTGCCCTGAAACCAGTACGCGCCGAATTCGGGCGGGAGTGGGGCCGCTTGCTGCGCCTGCGTTTCAGCGGGTGCGGAGGAGCATTGCGCCCCTATCAGCAGCAAGGTTGGGACCCAAAGTAGTAGGGAGAGGGACGCGCGCATAATGATTGTGGGTAAAGGTGTTACAACAAAGAACGTCACGCGGAGCGGAGTAGAAGTAACTATCCCGCGCCTCTTGTCATGCTGACGAAGGAAGCATCCTATCACCGGGAAACGATTTGTTCTCCGGTGATAGGATGGCTTCCTTGGTCAGCATGACAGATAGAGCAGTAGAGACGCATCGACTGCGCTCAGCATGACGTTCTTGTTGTTGCGTAGCTTCCTATTCTAATCTTCCGGGTACGGCACGAAAACGAACTTCGTGAACTCCTTATCCAGCACGAAGAGGCAGCAGAATTCGTCGGCGTCCTTGTAAGTGGCCTGGAAACCTTCGACGCCTTCTTCGCTGATGATGCCTTGCTGCACGAACAGCTCCAGGTAGCTGGCGAAAACATGCCATTCCAGGTTCAGGTCATCGGCATTTACGAGGAGGCCACCGAGGGGCACTTCCTGCTTGGCAAACACGAAAATGGGGTATTTACTGAAGTCGCCCTTGCGAATCTGGGAAGAGGCTTCGAGCAGGGTATCGCACACGACGACAAAATCCTTGGTGATGGTGCCGAGGTATTTGCCGCTGAGTTCGGGGTCGTTGAAGTAGTCCATTTAATCTTTATTTTTTGACCGTTAACAGATACGCACTTGCCTCATCCGTCAATTGCTCCCACATCGGATTATCCATTGCAACATGCTTGCCCATGTTTTTCACAAAGCCTCGTGGTGTAAACCAACTCCACTTCCGAAAGAGAGTTTGTCCAAAAAGAGTCGAGGGGTACAGAATAAACGTGTGCCAATTCGTTTCTTCAAAAGAATATGCTGGCACTTGCTCACGAATACAATAGCCAAAATGCTCCTCAAGAAGAAGCGGGGCGGCAGTACCAACAACGTCAAGATTGAAGTAATTGATTTGGCCGTTAGAAGATACTAAAACTACGAAGTCGGACTCATCGTCCATAATTACTCGGGGAGCATAGCCGATGATTTTAACGTCTGAAAGTGGTATGATAAAAGAAGGAGCCTGGCGCACCGTGCCCGTAGAACTGACTGGAGGGGCCTCGTAACGAATGAATTCCTTGTCAACTGTGAGCATGTTACAGACTCGTTAGGTCACCTACTTCAACTCCAGCGCCACCACATTCTCCACGTGGTGGGTGTGGGGGAACATATCCACCGGCTGCACGCGGGTGACTTTGTAGGCGGCGTCCAGCAGCTCTAAGTCCCTTGCCTGGGTGGCGGGGTTGCAGCTGATGTACACGATGCGGGGGGCGCGCAGCTCCAGGAGGCGTGCCACCACGTCGGGGTGCATGCCGGCGCGGGGCGGGTCGGTGATGAGGACGTCGGGGCGGCCGTGGTGGGCGGTGAACTCGGCCGTGAGGATGTCCTTCATGTCGCCGGCGTAGAACTCCATGTTGGTGATGTTGTTGATTTCGGCGTTCACGTGGGCGTCGGCCACGGCTTGCTCCACATATTCTACGCCGATGACTTTGCGGGCCTGGTGGGCCACGAAGCTGGCGATGGTGCCGGCGCCCGTGTAGAGGTCGTACACCAGTTCGTCGCCTTTGAGGTCGGCGAACTCGCGGGCCACTTTGTAGAGCTGGTGGGCGCCTTCGGAGTTGGTCTGGTAGAAGGACTTGGGGCCGATGCGGAAGCGCAGGCCTTCCATTTCTTCCTCGATGTAGGGCTTGCCCTTGTACGTCACCACTTCCAGGTCGTGGAAGGTTTCGTTGCCCTTGCTGTTGAGCACGTAGTTGAGCGAGGTGATGCCGGGGAACTTGGCATGCAACGCGTCGAGCAGGGGCTCAATGGCCTCGTCGGCGTGGTAGCACTGCAGAATCACCATCAGCTCGCCGGTGGTTTGGGCAATGCGGATGATGAGGTTGCGGAGCAGGCCGGTCTGGCGCACGAGGTTGTTGAAGGGCAGCTGGTGCTCGTGGGCATAGTCGCGCACAAACAGGCGGATTTCGTTGCTCGGCTCGGGCTGCAGCCAGCAGTGTTCCACGTCGATAATCTTGTCGAAACGGGTGGGCGTGTGGAAGCCCAGCACCTCGCGGTTATAAGTGCGCGAGTCGTCGTTTATCTGCTCGGTGGTCAGCCAGCCGTTGTCGCTGAAGGTGTACTCCATCTTGTTGCGGTAGTACGTGCGCTGCGGCGAGGACAGGATGAACGGAATCTCGGGCAGCTCAACCTTGCCGATGCGGGTGAGCTGGTCAATGACCTGGTGCTGCTTGAAGTGCAGCTGCGAATCGTACTCCAGGTGCTGCCACTTGCAGCCGCCACACACGCCAAAATGCTGGCAAAACGGCGTAGTACGCAGCTTGGAATACTCGTGAAACTTCACCGGCACGGCTTCCAGAAAGCTCTTCTTGGCCTTGGTGACGCGCAGGTCCACCACATCGCCGGGGGCCACCTGCGACACGAAGATGACCAGATTCTCGACGCGGACGAGGCACTTGCCTTCGGCCACCATGTCCTGAATTTTAACGTTGCGAAGTAACTCGGCGGGGATATTTTTAGCTCTGCTCATAGAACTACAAAACTACTGCCCAGACCACGGATTGGCTCGGATTTCAGCGGATTTCACGGATTTTGTAGCCGCCGCACCAATCCAGCCGTTGTTGCCCGCACTCCATAAAAAAAGCCGCTCACAAGAGCGGCTTTTTCCAAACCATCCAAGCCGTCCACAAAATCCGTGAAATCCGCTAAAATCCGAGCCAATCCGTGGTCCTATTTGATTACCTCGAACCAGTTCTTCACACTGCTGCCGTTGGGCAGTTTCAGGAGGTAGTAGTAGGTGCCGGCCGGGGTTTTGTCGTCGCCGCCCCAGTTGTTCTGGTAGTTGGTGGTGCTGTACACCTCCCGGCCCCAGCGGTTGAACACCGTGAACGTGTTGCCGGGATACAGCTGCACGTTGTCGATGACCAGCACGTCGTTCTTGCCGTCGCGGTTGGGCGTGATGACGTTGTAGGTGCTGACGGCATTGGCAAAGTCTACGCCGGCCTCGTTGGAGTTGGACAGGAGGGGAGCAGTGCCCGTGCTCACGGCCACCACCCGGAAGTCCTGCCGGAAGCCCGCGCCGGTGATGGCACCGGGCTCGCCGTTGGCCACGGTGGCCTGCCGGGCGCTGGCGGGCACGGTGCTAATGAGCACCGGCGAGCCGCCGTCGATGCGCCGGAAAATGCGGTATTCCGCTACCGGGAAGCCTACGTAGGCGTTCCAGGCGAGAGCGGTGCTGCCCTGGTCGCGGCCGCCGGTGCCGGGCGTGGCGGCGTTGGTGGCCGTGAGGCGCACGGTCTGGGCCAGGGTGCTGAGCACGGAGGTGGTGCAGCCGTTGGCCAGGTCCAGCTGGTATTCGTAGGAAGTGCCGGCCGCGTCCACAGCGTTGTTGTCGGTAAAGGTGGTGGCTGAGGCGGCTACCGTGCCCACCGCAGTGAACGTGCCGGTGCCCGCCGCCCGGCGCAGCACGCGCACCGGGTTGGGGGTGTTGGCGCTGTTGGGCGCGCTCAGGGTCAGGATAATGCGGTTGTTGGAAGCGGCATCTACCGAAGCGGCGCGCAGCGTGATGCCGGGATTATCCAGCAAAACGGTGCGCGTGGCAGCTGGCCCGGCGCAGGAAGCCGGCGCGGCCGTGATTTCAACGGCGCTCACCGAGTACGGCCCGGAGGCATTGAAGAGCACCGTTACCTGGCTGCTGGTACCGCCGGCCGTAACGGTGCCGCCCACCACCGTCCACTGGAAGCTGGAGGAGGGAGCGGCATTGGCAATGGCGTAGTTCTGGGGCGCGGCGGTGTTGCACACGAAGCCGGAGCCCGAGATGACCGGCGCCACCGGAGTAGGATTCACGGTGAAAGGCGTGCTAATAAGAGGCCCTACGCAGCCGCTGACGGAGGTTTCGCGCACTGTGAGGGCGTAGGTGCCGGGCGCGGGCAGGGTGCTCAGCACACGGCTGTTGCCGGTGCCCGCCAGGGCCGTGCCGTTGAGCTCAAACACATAAGTAGAACCCACAAAGCCGCCGGGCAGGGAGAACGTCACCGGGCCGTTGGTCTGGCACACCCGCACCGGGCTCACGAGGGCCAGCGTGCGCGGCGTGGGGTTAATCAGCACCTTGAGGGTATCAGAAATGCCCCGGCAGATGCCGCCGGCGGGGTTGCTGGTTTCCGTCACCACAATCCGGCCGATGGTGGGCACGGCCACGGGGGCCCAGCTCACGGTCACCGTGTTCTGCGCGGTGCTCACCTGCGTGCCGCCGATTATCTCCCAGGAATAGCTGGAGCCGTTGGCAAAGGCCCCGCTGCGGTACGTATAAGGCCCATCGGCCTGGCAGATGGAGCGGGGCAGCGGGGCCACCGCCGCGATATCGCCGGGGCCAGTAGGCCGCACGGTTTGCAGGCGCTGGTTGATGATGACCGGCAGCGTGGTAGTGTCCGAAGAGCAGCCCTGCGCATTCCGGCGAAACACCTTGAGGAAGGCGCCGGTGCTGGCCGCGCCCCAATTCACGGTAATGGCCGGCGTGCCCTGCCCGCTGGCAATGGTGCCGCCGCTTATCAGCCAGGTGTAGGCCGTGGCGGCCGGCGTGGGCACGGAGTAGGCCAGGCCCACCACGGTGGGGCACACCGAAGCCGGGCCGACGATGGCCTCCGGAGCCGGGCGCGGGTTCACGGTAATGGTCACGGCATCGGTGCTCACGCAGCCTGCCGCCGAGGTCACGGTCACCGTCAGGGTAACGGTGATTGGCACGGAGGTGAGGTTAACGCCCGTGAATACGGGCTGGGCGGAGGTGGCACTGCTCAGGCCTGCGGCCGGGCTCCAGCTGTAGGTGTAGCCGGCGCGGGCCGGGGCACCCAGCGTCACGCGCTGGCGGTCGCACACGGCCGCATCGGGACCCGCCTCAGCAATGGGCGAAGGGTTGACCGTCACGGTCACGGTGCCGGTGCTGGTGCAGCCGTTGGCCGTGGTGGCGGTGAGGGTGTACACCTGGGTGAGCGCCGTGGTGCCGGTGTTGGGCAGCGTCGCGGTGGGCTGGGCGGTGGTGGTACTGCTGAGGCCCACGGCCGGGCTCCAGCGGTAGGTGATGCCCGCCACTGCCGGCGCGCCCAGCGGGGCCGAGGGCTCATTGGGGCACACGCTGCGGTCAGGGCCGGCGTTGGCGGTGGGCAGGGGCGTGACCGTGACGGTGGTGCTGGCCGCGATGGTGCAGGTGCCATCGGTGCCCACCACGGTGTAGGTGGTGGTGGCGGTGGGCGTCACGGTGAGGGTGGGGCCGGTGCTCGTCTGGCCGCCGCCGCTCCAGGTGTAGGTAAGGCCGGCCGGGCCCGCCACGGAGAGCGTGGAAGAGCTGCCGATGCAGATAAGCGCGGCGCTGGGCGTAACGGTCAGGGGCGGAATTGGGCGAATGTCGATGGCCTTGACCACCGAATCGGTGGGGCAGCCGCGCGAGGAGATGCCCTTGAGCACCAGCTGGCCGGTGGTAGCGCCGTTGGCCCACGTGACCTGCACGGCACTGGTGCCCTGCCCGCCGGTGATGGTGCCGCCCACGGCCCGCCAGCTGTAGGAAGCGGGCACAGCACCGATGGCCGTATAAGTGCGCGCCACCGACGTTTCGCAGATGGTATTCGGCCCGGCAATGGAATCGGGGCCGGCGGCCCGCGTCACGGTGATGCGGAAAATGTCGGAGGCCAGGCGGCCGCCGCAGCCGTTGTCTTTCACCGTCACGCCCAGGTCGTAGGCCTGGTCGCGGGCGTTGCCGCACACGGAATTGAACACAAACGTGCCGCTGACCGTGCCGGTGCCCGAGGCCGTGGCCGTGCCAGTAAGGTTGCCGGGCTGCACGGTGCCGGTATTGCCGTTGAAGGTGGTGTTGAAGGGCCCGCTGCCATCGAGCAGGGCACTGTTTACGGTCATTACCAACGGGTTGCCACTGGCTTGCGAGGCCGTAATGGGTATGCTGAGCGACTGGCCTTCTTCAATGGTGTAGTTGCGGGGCGTCGTAACCAGCGGGGGCAGCACCGGCGGCGGCGTGGGCGGGCAGCTGGACACAACGAGCTGCAAATCGCGCCGCGTGGTGCCAATCAGTACTTCCCGCCCGTTGATGGTGCGGTATTCCGAGACGTCCACGGCCACCACGTACAGGCCGTTGTTGCGGGCTCCGAACTTGGCAACTCCCGTGCTGGGGTTGATGAGGGCAAAGTTGCCCGCTCCTGTGCCGAAGGGATTGGTTACGCTGAAGCCCGGCAGGTAAGGAACAGGCGGCGGCAGTGGTGGGAAGGAGGTGGTGTTGGTACGAATGCCGTAGGGGCTGCCAAACGAGTACACCAGCCGGTCGCCATCGGCGTCAAACGCATTGTTCAACGTGATGGTGGTGTCGTTCTGGCACACGATGGCCACGGCCGTATCCGAAAACACCGGCGACCGGTTGGGAATGAGCGGCGGGGCCATGCTCACAAACAGCGTGAGGGGCTGGGCGGCGTTGAGCGGCGCGTTGAGGTTGGTGAGGGTGTAGTTGCGGGCCTGTTGCGAAAATACCGCGTAGTAGCCATCAAAAGACACGGGTAGGTTCACCGTGCGCACGTAATTGAGTAGGTAAAAGGGCTGGTTGGGGCCCACCACGGCGCAACCCGCCGGAATAACCGGCCGAATGGGCTGGCCCAGGACGCCCTGGCGGGGAGCACTAAAGCTGGTAACCAGCGCGCCCGAAGTGCGGTTATAAATCTGCACCGTTACGTTGGCCGGTGGGTTGGCCACGGTGGGGTCGATAGTCGACAAGCCATTGCTATACAGCGTCACCGTGACTTCGTACCGGAATGGCGTGGTGCCGGGGCCGTTGGCGTCGAGGTAGCGGTAGCTCATCTCGCCGCCCAGCAAGTGCGAGGCCAGCGCCGGGCGCGCGCCCACCGCCAGCAGCGCCAGCAGCAGCAATGAACCAAGGAGCTGCCGTAGTAAAGATGTTGACATACTAACTATTAAAGAGGGGGGAAGCAATGAAGAAGCAATTGCCCAACGGCCTACTGTAGCAAGCCGTTGGGCAGGGAGAAAAAATCGCTGGCAGGAATGAGGCGAGGCGCAGAGGGCCTTACTCGCGTACTATCCGCCGCACGGCCGTCTGGCCCTGCGCGTCGCGCAGGTGCAGCACGTACACGCCGGGGGGCAGGGCGCTCAGGTCAAGCTCGGCATCGGCGGCCGGGCCCAGGCGCAGGGAGGTGCGGAGCACGGTGGCGCCCAGCACGTCCTTCACCTCAGTGGCATAGGGGCCGGCCGCGCGGGCATCGGGCAGGCGCAGGCGCACGCGGCCATCGGCCGTGGGATTGGGGAAGATACCGAGGGCGGGCAGGGCCTGGGCGGCACGGGCGGCCAGCGGCTGCACCCGCAACTGGTAGTCCTCCACTTCCGCGTTCAGCAGGTTCACGGAGCAGGGAGACGGCGTATTGGCGTTGGCCACGCTTAAAATGCGCATCCGGGTGTTCAGCGCGCTGGTCCGGGCGGGCAGCGCAATGCTGGCCGTGTAGGTGTTGGTGTTGTTGGGCGTCACGCCGGTAGCCACGAGTTCAGAAGAATCGAAGACCCCGTTTAGGTCGAAGTCAATCCAGACCGCCACGCGGTGGCTGATGGACAGGTTGGTGACCACGACCAGGCTGAGCACACTGCCCGAGTTCACAATAATGGGCGACCCGGTAAAGTCGGCGTAGCCCCCGGGGGCATTCGCAGTGTTATTCACAAAGGCCGGCAGCGCATTGGCCACCTGCACCGAAGTGGTGAATAGCGGGCTGGGCAGCGCCGTGCCGCCCGGCCCAATGCCGCCTGTGCCGTTGGAAGCGCAGTAGGTGAGGCAGGGCACGGTGATGACCACCGCATCGGGCCGGCTCGTGGCGTTGGTGCCAAAGGCATTGGTGGCCGTCAGGCTCACGGTGTAGGAGCCCGCGCCGGCGTAGGTGTGCGTGGGGTTCTGGACGGTGCTGGTGGTGCCATCGCCAAAATTCCAGAGCCAGGAAGTGGGCAGGTTCTGGCTGGCATCGGTGAATTGCACGGGGTTCACGCAGTTCCCGGGGCTGTAGTTGCTGGTGAAGTCGGCTATGGGCGGCCGCGTGTTGGCCAGGGCCACCACGGTGTAGTCTTCCACCTGGCCGTTGGCGGGGCTGGTGCACGGGCCGGGGTTGTTGCCCACGGCATCGGCCACCACGCGCAGGCGCAGGGGCTGGTTGAGCACCGTGTTCGCGGGCAGGCTCAGGCTAAAGGTGGCGCCGGGAGGGGGGGTGTTCAGGCGCTGAAACACCTGCTCGGCAGCCGTCAGCACGCCGTCGTTGTTGCTGTCCAGGAATAGCCGGATGTCGTGCGGATTGACCCCGCCCGTGGTGATGGTGACCGGGTAGGCCGCGCCCACAATTAGCTCGGTGCGCTGCAGGCAGGTGAAGTCCTCGTAGCCCGCGCTGCCATCTGCCGATGTGTTGTCGATGGTATTCAGCCGAACGCGGGTGATGCCGTAGTTGGCAAAGTAGTTCACGGTTTGGGGCGAGCAGCTGGCCGCCTTGGGCACGGCGCCGTTGTACAGGATGCTGGTGGCGGCGCTGGTGCTCGTGCCCGCCGCGTTGGTGGCGCGCAGCGTCACGGCGTAGGTGCCGGCGGCGGCGTAGCAGTGGCTGGGGTTTTGAGCGGTGCTGGTGGTGCCATCGCCAAACGTCCAGAGCCAGGCGGTGGGCAGGTTCTGGCTGGTATCGGTGAACTGCACGCAGCCGGTGCAGGTGGTGGTGCCGTTGGTGGTGAAGGCCGCCGTGGGGGCGCTGCTGTTGGCGGCCAGCGTCACGCTGTAGTCCTCGGTTTGGGAGTACTGCGGCGTGGAGCAGGGCGTGGGGATGGTGCCGTTGCTGAAATCGGCCGCCACGCGCATGCGCAGTCGCACGCCCACGGTGGCCGTGCCGGGTGGCACAATGCTGCCGGTGTGCAGGGTGGCATTATTGGAGCTGAAAGCCAGCTCGGTGGTGCCCGTGAATTGGCCATCGTTGTTGTAGTCTATCCACACCCGCACGTTTTCCGGGCTGTTGGCGCCCGTGCGAATGCTGATGGCGTAGCTCTGGCCCACTACCAGTGCCGCGTTGGTGCTGCAGCTCAGGTCCTGGTAGCCTTCGGCCTGGCCCACCGAGGTGCGGTTGATGAGGTTGTTGCCCAGCGTAACGTTGAGAATGCCCATGTTGAAGGCCGCGGCTTGCGCGTCGCTGGCTCGGCCCGGCGTGCAGGCCGCGGGTACAGGGCAGCTCCCGGTTTGGGCCTGCGCGGGTGCCCCGCCCGCCGCCAGCAACACCGCCACAACACCCGGTGCAAAGCGGGACCAGAAACGTAAAAATGGGGCCATACGGTATTCGAATTGTAAAGAATAGAATTCAGTGGCTAAATATAAGCACGGCAGGGGCTCGCTGGTGCCGGGATGGGCCGTTTGCCGGTTTTGTTTTCCGAATCGCTGAGCGGCTCTGCTTCTGCCAGGTTGGTTGAGCGTCTGGGCCTGGGCCGGCAGGACGCACGCGGAGCCCGGCGCACCTACAAAGCCATCAGCGGCCGTAATTTTGCCCGAACCCTTCTCATGCTGCTCACAGTTGCGGCGCGAAGCCACGGGTATTAAGCAGCCATGTCAACTTCCACAGTTCTTATTACAGGCGGCACGTCGGGCATTGGCCGGGCGTGCGCTCTGGCCTTTGGCCGAGCCGGCTACCAGGTAGCCTTCACCGGCCGCGACGAAGCCAAGCTGGCCGATACCGCGCAGGCGCTGGCCGCCGCCGGCATTGCGCACCTGGCCGTGCGAGCCGACGTGGGCGACGAAACCGCCGCCGAGCGCGCCATACAGGAAACCGTAACGCGGTTTGGCCGCCTCGATGTGCTCATCAATAACGCTGGCATCAGCATGCGCGCCCGCTTTCAGGACGCTGACCTGGACGTCATCAAGCGGCTCATGCAAACCAACTTCTTCGGCACGGTTTTCACCACCAAGTTTGCGTTGCCGCACCTGTTGGCCAGCAAGGGCAGCATCGTGGGCATCAGCAGCATTGCCGGCTACCGGGGCCTGCCGGGCCGCACCGGCTACTCGGCCTCCAAGTTTGCTATGAACGGCTTCCTCGAAGCCCTGCGCACCGAGCTGCTCGACCAGGGCGTGCACGTGCTCACGGCCGCGCCCGGCTTCACGGCCTCCAACATCCGCCAGATGGCATTAGCCGCCGATGGCGCCGCGCAAGGTGAGTCGCCGCGTGATGAAGGCACCATGATGAGCAGCGAAACCGTAGCCGACGAAATCCTGCGGGCGGTGCAGCAGCGCAAGCGCACGCTGGTGCTCACGGGCCAGGGCAAATTCACGGTTTTCATGAATAAATTGATGCCCGGCTTGATGGACAAGCTGGTGCTGAATCACTTTCGGAAAGAGGAGAAGGGGGTGTTGTAGGAAAGAAGAGAGTGTAAAATAGAACGTCATGCTGAGCTTGTCGAAGCATCTCTACCGCAGTAGTAATTCCTTACTTGCGCGGTAGAGATGCTTCGGCTGCGCTCAGCATGACGTTCTATTTGTCAGGTGCTCGGCCGGAGGGCGTCTTCTTACAGCGCCATCTTCTGCGCCAGCTTCACCGCCTCGTACATATCCACTACGCCACCAGTTATGGAGAGGGTGGAGAAGTCGACTTCCTTATCGGAGCCGGGCAGCTGCACTTTGGTGCGGTGCACCTGGGCCGACTGCATGATGATGCGCTTCAAATCAGCCGCAGTGAGCTTGGGGAAGTAGGCTTTGAGCACCGCCGCCACGCCGGCCGTGACGGGCGAGGCCATGCTGGTGCCGCTTTCGTTGCCAAACGTGCTGCCGGGCAGGGTGCTGAAAATGGCCACGCCGGGCGCGAACACGTCCACGGCTTTTTTGCTGTAGTTCGAGAAGTTGGCGGTGAGCTGAGAGTTGTCGCGCGGACCGGAAGCGCCCACGGTGAGCAGGTTCGGCACGGCGGTTTTGTCGATATAGAACGAGGCCGGGTAGTTGCCGGTCACGTCGAGGTTGGCGCCTTCGTTGCCGGCGGCGTGCACCAGCAGCACATTTTTGCCGGCCGCGTACTTAAAGGCGGCTTCCACCACCTCGCGCTGAGGCGAAAATTCCTTGCCAAAGCTCATGTTGATAATGTGCGCGCCGTTGTCCACGGCGTAGCGAATGGCGTTGGCAATGTCCTTGTCGCGCTCGTCACCGTCGGGCACGGCCCGCACCGTCATAATGCGCACCAGGTCGGGCGCGAGGCCCATCACGCCGAGGTTGTTGGCCCGCACCGCCCCGATGATGCCCGACACGTGGGTGCCGTGCATGGGGTCGGGGCCCTGAATGTCGTTGTTGCCGTAATAGCGCTCGGTCAGGTCGTTGGGGTTGTCCTTCACAATGTCGGCCCGCGGGTTAAAGTCCAGGTTTAACGAGTTCTCCAGCAGGCTGCGCTCCTGCTTGGCACCATCTTTCAGCTCCTTGAGCAGGGCGTCGGCGTCAGAGGCGCCGGTCTGGGTCATCATGTCCAGCATGCCTGCGATGGCGCGCTTCAGGTTGGGGTCGTCAGTTTTGGCGTTGCGCAGGGCGGTGGTGTCCAGCGTGGTAGTGCCCAGGGCCTGCTTCATGCCCGCTATCATCTGCGTGATGGGCTCGGTCATGCCCTCCAGCTGCTGGCTGCGCTCGGTTTCGTCCTTCACGCGTCTGGTGTAGGCCTTTTCGGCTTTCTGATAGAGCGCAAAATCCGCTTTTTCAGCGGGCTTCACAGTAGCGGCGGTTTTGCCTTTGAAGCGCTGGCGGCCGGCGGCCACGATGCGCGTCATTTCCAGGGTTTCGGCGTTCACGTTGCGGCCGTCGGTGCCGCCCAGGAAGTTCCAGCCGTGCACGTCGTCGATGTAGCCGTTCTTGTCGTCGTCGATGCCGTTGCCGGGTATTTCCCGGACATTCCGCCACAGCACGGACTTGAGGTCGACGTGCGCCGTGTCGATGCCCGAGTCGATAACGGCCACGATTACGGGCTGGGGCGTGAGGTTTTTCAGCAGCTCGCCGTAGGTGCGGGTGGCGGCTACGCCGGGCACCTTGTCCAGCCGCGGGTCTTTCAAATACCACTGCGAGGAGCTGAGGTCGCCCACCGGAGCCGGTTTGGGCGGCGTCGACATTACCCCCGGCGTGGTGGCCACCGCCGGCGCAGGAACCGGGGTGCTAATGGTAGTAGAGCCCGCGGCCGTGCTGGCCTGGGGGCGGCGGGCACACGAAGAAAGAAGCGTAGCGGCCAGCAACACCGGCAGCGACACGCGAGAAAGGTATAGCGTCATAAATCGGGAAAAGGCCGCGTAAAAGCAGCCAGGGTAAGTGGTAAAACCAAACTATCCGCAAATGAAGTTCAGTGCAGCTAAAAACGCGCATCCTAAGAGGATGTTGCGCGCCGCCCACCGGCCCGACTGGTTAAAGTTTCCGACCGGATGCAATAAGAACAGCACCCTTGGCTCAAACCCACCTTCCCCGCACCAGCGCCGGGTCAACCATGCCGAGCGATTCAACAACAAAATCTGATACCGCCTCCGGCAGCCCCAACACCTTTCTGCCCAGCGACAGGTCGCAAAGAGTGCCCTTGCGCAAGTTAGCGTAGTCCCGGTACGAGGAATAGGGCCAGTCGGCCAGCTCACCCGCCAACCCCGCCCGAACTGGGTTTTGGTGCATATACTGGAAGCAGAGCAGTGGGTACGCTGCCTCACAAAATGGACTGTCGAGCTGCTTGCCCTTGGTTTTGGGTTGAAACAAAGCGCCTCGCCGGCCCAACTGCTGGTTCAGCCCCTGGCTGTAGGCACTGAGCAGCTTGGCGATTCCGCGCACCATTGGCTGCCGCACGCTGCTAGTGGTTTCGTCCGCTGCGGTGCCCTCAGCTGTTGTGAGCAGTATAAAATGGAAATGGTTCGGCATCAAACAATACGCCACCACGTGAACAAACGGCGCCATATGCTGCCGAAAAAGCCGCAAAAAATGATGGTAGTGCGCCGGCTCAAAAAACAGTTGCTCTCCGTTATTACCCCGATTGTAGACATGGTAAAGCGAATCAGATTCGTAGTGCATACCGAGGGCTAAACCGCCCGGTCCGACCGCCCTAGGCGGTCCGACCGGTTGAAGTAAGAGGAAGCAAGATAGATACCCGACGAAATATAGCCAATTTCCAAACCAGCCCCCCTCCGGTCATCCGTCAGCCAGCCGGCCCCCCGTCGTTCTACCTGCAACCGGTCGGCCCGCCTAGGGCGGTCGGACCGGGCAGGCGTTAACTTCACGGCTCCAAAACCGGTTTCTCCCGCATGATTCGTTCACTCCGCCCGCTCGTCGCGGCCCTGCTACTGCTCACTGTTAACGGCTCCCTGTTAACTGACCTTAAGGCGCAAACGCCCAAAACCTACTCGTCTTCCGAAATCCTGCTGGGCCTCAAAAAGCTCAACGTCCTCGGCTCGGTGCTCTACATCGCCGCCCACCCCGACGACGAAAATACCCGCCTCATTGCCTACCTGGCCAATGAGCGCCTGCTCGAAACCGGCTACCTGAGCTGCACCCGCGGCGACGGCGGCCAGAACCTCGTCGGCCCCGAGCTGCGCGAGGGCCTGGGCGTGATTCGCACGCAGGAGCTGCTGGCGGCACGGCGCACCGACGGCGGCCGGCAGTTCTTCACCCGCGCCAACGACTTCGGCTTCTCGAAAACGCCGGAGGAAACCTTCCGCATCTGGGATAAGGAGCAGGTGCTGGCCGACATGGTGTGGGTTATCCGCCAGCGCCGGCCCGACGTGCTCATCACCCGTTTCCCCACCGATGGCCGCGGCGGCCACGGCCACCACACCGCCAGCGCCATCCTCGCCGCCGAAGCCTTCGACGCGGCCGGCGACCCCAAGCGCTTCCCCGAGCAGCTCCAATACGTGCAGGCCTGGCAACCCAAGCGCCTGTTCTGGAACTCCGGCAGCTTCTTCGTGAAGCCCGGCGACAAGATGGACGGCTTCCTCAAGCTCGACGCCGGCGGCTACAACCCCCTGCTGGGCCAGAGCTACGGCGAAATCGCGGCCCGCAGCCGCAGCAACCACCGCAGCCAGGGCTTCGGCTCGGCCGCCCAGCGGGGCGAGGCGCTGGAGTATTTCCAGCAACTGAAAGGCGACAAGGCCACCAAAGACCTGTTCGAAGGCGTGGACCAGACCTGGAACCGGGTGCCCGGCGGCGCGGCCGTGGGCAAGCTAATCGAGGAGGTAATTCGCAAGTATGACGCGAGCAACCCCAGTGCCAGCGTGGCGGGGCTGCTGAAGGTGCGGGAATATCTTTCTAAAAACGCTTTTCCCTCCGCTGATGGAATGGTTTGGAAAAGTCAGAAGGCTTCTGAACTGGATGAAATGATTAAACAGTGCTTGGGCTTGCGATTGGATGCTACCGCGCTACAATCTTCTGTAGTGGGTGACCAAAGAGTCAAGGTTGCTTTGGAAGCAATTAATCGGTCAAACTATTTGATTGAATTACGGAAAATTAACTTCGATGGGAGGGCTGGCAATGATTCAATCTTAAATCGGCAATTGGTCTCAGGCAAACCAGTAATTCTGAATCTGCAATCGTGCTGCGAACCGAATACGCCCAATGCCAGCACCTATAACAAGTCAATTACAGCCCCATATTGGTTGACTGAACTAGGAACGATTGGTATGTATTCCGTTCCTAGCCAGCTTCAGCGTGGTCAGGCTGAAAATCAGCCAGCTACTACGCTCGTTTGCACAATCAAATTGAATTCGCTGGATAAAAACACCGCTGGCAAGGGTTCGAAAGGTGAACTTAGTGCAGCAACTGAATTCCAATTTCTTGTACCCGTGCTATACAAGCACACCGACCCGGTGCTGGGCGAGCTGTACCAGCCGCTGGCCGTGGTGCCGCCCGTGGCCGTGAACCTGCCAGCCGCCCGCGCCTACGTTTTCGCCGATGCCCAGCCCAAGACCGTGCCCGTGACCCTCAAGGCCGGCCGTGCGGGCGTGGCCGGCACGCTGGCCCTCACCCTGCCCCCCGGCTGGACCAGCACCCCCGCCCGCCAGTCCTTCGCCCTCGCCACCAAAGACGCCGAGCAAACCGTGGAGTTCCGCGTGCAGCCCGGTCCCGGCGCCGCCCCCGGCAAAGCCGAGCTGCGCGCCGTGGCCACCGTCGACGGCCAGGCCTACAGCCGCGGCATCCAGCAAATCATCTACCCCCACATCCCCACCCAAACGCTGTTTCCCGAAGCCGTGGCCCCGCTCGTGAAGCTGGAGTTGAAGCGCCGCGGCCAGAACGTGGCCTACCTCATGGGTGCCGGCGACGAAGTGCCCGACGCCCTGCGCCAAATCGGCTACAACGTGACCCTGCTCGAACCCCAGGACCTCACCGCGCCCAACCTCAAGCAATACGATGCCCTGGTGGTGGGCGTGCGCGCCTACAATACCATCGACCGCCTCAAAACCCAGCAGCCCGAAATCCTCAAGTACATCGAGCAGGGCGGCAACGTGGTGGTGCAGTACGTGGTGGCCCGCGGCACGGTGATGCCCGAAATCGGCCCGTACGCCCTGAAGCTAAGCAGCGACCGGGTGACCGTGGAAGACGCCCCCGTCACGCTCTCAAAACACCCGCTCCTGGCCGCCCCCAATAAAATCACCGCGCAGGACTTCACCGGCTGGGTGCAGGAGCAGGGCCTGTACTACCCCAGCTCCTGGGACCCCAAGTACCAAACCGTCATCAGCAGCAGCGACCCCGGCGAGAAGGCCAAGGAAAGCGCCATCCTGGTGGCCGACTACGGCAAGGGCCACTACATCTACACGGGCCTTTCGCTGTTTCGCGAGCTGCCCGCGGGCGTGCCCGGCGCGTTCCGCCTTATTACGAACATGATTTCCTATGGGAAGGAGCCCGCGCAGTAGCAGCGGCTAACAGAACGTCATGCCGAGCGGAGCCGAGGCATCTCGCGTGCAGCAGTAATCAAAACCGAAAAACGATTGCTTTGCTGCCCCGCGCGAGATGCCTCGGCTCCGCTCGGCATGACGTTCTTTTGTAGGTAAAATCATCATCACCCACATCTGCACCTACTCGGCTCCCCCTCCCCACCGGGGAGGGGGGCGGGGGGTGGGGTACGCACATGCTCACAGTAGAAAAAATCGGCGGCACTTCCATGACCGCCTTCGCCGATGTCCTCCAGAACATCATCTTCCACAACCGCCAGGGCCAGGAGCTATACAACCGCATTTTCGTGGTCTCCGCTTACGCCAACGTCACCAACTGGCTACTCGAAAACAAGAAAACCGGCGCCCCCGGCGTTTACCACCGCATCACCCAAGGCCAGGAATTTGCGGCGGCGCTGCAGGAAGTGGCGAGTAAACTCCAAGAGTTGAACAAAGACTACGAGCCGCTGGGCCTCGACCTGTCCGTGGCCGATGCCTTCATCCAGCAGCGCATCGACCAGGCCCAGACCTACCTCGAAAGCCTCACCAACGTGCTGGCCTCGGGCTACGTGAACAGCACCAACATCCTGCAGGCCGCCCGCGAAATCCTGGCCTCGATAGGGGAGGCCCATTCGGCGTTCAACTCCGTGAATATCCTGCAAAACCGGGGCGTAAACGCCACGTTAATCGACCTCAGCGGCTTTGAGGATGCGCGGGCCCTGACCATTGACGAGCGAATTGAGCAGGCTTTCGCGGGCATCGATTTCGCCACTACCATCTGCGTGGCCACCGGCTACACCAAGGGCACCGAGGGCATTATGCGGGAGTTCGACCGCGGCTATTCGGAGGTCACCTTCAGCAAAATTGCCGTGGCGGTGCGGCCGGGCGAGGCCATCATTCACAAAGAATACCACCTTTGCTCCGCCGACCCCAACCTGGTGGGTCTGGAGAAGTGCCGCCCGGTGGGCTTCACCAACTACGACGTGGCCGACCAGCTCGCCGACGTGGGCATGGAGGCCATCCACCCCAAAGCCTCGAAGCCGCTGGAGATAAACGCCATCGACCTGCGCATCAAAAACACCTTCGAGCCCGAGCACCCCGGCACGCTCATCACCCGCGACTTCGTGTCGCCCCGCAAGCACATCGAAGTCATCACCGGCACCGACAAAGTGGTGCTCATCGACATTCACGACCCGCTGATGGTGGGCACCGCCGGCTTCGACCTGCACCTCATGCAGGTGTTTTTTGACCTCGATGTGAGCTACATTTTCAAGGCCACCAGCGCCAACAGCATCACCCTGCTCATCTGGCAGAAAGACCTGCACCCCCCGCTGCTGGAAGCCCTGAACGCCAAATACGAAAAAGTCACCATCGAAGAAGCCGCCCTGGTCTGCCTCATCGGCTCCAATATCGACGAGCCCGGCCTGCTGGCCCGCGCCGCCGGCGCCCTCGCCGAGGCCGGCATCAACATCCGTAGCGCCGGCTTCGCGTTGCGCAAAGTGAACATTCAGTTCATCGTAGGCCGCGAAGAGTACCAGCCCGCCATCGTGGCGCTGAACGCGGCGCTAGGCATGTAAAGAAGCAGTAAGCTCCACTTTCTGTCATGCTGAGCTTGCGAAGCATCTTGGCGCCGCCGAACGATTTGTTCCAGCTTGAGAAGGTCCTTCGCTCTGCTCAGGATGACAGACGAGGCGGTAGAAGGGCAATCAGCGTGAAGCCCTTACTATAACTTGAAATTCACTCCAGTTCCTTACATCAAGCCACTGCTGCTGCCATGACGCTTCGCCAGTTTCTAGCCTTCACGGCGGTGTCGCTGCCGGCTTGCGTGCTGCTCATTCTGTTTCTTGACCAGCCGCTGGCGTTTTTCTTTCATCGATACCTGGCCGGCGCTGTCCCTTTTTTTATAGCCTACACCAACCTGGTCGATGCTGGCTATGATGCCGTGGTGCGAATTCAGCTTTTCGGGTTTCCCGCCTTGTGGGTGCTGTTGTTGCTGGGGTTTGGGGTGGGGCGCTGGGGGCTGCGGCAGCGCTGGGCCACGGTGTTGCTAATCGTGCTGCTCACCCACATTGCTAGCCAAGTCAGCGCCAATTTGCTAAAAGGGGTGGTGCACCGTCTGCGGCCCGACGTGCTTTTTACCACCGGCTATTCCGGTACCGGTCTCTGGGCAGCCGGCCCGTATAACGACTCGTTTCCTTCCAGTCACGTGGCCGTTTATTTCAGTCTGTTTATGCCATTGGCCGTGGCTTTTCCCAGGTGGCGGGTGCCGCTGCTGGTGCTGCCCGCGCTGATTTTAGTAGGACGGCTGGTGCTGGGAATGCACTACCTCTCGGACGTCTGGTTTTCGGTGTGGCTGGTCGTTGCGTTCACCTTCCTGTTTGGCCTGCTGGGGCCCACCCGCGCGGCTAGTGCCGAAACGGCGCCCATTGATGCGGTGAACGCCGCTGAGTAGCCCCACCGCACGCCCCCTGCAGCAGTACTCGCCGCGAATTGGCAGTCTGCGGTACTGCTGCTACCTTCGTCGCGGCCGCGCGTGGTGGTTCATAGGCTTCATTCTGCATGAGAAAACCTGTTTACTGCTCCGCCGCCGTTGCGCTGCTGGGCCTGCTGCTGGCCACGGGCGCCACCGCCCAAACCCTGCCCGCCCCGGTGGCCGTCACCGATGCCGCCGCCGCCGCCCGCGCCGTGGCCGATACCGCCTACATTCACGAGCGCTACGTGAAGACGGAATATCAGATACCGATGCGCGACGGCACCAAGCTCTACACCATTGTGTACGCGCCCAAGGATGCCGACCAAGTGCGCTACCCCATCATGCTCAACCGCACGCCCTATTCCGTTGGGCCGTACGGGCCGGCCGGTTCAAAACCAACATCAGCCCCAGCAGCACCATGCTGCACGAGGGCTACATCTTCGCGTTTCAGGACGTGCGCGGGCGCTACATGTCCGAAGGCCAGTTCGTGGACATGCGGCCGCAGAAGGTGAAGTACGCTAGCAAAACCGACTTCGACGAGAGCACCGACACCTTCGATACCATTGAGTATCTGGTGAAGAAAGGGCCCAAAAATAACGGCCGCGTGGGCCAGTGGGGCATTTCCTACCCCGGCTTCTACACCTCCACCGGCCTGCTCAGCGGCCACCCGGCTCTGAAAGCCGCCTCGCCCCAGGCGCCTATCGCCGACTGGTTTTGGGACGATTTCCACCACAACGGCGCGTTTTTCCTGCCCCACGCCTTCAACTTCATGGCCAGCTTCGGCCTGCCGCGCCCCCAGCCCACGGCCGCTAAAAACCCGGCCTTTCAGCACGGCACCCCCGATGGCTACGACTTTTTCCTGCGCATGGGCTCGTTGAAAAACGCCGATGCCAACTACTACAAAGGCCAGGTGGGCTTCTGGAATGAGCTGACCCAGCACCCCAACTACGACGCCTTCTGGGAAGCCCGCAACCTGCGGCCGCGCCTCAAAAACATCAAAGCCGCCGTGCTCACCGTGGGCGGTTTCAACGACGCCGAAGACCTGTTTGGCGCCCTGAAAACCTACGAGAGCATCGAAAAGCAGAACCCCCGCATTGCCAACCGCCTCGTGATGGGCCCCTGGATACACGGCGGCTGGGCCCGCGGCACCGGCGAGATGCTCGGCAACGTGGCCTACGGCCCCTCGCCGTCCTACTGGTACCAGGAAAACGTGGAAGCCCCCTTCTTTAAATCCTACCTCAAAGACCCCAAGCCCACCGCCGCCGCCAAGCTGGCCGAGGCCTACGTTTTTGAGAGCGGCACCAACCAGTGGCGCACCTTCGATGCCTGGCCGCCCAAAGCCGCGCAGGACCGCACCATGTACTTCCAGCCCAACGGCAAAATCAGCTTCGAGCAGCCCGCCAGCGGCTCCGAGTTCGACCAGTTTCTGAGCGACCCGGCCCACCCCGTGCCCTTCACCGAAACCACCACCGTGGGCATGTCGCGCGAGTACATGACCGACGACCAGCGCTTCGCCAGCCGCCGCCCCGACGTGCTCACCTACCAGACCGACGTGCTCACCGACGACCTCACCCTGGCCGGCCCCATCCAGGCGCTGCTGCAAGTGGCCACCACCGGCTCCGACGCCGACTGGGTGGTGAAAATCATCGACGTGTACCCCAACGACACCCCCGACAACCCCCGCACCAAGCCCGGCGTGCGCCTCGGCGGCTACCAGCAAATGGTGCGTTCCGAGGTGATGCGTGGCCGTTTCCGCAACAGCTTCGCCAAGCCCGAGCCGTTTACGCCCGGCCAGGTCACGCCCGTGCCCTTCACCGTGCAGGACCTCATGCACACCTTCAAGAAAGGCCACCGCCTCATGGTGCAGGTGCAAAGCACCTGGTTCCCCCTCGTCGACCGCAACCCCCAGAAGTACATCGACAACATCTACCAGGCCGAGGAAAATGACTTTCAAATAGCCACGCACCGCCTGTACCATTCGCCCGCCAGCGCCTCCAAGCTGGTGGTAAAGGTGCTGTAGACAGAGCTGGCAACGCCTTTTTTGGAGGCTAGCAGAACGTCATGCGCATCTGGCGTCCGCGCAGCCGGAGCATCTCTACCGCGCTTTAAGTCATGCTGACGAAGGAAGCATCTTATCAGGTCAGAACAAATCGTTCTGCGATGAGAAGGTCCTTCGCAAGCTCAGGATGACAAGAGGCGCGGTGGAAATGCTCCGGCTACGCGGACACCAGATGCGCATGACGTCTTTTTATGGGGTTTGATTTGGGATGTAGGACATTGTAAGGGAAACGCAACATGAAGCAGTAATGCCACTTTTAACCGCAGCAATTAAAAGCGCTACCATAAGCGCGTATTATAATTGTTAAGAAAAAAATTGGTATATTATACTATTATAACCGCTGAGCCATGACCGGCGCCTGCCTGTTCAGGGCAATCAAGGGGCCCCAGTGACTTGTAGCCTTGGCTGCTAAATCGGATAGCTACGCGGTTTTCGATGTAATCCCTCACACCTAAATCCCTCATGCCATGAATGACCAAACCGCATTAATTACTGGCGCATCGAGTGGCATCGGCTTCGAGCTGGCCCGGTGCTTTGCCCGCGACGACTACCGGGTGGTACTGGTAGCCCGCCACCTCGACGAGCTCCGGGAGGCTGCCCGCCTGCTGCATCAGGAATTCGAGGAAGTTGACATCGTGCTGCTGCCGTTTGACCTGAGCCAGCCCGACGCCCCCGACCGGCTCTACGCCGAAACCACCGCCCGCGGCCTGCGGATTGACGCCCTCGTCAACGATGCCGGCTTTGGCGAAACCGGCTACTTCTCCGATACCGACGTGGACACGGAGCTGGCCATTATTCAGGTGAACGTGACCGCGCTGGTGCACCTGACCAAGCTGTACCTGCGCGACATGCAGGCCCGCAACGTGGGCCGGATTCTGCAGGTGGGGTCTTTGTCGTCATTCACGCCCAGCCCCTGCCAGGCCGTGTACGCGGCCACCAAAGCCTTCGTGCTCAGCTTCACCGAAGCTGTGCAGCACGAGCTGAAGCAGCAGAAATCGGCCGTTACCATGACCGTGCTGTGCCCGCCGCCCACCGACACCAACTTCTTCCGTACGGCCCACGCCGAGAACACCCGCGCCGCCCAGAACACTGCCTCGGCCCGGGAGGTAGCCCAGGAAGGCTACGACGTGCTCATGGAAGGCGGCGCCCGCAGCCTCCCCACCATGGCGGCCAAGGTTAACTTTTTCACCAGCCTGGTGCTGCCCGATTCCATGCTGGCCACCATCATGAACAACCAGCTGCACCCGGCGGCGTAGCGTCGCGGTAGCGGTTGGTTGGAGATTCCCAACTCCAATGACCACAAAAAAGGCCGCAGCACTAGTGCTGCGGCCTTTTTTTGCTTCAACGAAGCACCTTATTTACCAGCCTTTTTGGCGTCGGCCATCAGGTCTTCGTTCATCTTCACGTACTCCCCGTTGGGGGGCGTGGAGGCAAGGGCAGCTTTCTTGGAAGCTTCTGCAGCTTTCATGGCGCCGGCGTAGTCCTTCATTTTCAGGCGCATTTTGGCTTCCGAGTGCAGGTTCCAGAACTTGGCATCGGTGGCGTTGGCTTTTTCCATCCAGGCCACGGCCTGCTTCATGTCCTTGTTGTTGTCGGCGTAGTACACGGCCGCCGCGGCGAGGTCGCCGGGGGTTGGATTGGCGTTGTTGGTGATTTTCTCGTCAATCTGCGCCATCACCTTGCTGTCCACATCAGCCAGTATCTTGAATTTAGCACCGGTCATTTCCCATTCCATGGCCACGTTGGCAGTAGCGGGGGTGAGGTCGGTGAAATTGATGGTGAAGGTCTCCGCCTTGCTGCCCATTTTGTAGGGCTTGATGGAAAAGCGGGCCACGTCCTGGTCCTCCTTGTAGCCGTCTACATCGGCTCCCAGCTTGGTGTTTTTGTTGAGCACCACCATCCACTCGGTCTTGTTTGGAATGGTGTAGATGCCGTACTCGCCGGCCGCCACCTTTTTGCCTTCCACCGTCACATCGTCCGAAAACTTGATGGTGGTGGAGTTGTTGGCGCCCGTGCGCCAGCGCTTGCCGGTGGGAGCCAGCGGGCTTTTGTCTCCAAATACGGCCCGGCCTTTCAGGCTCGGCCGCGAATACACAATGGTAACATCCGTCAGGCCCACGCGCTGCGTGATGGTGCTTTGGGGGCTGGCGGCGGGCGTTCTGATTTGGGCCTGGGCAGCCGGGGCAGCCAGCAAGGTAACGGCCGTAGCGAAAGCAACAGGGAGGCTTAGCAAGTACTTGCTCATGGGTAAAGGGGAAAAGGTTGGTGAGGGATATAAAAGTACGAAACCCGCGCTTAGGGCGCGGGTTTCGAGTTTAGAACAAGCCAGGAGCTGGTTTCGCAACTATTTTCCGGTTTGATTTTTAGCTCAGCTCAAACTGCAGCTTCAGCAGGTTTGCATAGAGGCCGTTGTCGTTATCGGCCAGCTCCTCGTGCGAGCCTTGCTCCACGATGCGGCCACCGTCGATGACCAGGATTTTATCGACTTTGCGAATCGTGCTCAGGCGGTGGGCGATGATGATGGACGTGCGGTTTTTCATCAGCTCGTCCATGGCGCCCTGCACCAGCTTTTCCGACTCGGAATCCAGTGCCGAAGTAGCTTCGTCGAGCAGCAGAATAACCGGGTTTTTGAGGATGGCGCGGGCAATAGCCACGCGCTGCCGCTGCCCGCCCGAGAGCTTGATGCCGCGCTCGCCCACCACCGTGTCCAGGGATTCGGGGAAAGAGGAAATGAACTGCCAGGCATTGGCCTTGCGCGCCGCCGCTATTATTTCTTCGTCCGTAGCCGAGGTGTTGCCGTAGGCAATGTTCTCGCGGATGCTGCCGCCGAAGAGCAGCGTTTCCTGCGGCACAATGCCGATGTGCCGGCGCAATTCCGTGAGGTCGTAGCTGTTGATGGGCCGGTTGTCAATCAGGATTTCGCCGCCGCTGAGCTCGTAGAACTGCATGAGCAGCGACACAATGGTGCTTTTGCCCGCCCCGCTGGGGCCGACCAGCGCAATTTTTTCGCCGGAAGTAATGTCAAACGAAATGTCCTGCAGCACCGGCAAATCGGGCCGGGTGGGGTAGGTGAAGGCCACGTTGCGGTACTCAATGTTGCCGTGCAGCTGCAGCGGCGCCTGGCCGGCGGGCAGTGGCAAATGGGTAGGCTCGCTCGCCTCGTCCAGTATTTCCAGAATGCGCTCCGAAGCGCCCAGCGTGCTCTGCACTTTGCCGTACAGCTCGCCCAGGCCCGCCACCGAGGCACCGATAAACATGGTGTACAGCGCAAATGAGGTGAGGTCGCCAATGGTCATCTGGCCGGTTTGGGTGAGCGTGGCCGCCCGCCACAGCACCAGAATAATGCCCCCAAACAAGCCGATGATAACGAAGGACACAAACGCCCCGCGGTACAGATTGCTCTTGAGCGCAGCCCGCACCGTATTGGTGAGCGAGGCCGTGTAGCGGCGCGTTTCAAACTGCTCGTTGGTAAACGCCTTCACGGTGTTGATGCCCTGCAGTGTCTCTTCCACTACCACGTTGGCCTTGGCCAGTTCGTCCTGCGTGAGTTTGGACAGCACCCTGATTTTGCGCCCGAACACCATGGCCAGTACCACAATAGGAGGGAAGGTGGCCAGCATAAACAGCGAGAGCTTCACCGACACCACCATGATGAAGACGATGCCCGCCAACAGCGTGGACACCTGCCGGAAAAGCTCAGCCAGCGTTACCGAAAACGTGTCCTGAATCTGGGCCACGTCGGAGGTAATGCGGGAGGTGATGGCGCCCACCCGGTTTTTCTCAAAATACGGAATGGGCAAGCTCACAAACTTGGCGTAGAGCGCCTGCCGGATGTCGCGCACCGTGAACTCGCTCACGCGGGTAAAAAACCAGATGCGCCCGAACGAGAAAATCCCCTGCAGCACGATGACGCCAAACAGCCCCAGCGCAATGCGGTTGATGCCCACCGTGAGCCCGCCCGGCAAAGCCACGGCCCGGCCGTTGGCCACGTCCACCAGCTTGCCGATTATCCACGGAAAGAGCATGGTGGTGCTGCTGCTGAGCACGAGCAGCACCATGCCCGCAATGAAAGTGCCCCGGTAGGGCAGCACGTACCGAAACACCCGCAGGCTGCGTCGGAAGGCTTCTTTGGTAAACTTGGGCTTGGGGGCGTCGGGCGCGCCGTCGCCGCTGGTATTCAATCCGCTACGGGCCATCTACTGCTTGGGGAATCAGGGGCGTGCGCGGGCGGTGCCCGCACACAAATAAAATTATTACTTCTGCTTGTTGAGCGGCTGGCGGCGGGTTTGCTCCACTTTCATCTCGCCGGCGCCTCCAAAAGGCACGGGCAGCTGAATGAGGACCGGCAGTGGCCGGCCGCGCCGCATGGCGGGCTGCCAGCCGCTCATCAGGGCCACCACGCGCTGGGCCTCGGCGTCGCACTCGGGCGAGAGCGCCTTGGCCACCACGGGGTTGGTCACGGTGCCGTCCACGTTCACGGTGGCATTCACGAGCACCACGCCGGAAAGCTGCTTGGCCTTGGCAGCAGCCGGGTAATTGATGTTTTGCAGGAAAAACAGGCCCAGCGCCTGCTCCCCACCGGGGTACACCGGGGCGCGGTCGGGGCGGTTGGCGGCGGGCTTGGCCTGCACCTGCATGCTGCCCGGCTTGAGCACAATGGTTTTCTGGTCGGTGGCCTCGGGCGCGGTTTGCTGCGCAAATGCCGCCGGGGAGGCCGCCAGGGCCATTAAAAGCGAGAAAAAAGTCTTGTTCATAGAAGGGATAGGATAAAGGCCGTCTCCGAAAGGTAGACGAACCGGCCAGCATAATATTTCGACAATTCGATAAATAGCTAAACCGCCGCCTGGGGCAACGGGTTCACATCGGCAGGCCGCGAGATGGCCAGCAGGCCCAGGTACACCAGCGCGCCGTTGAGCAGCAGGATTTCAAAACCAAACTTGTAGCCGTTCAGCCATTCCACGGAATGCGATACGATAAGCCAGGTCAGGAGCACGGCCGTGACGCAGGTGGGCAGCACCAACCGGTCGCGCAGGTTGCGCTTGGTGAGAATGCCGAAGGCGAAAAGCCCTAGCAGCGGCCCGTAGGTGAAGCCCGCCGCCTTGTACACCGCATCAATCAGGCTCTGGTTGTTATACACTCTAAAAATCAGGATGATAACAATCAGCACCACCGACCAGCCCAGGTGCGTGAGCTGGCGCAGCGTGGTCTGCCGTCTTTCCGGGTATTGCTGAATGTTCAGAAAATCGACGCAGAACGACGTGGTGAGCGAGGTCAGGGCCGAGTCGGCCGAGGCGTAGGTCACGGCAATGATGCCCAGAATGAAGATGACGCCCGCCACCAGCGAAAACTGCGTGGTAGCCAGGAACGGGAACACCTTGTCGGTGTTCAGCGAGCCGTTCAGGTTCAGCAGCTGCGGCAGCTGCTCCAGCTGCAGGCCGCGGGCCGCCGCGTACTGGTACATGAGCACGCCCAGCGTGAGGAACATGATGTTGACGCCCACGATGACGGGCGTGAACCAGAACAGGTTTTTCTGGGCCTCGCCCAGGCTGCGGCAGCTCAGGTTTTTCTGCATCAGGTCCTGGTCAAGGCCCGTCATCACGATGGTGATGAACATGCCGGAGGCAAACTGCTTCCAGAAGAACTTATCGTCCCGGAAATCCGAGAAATACACCTGCGACATCGGGCTGTCCAGCACCGAAGAAACCAACTGCTTAAAGCCATAATTGAGCTCATCGGCCATGAAGTAGATGCTCAGGCCCACGCAGCTCAGCATGGCCAGCGTCTGGAAAGTGTCGGTCCACAAAATGGTTTTCAGCCCGCCCTTAAACGTGTAGAGGTAAATGAACATGATGCTGACCACCACCGTTACCGAAAACGGCACGCCCATAGCATCAAATACTGCCAGCTGCAGTACGCCCGCCACCAGGTACAGCCGCAACGCCGAGCCCAACGACCTGGAAATCAGAAAGAACAACGCGCCCGTTTTGTAGCTCCAGTAGCCAAATCGCTGCTCCAGATATGTATAGATGGACACCAGCCGCAGCCGGTAGTACAGCGGCATGAGCACGGTGCCGATGACCACGTAGCCGGCCACAAAACCCATGGCCACTGCCAGGTAGCTCCAGCTTTTGCCGTACACATTGCCCGGCACCGATATAAACGTGACCCCCGAGAGCGAGGTGCCAATCATGGCAAACGCCACCATATACCACGGCGAGTTGCGGTTGGCCACAAAGAAACTTTCGCTCGTTGCCCCCCGCGAAGTGAGCAGGGCAATGACGATGAGGACAGCAAAATATCCTCCAACGAGGCTTAGAACGAGAGTAGGTGACATTTTATAAGCTGTTAGCCAATGGCCATTAGCTGTTGGCTTTTAGTAGCAACAGCGCAACAGGAATCCGCAAAGCTAACAGGTAGCGGCGCGGGCGCCTATATTCAGGCCTTCAATGGCTGGGTACAACGTGGCCGGCATTACTTTCCCTGGTTCTATTGCTGCATGCGTCACTTTCTCCTCTGGGTTTTTCTGTTCTGCGCTGTTGCCGTGCAGGGCCAAACTACCGCCCTTAACTTTCGGGCAATAAAATGGGCAGAAGTGCTTGCTACGGCCAAAAAGACGCACAAGCCCATTTTCTTCTATGCATGGTCGCCCAGCTGCGGCCCCTGCGTGGGCATGGCGCGCGACGTGTTTCCCGATAGTGCGGTGGCCCGTTATTACAACGCCAACTTCGTGAGCTACAAGGCCAATATTGATGAAGGCGAGGGCAAAGTTCTGGCCAGTAAGTACGGTATTCAGTCGTTGCCCGCTTACCTATACTTCACCCCCGAAGGCAAGCCGCTCCACCGAAGCGGCAGCGGAAAACCCGCCGCTGCATTTATTGAGGATGGAAAAGATGCCCTCAACCCCAGCAAGGCATACTTTGCGCTGAAAGAACGTTACGCTAAGGGCGACCGGACGCCAGGGCTGCTGTACAGCCTGAGCAGCGCTCCGGGTATCATGCAAGAACAAGCGCTTTGTAATCAGGTAACGGACCAGTACCTGAAAACCCAGAGCGCCCAGGAAATGGCTTCTCCGAAAAATCAGGAATACATTTTCAACCAAAACGTGGCCTACGAGTCGGCGGCATCGCGGTACTTTCTCCAGCATCAACCCGCATTTGTGTCGCAGTTTGGGCAGGAAGCGGTTAGCAGGAAAACCCTGAACATCATCAGCCAAGCTGCCAGGCCTTTTGGTGGAAAAAATGACTTGGTTGGGCTAGGGAAATTTCAGCAATCAATCGGCCAACTGCTGCCAGGTGAAAGCAAGCAGTGGCAGGACGTTGCCCACATCCAGTACCTTCTCAGCCAGCGGCAGCGCAACTGGCCCGCCTACGTTGAGGCCATCCTTGCCTACGGGCAGCAGTTTACCGCACAGGACAGTCATACGCTGTACGAAGCCACCGTCTATCTCACCGCTTTTGTCGAGGACCAGTCTTTGCTGACCAAAGCAGACCAGATAATTCTGCAAGCCATCAGGGTTGCCAAAACGCAGACATACTTGGTGGCGCGGGCCAAGCTGCTGCATAAGCTCGGCAACGATGCGGAAGCTACCATTGTGGCCACCGAAGCAATTGCCGCTGCCACCAAAGCGGGAGAAAGCCCCAGAGACGCCACCGCGTTTTTAGCAGAAATCAAGAAATAAAGCCGCTCAGGATTACTCCCAGTCCTGCCAGTGCAGCACCTCGCCCACGGCGGGCGCGTGCAGTTCACCCCGCAGCATGCCGCTGGCCGTGATATCGGTGAGCTGCCGGAGCGGCTCAGAAGCGGGCTCGTCCGACAAATCAAACGTGCCGTAGTGCATGGGCACCACGTGGCCTGCCCGCAGCACGTTGGCGGCCTTCGCGGCTTCGTGCGGGTTCACGTGGCTCTGGGCCATCATGTAGGCCGGTTTGTAGGCGCCAATGGGCATGAGCACGGTATCGATGGGCCCAAACAGCTTCTCGATGGCCTCAAAATGGTCGCCGTAGGCCGTATCACCCGCGAAGTACAGGAGCTTGTCGGCGGCGCGGTCCCGAATCAGGAAGCTGCCCCAGAGCACGCGGTTCACATCGGCCAGGCCCCGGCGGTGCCAGTGGGCAGCGGGCAGGTAATAGATATCCAGCGGCGAATCGGGGCCCAGGTCGTACTGCTGCCACCAACTGGCCTCCTGCACCGCAATGCCCGGTGCCATATCGCGCAGCAGCCCGGCCATGCGCAGGGACGAGAGCACCTGCATCTGCGGGTTCTGAGTGGCCAGCAGGCGCATGGTTTTTTCGTCCAGGTGGTCGCGGTGCCCGTGCGAGAGCAGCAGGTAGTCGATGCCGCGCACCGCTTCGGGCCGGCAGGGCAGGGCGTGGCGGTGCCGCAACCCCAGCGAGCCGAACAGCACTGGGTCGAAGAGCAGCGTGACGCCCGCCACACGCAGCAGGAAACTGGCGTGGCCCAGCCACACCAGCAGGTCCTCGGTAGCTGAGAAAGCGGCGTCGCACGCCACCACGGCCGGCACCCAGGTATCGGTCTTCTTCTCCGCTTTCTGCGGATTGGTCGAAAGCTGCCACTTCAGCAGCGTGGAAAGCGCGGGCTCGAACAGCACTTCGCCGTTGGCAAATTCGTTGCCGAACACCTTGTTGCCGGGGTAGCCGGCGCGCACGGTGGGCAGTTGCTCGTTGCGCAGGTAGGAAATGCGTTTGGCCATCTTCTATTTACTACTGCGGTAGAGATGCTTCGACTCCGCTCAGCATGACTGGTTTTATTGCCCCAGGCAGTTTCTTGCCGGGACTACGACTTATTTTGACGCCTGGCTGGCCAGCCAAGTTTCCCGCAGCGCTTTCTGGGCAGGCGTGGATACCATTTTTCCTGTTTCTTCCACCGGTTTTACCTGCGCATTGGGGTCTTCCTCCAGAATAAGTTGCGTGGTTCTTTCCTCGCCGCTGCGGGTTTTAACCTTCACAAAAACCACGTCGCTGGGCTTGTGCTTGCGCAGCACGCCTTCAAGGTCGGCCGCGCTTTTTAGCTCTTTGCCATCCAACGCCACCAGCTGGTCGCCCCGGTCGATGCCGGCTTTGTAGAGGCCCGAGCCGGTCTGGGTATTCACCGCCACCAAAATGCGCCCTTCGCCATCGAACTCCAGCTGGCGCTGCAGGGCCGTGCCCAGCACCCGCGCCGGGACCATCGCCAAGCCAGCCGTCAGCAGGCCTTCAGCGAAGCGCGGCTGCTCGCGGCCGTACACGTGCTGCCGGAAAAACCGGTTGGCAAACGCCGTATCCTTGCTCACCTCGCCCAGCACGCGCTGCAGGTCCTTTATCGTGTAGGGGTTGGTGGGGGTGTAGGCCTTCTGCTTCTGGCCGTACTGCTGCCACATGGCTTGCATAAACTTGTCCAGGGTGGTGCGGTAGCTGTGCCGCAGCTCCAGGTCGAGCACCAGCGCAATGCCCGCGCCCTGGTCGTAGTACGAGAGGTAAGTGTTGGCCGCGTTGAGGGGGGCGATGCTGGTACCGGCATCCATGAACGCCGCATGCTGGCTCATCTCAATGGGGGAGGCGTAGCGGGCACCGGGGCTGTTCTGCCGCAGGTTTGCCCAGCGGGCAATATCTTCCAGGAATTCGCTGTCCTTAATCAGATTGGCCCGGCGCAGGGCCAGCCGGCCGTAGTACTGCGTAAAGCCTTCGGCAAACCACAGGGCGTCGCTCATATTGGCCCGTTGGAAATCGAAGGGTTCCAGGTCGCGCGGGCGCAGGCGCTCCACATTCCAGGCATGGAAAAACTCGTGCGATACCGTGCCCAGGTTGCGGGTGCCCGCCGCCTCAGTCAGCGGGCGGGGGCTGGTCACCGAAGTCGAATTGCGGTGCTCCATGCCGTCGCTGGTGGCCTGGGGCAAGTAGTTGGCAATAAACGTATAGCGCCCAAAATCAAACGTGGGCAACTCGCCGAAAATGGCTTTCTGCTCCTTCACCACCTGCTGCACCTTCTTGGCGTACGCGTCAACCTCGGCCACTGGGCCCGCATAGAGCGTGGCCAGCTCGATGGTCTGGTCGCCTTCCTGCCAGCTACGCACCTGCTGCGCCCCCAACGACACCGGACTGTCCATCAGGTACTGCAGGTTGGGGGCTGTGAAGGTGTTTTTATCGGCACCGGGGCGCAGCTGCGTGGCCACTTTCCAGGTGGCGGGCAGGTCAAATTTTACCTCCGCCGTCCGGCTTTCCAGGCCCGTGGCGTAGCACAGGGTAGCGGGAATATTCAGGTGTGCGTGCTGCTGGTCAATGCCTGCGTAGGTGCCGTCGGTGCGGTCGCCATACAGGGTGTAGCTGAACACCACGGTGCCGTCGGCACCCGGCGTCACGTCCCAGCCGTAAGGGTCGGGGCGATTGAGCGGCAACGGGTGGTTGCTACCATCAGTAGCCACCACGTAGTATACAAACTTCGCAAATTCGTGCAGGGCATAGCGTCCCGGCGAGCTGCGCGCCATGCGCACGTGCAGCGGCCCCTTGGGCAGGCCCGTAAACGTTGCGGTCACTTTCGCTTCGTGGTGCACCGCGTTGGGAAACGATAACGCATAGCGCACCGCCGGGCCGGTATCAGGCTTGGCCTGTGCCTGTGCCTCGCTTGCTCCACCCGCCAGTGCTAATAGAAGGGCGGCTGTAATGGTGAATTTCATAGAGAATGAGGATGATAAGCCCAAAAAGGAAGCCAGTGGAATCAGTGAGGCCGTACAAAGTTGCGGAAAAATTGCAGTACCGCCGCCCCGCTACGCCTCAGTAAACACGGTAGCCTCCATGGCTCCTCCAAAAAAGGCTGCGGAGCGTTTCGGGCGCAGTCCGAGGCGCTTCAGCGCCGGGTGCAGGTCCGGCAGTTCGCGGGCCCGCAGGCCGGTAGTAAGGCGAAAAAAAGCGTACATCAGCCGAAGCAGCACCCAGCGCCATCCCCGGTGGGCAGGGCGGAAATCGGCCAGGAGCCACACCGCGCCCGGCCGCATGGCCGCCCGTAGCTGCGCCAGGGCTTGGGTGATTTCGCTGGCGGAAATGCAGTCCAGCACGAAAAAGGTGACCAGTGCCCCAAACCGTTCGTGGGGCTGCAGCATGGCCTGCGTACCGTGCCGGAATTCAACCCGGGCAGCCGCCTGTGGCATCTCGCGGTGCAGCCGGGCCTGGGCACGGGCCAGCATTTTGGTAGAGGCCTCCAGGTACAGGACCGTGGCCTCAGCGCGGAGCTGCAGCACCTCGGTGAGTGCCCAGCCCGTGCCGTCGCCCAGCACCAGCACCCGGGGCGCTCCCGCGGGCAGGCCCGCCAGCGCGGCCCGCTGGGCCTTTTTCAGCGCGGGGCCAAACACCAGCCCGGCCATGGCGTCGTAGCACCAGGCCACGGCATCAAAACCCGTGGGCGGCGGGGGCGACGGTGGCAGGTGAGGGGCACTGGCAGCGGGGTTGGGCATGTATAAAACAGAAACAGTCAAGAAAATATGCGCTGGCAAGTAACTGAGAAACAATCCCCGATGCCCTTGAGACAGCACAAAACACGAAAAAAAAGCTGCGTATGTTGCGCCGCCGCGAAATAGGGCCGTATCTTTGTATCATCAAAAGGCCGCACTTTCTAACGGAAAGAGCGGCTTTTTGTCCACTGCATGCGCTTGTGGCGAAATTGGTAGACGCGCTGTCTTCAGGCGGCAGTTCCGCAAGGTGTGGGAGTTCGAGTCTCCCCGAGCGCACGTTTTTGAAAAAGCCAGCCCATTTGGGCTGGCTTTTTTCGTTTTGCGTATTTGGGCTATTATCCCGTGGCCCTGCCGGCTTACTCCCACCTGCCTATGAACCGCTTCACATCCCGCTTATTAACGCTCATTGGCCTGCTCACGGCCGAAGTGGTGCTCGGCGCCGTGCTGTTTGTGGCGGGATTTGCCCTGTTTTTTTACATGAGCCGGGTAGTGTTTGTAAATAACTCCATGGCCCTCGACGATTGGGCCGGGGGACTGATGGACGAGCTGCGGTACCGGTTTCCCGGCCTTACCGGCCCGGTGCGTTTCGTTACCTTTTTTGCGGCGCTGCCCTTTCTGTTGCCGGCGGGCATCGTGGTGCCGGTGCTGCTGCACCGCGCCGGCCACACCCGCGAGGCCTGGCACCTGGTGCTGGCCATGCTGGGCGGCATCATCCTCAATCAACTCCTGAAGACCTATTTTAACCGGCCCCGGCCCAGCAACGGCCTGTTGGAAACGCTTGGCCTGAGCTTTCCCAGCGGCCACGCTATGCTGGCCGTCACGTTCTACGGCTGCCTGGCGTGGCTGCTGGCCCGGCACTTTGGGCGGCCGGGCTGGGTGGTGCCGCTGCTGCTGTGGGTGCTGCTCATCGGCCTCACGCGCGTGTACCTGCACGCTCACTACGCCACCGACGTGCTGGCAGGCTTTGCCGGCGGAGCCGCTTGGCTCGTGGCCTGTCGCCTCGGCATCCGGCTTTTCTGGAAAGAAGAAAAGGAAGTAATGGGAGCCGATACCCTGTCCGAATAACCTACGCAAAAACGGGGCGATGCCGGGCCTTAACAGCTCCGCATCGCCCCGTTTCTGCTGCTGCAGTTGCTTGCCGCTAAAGCCGCACGCGTACGCGCAGGGCCAGCAGGCCCTTCACGCCCTGTAGCTCTTCCAGCTCCAGTTCCTCCACTTCAAGCTCCAGCATGCCCCGGTCCTGCAGGTAGTCAATGTACTCGAAGTACTCCATGGCCTCGCGGCTTTGGGCATACACCAGGGCAATGGTGCCGGGCTGCGTCAGCCGCTCGCCGGTGCCCATCACCGTCGCCTTATCAATCCGCTTTTTGATGATTTCGTAGCGAATGTTGTAGGCACCGTCCACGTCAAACTGCCGCTCGTCCTGCCGGAACCGGATGCTAAGCGGCTGCCCGTGAATGAGAATCAGCTGGGTGGTGTCCAGCGGTACGGGCAGGGTTTCCTTCAGCGCGGCGGTGCGGCGCGTGATTTCAACCATGGTCAGCAACTGCCACAGGCGCAGGTTTTTCAGGAAAACCAGGTCGAAGGGCTTGTTGTCAACCAGCGTGCCGCCTACGTAAATGTTGAACTCTACGCCATCGGTCTTATACCGCTGGAAGTAGTGCGGAAACATGTGCTGCGCCTTTTCCTCCTCGTCGTCGAGGTAGTCGCTCACGGCATCGTTAAGCGTTGTTATGCTGGTTTCAAAATCCTGACGCCGCTTATAGAGAATGCCCAGCTTGGGGTCAATGTTGCTCCAGTACTTGGTGATGACCGGCCGCAGCTCCGGCGTGTGCGTGGCCAGGTACTCAAACAGCGGCTCAACTTCGCGCTTCAGCGAGTCGTAGATGTTGGCCTCATCCCCGGAAAGCATGCCCTCGTTCAGGCGCTTCAGGTTTTTGGTCACGTAAAACTTCAGCTCGTCCAGAATAGGCAGCTGCTGGAACTCGGAGGCCTTATTCAGTACTTTCTTGGCCAGCGTGAGGTGCTCAATCAGGTCGCCCTGAATGGCTTCGTTGCGCACCGTGCTGCTGCCCCTGATGTCGCAGGAACCGTGCAGCGGGTACACGTCCTCAAACACAATGGCTTCCATTTCGGCCGTGCGGTTGCCGGCTTCAAGCTGGGTGAGCAGGTTGCGGGCCGCGTCCATAAAGCGCCACTCCATGGTGGGGTGGATGGCCGTAAACTTCTCCCGAATAATAGCGTGCACCCGGGCCTGCAAGTCCTCGGCGTTGCGTTTCACGGCCACGGCAAACAAGGGCAGGAACTGCGCCACCTTGTCGAGCTCAAACTCGTCGAGCCCGTTCACATCGGGCGTGCCCAGCTCCAGCAGGCCCACGGTGTCGTTGCCGTAGGGCAGCAGCGCCAGAATGGCCGAGCGCGTGCCCAGGCTCATGATTTGCGCGCGCAGGTCCTCGGGAATATCGGCCGTGGCCACGTCCTTGAGCACCAGTGGGTCCCGCTCTCGCAGCAGCCGGTCGTAGAGCTGTCGGAAGCTGCTGTCGGCCGACTGATGCTGCACCTGCTTGGTGAGAAAGCTGTGGTTGATTTTGCGCCCGAAATCCACAAAAGCCCGCTTTTTCTCGTCGTACGCCGCAATGCCGAGCTGCAGCGAAGGCTGCGAAAACAACACCCGCAGCTTTTCCTGAATCTGCTCAAAACGGGCTGGCGTTTGCAGCACGTCGCGCTCCAGCAGGTCGTATTTCAGCTCCGAGAGTATTTCCTGGTCCGTGATGTCCACCAGTTGAATGACGTTGAAGCCTTCCAACTCAAAATGCTCGGCCGGCAGCAGCGACTGCCACAGGTCGGGCCGGTGGCGGTTGTGCACCAGCAAATCCATTTGTTCGGGCGTAAGCACCGGCGGCTCGCCTACTACTTTCACGTTCACAAAATCGGAGTTGAAATCTACTCCGTAGTGCCGATACAGGCCAATCTGGTAGTCGGGTACCGTAAATACTATGGTGCCCAATGGCGGCATTTCGGCTCCATACACGCGGTGCAGCACCAAGTGGTACGCCATCAGGCCCATCTGCCGCTCCATGGCGGTCATGTCAATGTTGAGGGGCTGCTTGATGATGCCCTCCTTGTTCAGCATTACCTCCTGAAACAGCTTCGTGGAGTAGAAGCTGCGCCGCTGAAACGGCGCCACCACACCGCTGATGTCAGTGGCAAAGGACGCCGGCGGAAACACCGCCAGCATCAGGGTTTCCACTAGGTCGCAGTTGCATTCCAGCACCGAATAGTCGGTGAGCGGGCCGCGGGCCCAGGGCGCCTGGTCCACTTGCTCGCCAATGGCCCGCGCCAGCAGCACCACCCCGGCGTTGCTAGCTTGCTCGCGCTTGGTCCAATAGTCAATCAGCGGCTCCAGGCTGAGCGTGGAGCGGAAAGGAAATGCGAAGGGCGCAGCCGGCTTCGGTACGATGGGTACCGGCGGGGGCGTAAGGGTAGGGGAGTCAACGGGCATAAGTATGGTAATATACCGGTTGCGGGCCAAATGGTGCAGCGCGGCAAGTACAAGTTATACGCAAGCCGCCTCGTCCTGGCTACTTAGTCAGCTCAATAACGGGCTTCTGGTTCAGGTCGATGGTGAAGGTACTGTCGGCGGCCGTGGTGGCGCCCTTGGGCTTGGTGGCGTTCACTACTTTTTCGGTGTTGATGTAGCAGGTGCAGCAGCCGTCGCCATCGAGGCGGCCACTAAGCGCCACTTCGTTAATTATGAGCAAGGTAGTGGCTGCCGGCTTGCTTTTGGGCTGCTGCGTCAGGTATTGGATTACGTAGCGGTAGCCATCGAGCTTGGTGGTACTCACCTGCGGAAAGGGGGCATTGTTGTTAATGCGCAGGGTATCGCGGAGCTGGGCCGCCGTTCGGATTATCGTCACCGATTCTACCTTGTTGGTGGCAGAAAAGGGGAGCGGCGAGCGCTGCACCACGATGGTATCCAGGTCGGCTGCTGTGAAGGCCGACGAAAACCGCAGGTTGATGGCATCGGCCCGGGCGTCCTGGCAGTCGCAGGTGTTGTTTGCGCAGCAGCCGCTAAAGAGCAGCGCGCCGAGAAGAAAGACGGTAGTTGGACGGAAGAAAGAAAGAAGAGCCATAGCCATCCAAAGATAAGGCCCGTGGCGCTCGGCCCCCTCGCTAGCAGAGAAGGAGAGCGCCACGGGCCCTGGTAAGGTCAGTGGAAGAAAGCGGCGATGGCCTACCGGCTACCAGTAACTACCGAGGACGAAGGCAGCGTGGGGTTGTCTACGGTGCCGCCGGCTAGCAACAGGGGCCGCAGGCGGGCCGTGGCGGTATCGAGCTGGGGGCGAATCTGGGCCATGGCGCCGCGTAGGGCAATGACGTCGGCCAGTCGCGGCGCGGTGGTTTGCGAGTAGCCGTGGTACATGGCCACTTTCACAGCGGAGGTACCGGTACCCACGTAAGAGCCAATGAGGTTGCCGGAGGCGTCGCTCACTTGCAACTCCGCCTGCAGCGTGGTTTTGTACCACTCCAGGGGCACGCCCACTACCGCCGGCAGCAGGAAAGTAAGCACCTGAATACCTTGCAGACCCCGGCCAGTGCGCAGGGTCTTCACCTTTTTCACCACCAGCTTGGCGTAGCCAAAGGTGGCGGTGTCGGTGGGCTCGGTGAGGTTGGCGTGGCACTCTTGGGTGAAGAGCTTCAACGGGTCTTCGGGCAGGGCACCGTCGTTCATCGCCAGCGGGCCCTGGTCAGCCATAATCTCCAACGCGGGAAGGCGGTTGGAGATAGCCGACGTGGGAGGACCTTTCATCATGGACTTTACCGACACACAGGCCGGCGCTGCCAGTAGGACAGGCGCAAAGGCCAGCAGGGCGAGGCGACTAGTAAGTTTCATAGATGTAAAGTAATGACGGTAAGGAAAAAGAACAAGCAGAACAATAGAAAGTACCAGTAGTCCGAATGATAGACGGCTGTGGCTGGTACCGTTTGCTAAATTACCACAAGCCCACCATAAATTGGCGTGAATCTCGGTGAGTGAGACGAAAAAACCTGCGACTGCCTGAAAATTGGCCGCCCATTCACCTGCTTAAATACGGACCTGACGGGCCTTATTCAATCGCCGTGGGGTCGGGCCCCTGGTAGTCGTCAATGAACTCGCCTTCCCAGCGGGCCACTACGGCCGAAGCCAGGCAGTTGCCCAGCACGTTCACCGCCGTGCGGGCCATATCCATCAGGGCATCAATGCCCAGAATGATGAACACCGGCCACGGCGGCAGGTTGAACGAGGCCACAGTAGCCAGCAGGATAACCAGCGATGCGCGGGGCACGCCGGCCACGCCTTTGCTGGTGAGCATGAGGGTGAACACCATGAGCAGCTGCTCGCCAAAGGTGAAGGGCACGCCCGCCGCCTGCGCCACAAACACCGCTGCCAGCGAGAGGTAGAGCGTGGTGCCGTCCAGGTTGAAGGAATAGCCCGTGGGCATTACAAACGCCACAATGCGGCGCGGCACGCCAATGCCCTCCATGGCCTCCATGGCCCGGGGCAGGGCTGCCTCGGAAGAAGTGGTGGCAAAGGCAATGCTCACGGGCTCGGCCACGGCCGCCACGAAGCGGCGCAGCGGTAGCCGCGCAATGAGGGCCACCGGCAGCAGTATCAGCAGCACAAAAGCAATGAGGGCACCGTAGAGGGTAAGCAGCAGCTGGAGGGCATTGAAAAGCGGAGCGAAACCCATTTTTCCTACCGTGTAGGCCAGGGCACCGCCCACGCCCAGCGGAGCGAAGTACATCACGACGTTGGTGAACTTGAACATCACCTCCGACAGGCTCTCGCAGAACTCCAGCATCACGCGGCGGGGGCGTTCGGGCGTCATGGCCAGGCCAATGGCGAACAGAATGGCGAAGATGACCACCTGCAGCACCTGGCCCTCGGCCACGGACTTGGCAATGTTTTCGGGGAAGATGTGCAGGATGATGTCGGCGGCCGACTGTTTGGGGGCGGCAGCCAGCACTTCTTCTTTCACGCCAGCCTGGCTAATGCCCACACCGGCTTTGGTGAGGTTGATGGCCGCCAGGCCGATGAAGAGGGCGAAGGTGGTCACGACTTCAAAGTAAATCAGCGACTTCAGGCCCATGCGGCCCACTTGCTTGAGGTTGGCGTGGCCGGCAATGCCCACCACCAGCGTGGCAAAAACAAGCGGCGCGATAATGGTTTTTACCAGGCGCAGGAAGGCATCGCTGAGCACTTTAAAGTTGACGGCCACATCGGGGGCGTCGTTGCCGAGCTCAATGCCTACCAGCATGCTCACCACAATCCAGAGGGTGAGCGAGCGGCGCGGAGCCGCAGCGGCGGCCACTGCCACCAGGGCCAGCCACCGCAACGCAACCGGGACCGCAGCGGGCATGGCCAGTAAATTGTTTGCGGCCAGAACGGTAACTATACCGGCTATCAGCAATAGGATAGCCGCCAGGAGAGGTAAACGTGATTTCGTCATGCAACTAAAAAAGCCGTGAAAACGGAATGAAGGCCTAAAGAACGGCATTATCCCGACAGTAACCCATCAGATGCCGCTAAACTTCCAAATGGAGTGGACCAAAAAAGCCCCGCACGCAGTTGGTACGGGGCTTCCGAGGGGCACGTAAATCCATATTCAGCCCAACGGGCTAGGGGAGGCTGAGTAGGTAGCCAATGGTGAAGTTGGTGTCGTAGCCGAACACAAAATGGGTGCAGCCGGTAGCCGCAGCCACGGCCTGGTAAATATTCAACCCTGCTTTGCTCTTGGCGCCGCCCAACTGGGGGTAGGCGTCGGGACCGAGCAGCGTGGTGTACGGCTCATCGCCCTGGCGCACGGCCTTGGCCATCTCATAGGGTACGCCGCCGATGATGAAGCAGGTTTTGCTGAGGCCAGTGGGCACTTGGCCGGCCTTGGCTTTTACATCGGCCGCCACGGTTGCGTCTTCGATGCCCTTCTCATAATACTTGGCCCCGTAGGTGCTGTTGGTACGGGGTTGGCTGCCGTCCATCCAAGAAATTTTGGTGTTGCCCGAGCCCATGTCCACTACAAAAGCCTTGTCGGCAAATTCTTTGGGCATGGCGGCCTGCAGGCCCAGTACGCCTTCGCTTTCCGGCGTCACGGTGTTGACCCGGAATTTAAGCGCCTCCAGCGACTTCACGATGCGGCGGGTGCCCTCGGCCATGGAAGCCCCGGAACTCACCACGAAATGAATGTCGCGGCCGGCCACGCCAAAATCGAGCATCTTGCCGATGTAGGTCTTGAGACCGTTGCGGATGTCTTCCTCGGTGGCCATGTTCTCCATCACCAGGCTGTTGCCGAATTCTGATTTTTCGAGCTTCCAATTTCGCTTGGTATCGATGCGGATGATGAACATGTTGAAGCCGCTGGCTCCGAGTTCCACCACGCCCTTCAGCTTGCCGTTGACGGGGGCCGCTGGCTGGTACTTAAATGCCGCCGAGGCAACCGACTTTGTTGCAGCTGGAGCCGGAGCCGCTGCCACCGTCCTTGCCGGCGCGGGAGCCGGCGAGATTTCTGCCTTTTTACGGATAAACTCGCCGTTCAAACTCAACACGTCGCCTTCTTGCATCGGAACGCGTGAGCCATCGGCTAGCCGCAACGATTGGGTGCGGTACTCTACCTGAATGCCGTTAGGCAGGGTTACGTTTCTGTCCAGCGGCTTGCTGTTGGCCCCGTTCTGCACCACCACGGCATAGTTCTGCACCGTAAACCAAGGAATGGCGCCATTGGCCTGTGCCTGTGCCCGCTGGGGTCCGCCAGCAAGGAGTGCAATGCTCAGAAAAAGCGAAGTAAGTAAGGGTTTAATCATGAATTCTTTGCGAAAATGTGAGATGAAACGAGAGAGCCGCGGTAATGAATTGCTCTAAAACCATGGTTTAATATTGATAAACAAAGATGGCCTTTGTTGCTAAAACCGACAGGGAATTTATCCGAAACGTAGTTTTGGCGGGGTAGATGGGCCAAATCGTCCGGTGGCGCGCGGGCAGGGTTCCCTTTTTTGGCAGCATCTTAGGGGCCAGTTTCCCCGCTCCTCCACATGCCCAATTGGTCCATCTCCTCCCAGCAGCTGCTCTTACGTTATACCTGGAAAATTTCGCGCAACGCCTCCTCCAGCAAAACCAACCTGCTGGTGCGGGTGGCGGGGGAGGGCTGCGCGGGTACCGGCGAGGCCGCCCCCAACGTGCGCTACGGGGAGTCGCCGGCGCTGCTGCTGCAGCAGTTTGAGGACTTGCAAGCCCAGGGCCTGCCCGGGGTAGACTCGCTGGCGGCGCTCGATGCCTTACTGGCGGCCACGCCGGTGGCGCATGCGCTGAGCTTTGCGCTGGAAGCGGCGCTGGTGCACTGGCTGGCTGCGCGCGCAGGCCAGCCGGTGTGGCAATGGCTGGGCGTGCCGGCCCCGGCCGCAGCCGTGCCCACGGCTTTTTCGCTTCCTATTATGGAAATCGGCGCCATTGCCGATTTTCTGCAGACTCAGGACGCCAGCCGGTTCCAACTCCTCAAAATAAAGGTCAACCAGCTCGAAAGCCTGGACCTGCTGCGCGAAGTGGCGCGCCTGCTGCCCGGCCACGCCCTGCTGGTAGACGGCAACGAAACCTGGCCCGACGCCGACAGTGTGCTGCGCTTTCTGGAACAGGCCGTCACGCTGCCCGGCTTACACCTGCGGTTTTTGGAGCAGCCGCTGCCCGCCGCCCTAGCCGCTGAGTACCGCTACCTGCGCCCGCGCAGCCCGGTGCCGCTGCTGGCCGACGAGTCGGTGACGGACACGGCCGACTTTGCCAACATCGCCACCCAGTTTCACGGAGTGAACGTGAAACTGATGAAGGCGGGGGGCTACCGCCGGGGCATTGCGCAACTGCGCATGGCCCGGCAGCACGGCCTGGTGCCCATGCTGGGCTGCATGGTGGAAACCAGCGTGGGCATTGCCGCCGCCCTGCACATCAGCGGGCTGGCTGATGTGCACGACCTCGACGGATTCTTGATAGTGAAAGACGAGCCCTTTGGGCTGGTAGTGGAGCACGCCGGGCTGCTGACGCTACGGGAATAGCTCACCTGCCCGTGCTACTGGGGTGAGGCAACGAGCTGGGTTTCGAGTTGGGCAAGCTGGTCGTCTATCTCCTTGGTGTTAGGCAGGTCGGTGCGGCCCTGGCTGAGCAGGTTGATTTTTTCGGTGAGTAGCTCCACTTTTTTGGCGAGCAGGGACGCGCGCATGGCCGGGTCGGCGTAGCCGGGGCCGCGCTGCACGTAGGTGGTGTACTTGCCGCTGGGGCCGTTGGGGGCCTTGCCCCGGGCCGCGGCGGCGCTGCCGGGCGTGGCAAACACCACCCCGCCATCGGCGCGCACGTAGTCGCCCTCGCGCAGCGTCAGCTTCTTGCCCTGCGGATTAATCTTGTCGGCGGGCATTTCCACGATGCCGTTTTTGTAATTGATTTTAACGCCGCTGCTCAGCTTGACGTTTTGGGTGAGGGGCGTGAGCATGTTGCCCTCGCGGCGCATTACCTCGCCGTCTTTGAACACGAATTGGGTGCGGGCCGTGGTTTGCACGGGGAAGCCGCCCGCCTGGGCCGCCGCAAAGCGGGGTGCTGTGGCCAGGCAAGCTCCTACCAGCGTTATCAGGATAATACGAGACATAAGGAATGGAAATGGAGGTGAATAGGTCTAAATACGTGAAGCGCCAGGTTTGGGTGATTTGCGGTTTATTCGGAAAATAATAATTCCTATTATTTGAAACAATGTTGCAACATTAAATGTATGTACATAAATTTGCAGCAAGTTCTACTTCCTTACTATGCGCATCGAAGACGAAATCAAACAGCCCATTTTCCGCGACGAGCACCAGAAGGGCCACATCAACTTGGTGTATACGGCTGGCTGGCTGCAGCTGCGCCAGGCCACGGCGTTCAAGCCCTACGGCCTCACGCTGCCGCAGTTCAACATCCTGCGCATTCTGCGGGGGCAGCACCCGCTGCCCGCCACCGTGGCCCTGCTGATTGACCGCATGCTGGATAAAACCAGTAACGCTTCCCGCATAGTGGACCGTCTCGAAGAAAAGCAGCTGGTGACGCGCACCGTGTGCCCCGCCAACCGCCGGGCCGTCGATATACGCATTACCGCCACCGGGCTCGACCTGCTCAGTCGCATTGAGCAGGATGGCGTCATCGACGTAAGTGGTCTGCGCCGCCTGAGCACCGCCGAAGTGCAGCAGCTCAACGCGCTGCTGGATAAAATTCGAACCGAAGAATAACCCACCGGGCCTGGGCACCGGCAAAAGAACCGTTTCTATGCGGTTTTCGCCGCCGCTCCGGCTCAATCCTTAGACTTAATCACCCCCTGTTTTTTTAAATTTCTTTTTTAGATGAAAAAATTCCTGTTTCCCGCCTTGTTTGCCATTGCTGTGTTAGGCGGCGCTCCTGCTGCTTCCGCTCAAAAGATGAACAGCGCCAAAATGGCCACTAAAGCTCCCGCCTATAAGCTGCAGCCGCAGCTGAGCACCCTGGGCTGGGAAGGCAAAGCCGTAACCCACGGCCACAACGGCACCATGCAGTTCACCAACGGCGAGCTGCTGGTGAAGGGCAACGCCATTGTGGGCGGCACCGTGACCGTGGACATGAAAACGCTGAACGCCACCGACATCAAAGACGCCGAAACCCAGGGCAAATTTGTGGGTCACATGAGCAGCAACCAGTTCTTCGACGTTGCCAACAACCCGATTTCTACCTTCAAAATTCTGAGCGTAACGCCCCTGAAGGGTGCCGCCAAGAATGCTGACAACGCCACCATCGCCGGCGACATGACCATTAAAGGCGTGACGCAGCGCATCAGCTTTCCCGCCAAAGTGGGCGTGAAAGGTGGCGTGGCCGCTGCCACGGGCAAAGTGACCATCGACCGCACCAAGTTCGGCCTGACCACGATGTCGAAATCCTTGCCCGACACCATTGCCGACAAGGCCATCTACGACGATTTTGACTTGACCTTCAACATCATCGCCAAAATCTAAGCGTTGGTTTGAATGGCGCGAGCCGCTCCACAAAAAAAGACCCTGCCGATACCGGCAGGGTCTTTTTTGTGCGGTAGCAGGGGAACATTTAGCTTGGAATAGCAAACTCCCGGGGCAGCTCGAATTTGAGGTGGCGGCTTTTGTTGCGGTTGTGAAGCTGGCCCAGCACGTCGTCGATATCGGATTTGTATTCCAGCCATAAATCTTCGTGCAGGGCTTTGAGGACCAGGGCCGGCACGCGGGCCGCCAGACGGGCCGTGGCGTTGAAAAATCCATCGTACACGCTGTCAAACTGCCCGGAGTAGTTGTCGGTGCATTGCCGCAGGATGTAGAGCAGCAGGTCGATTTCGACCTGCTTGTTTTTGGTGATGCGCCGGGCCCGGGCAGCTTCCTGCACGCTGGCGCGCAGGGCCTTCACGAGGCTGCGGTTTAGCAGGCGGCCCGACACGGCCAGGTTGAACAGCTCGTGGATGCGGTCGGCGGCCTCCTCCTGAATCTGGGCCAGGGTGACGTCGGCCAGCAGCTCAAAACGGAAGGTTTCGTAAAGCTCCGCGTCGCGGCGCACGGCCCGTAGGAGCAGGGCCTCCTTCTCGCTTTCGGGGAGGCGCTTGAGGGCTTTTTTGAAATCGGAGGAAGGAACGGGCACGTGGCGGGTGAAATCGAGCGGGAATAATGCGGCACAAACGGGACGCCGGAATGGTCCCGGGGCCATGTTGCCTACCAAGACGGACCGGGCCCGGCGCGGGTTGCGGCGGCAGGTGTCGCGGGAGACCATAAAGCCACCTTTTCAGCCTCTTTCCGGGTACAGGCTGGCCCAGCTTGGGTAGCCAAGCGGTGTGGAGCAAAAGGATGCCGTTCTATTTTGGAAACAGCCGCTTTCAACGAAACGAAACGCCGCGATTTGCAGTTATTACAAGCTGCCCCGCGCGGCCTTTCCTGCGTAATTTTGCCGATATGAATACCCGCCCACAAATTCCACAAATTGAGAGAGAAGAGGACGTCCTGCTGCTGGAAGAAGAAGCCGAGCTGCGCAACCTCGTGGTGTACAACGACGAAGTCAACACCTTCGACCACGTCATCAAAACGCTCATAGACGTGTGCGGGCACCAGCCGGAGCAAGCCGAGCAATGCACCCTGCTCATTCATTACAAGGGAAAGTGTGCCGTTAAAATAGGCAGTTACGAAGAACTGGAGCCCCTTTGCACCGCCATCCACGACCGCGGCATATCGGCCGAAGTGATATAAAATCAGCTGTTAGCCCTTAGCTTTTAGCCGTTAGCTGTTCTTCCGCATTGCGAATGATATGCTTTCGGGTTAGGCTAAAAGCTAACGGCTAAAAGCTAACAGCTGAATAAATGGAGTTTCCCTCTAAACTGATTGAAAACGCGGTAGGCGAACTGGCTCGGCTGCCCGGCATTGGCCGCAAAACCGCGTTGCGCCTGGCGCTGCACCTGCTCAAAGCTGAAATGGACACCACTGCTTCGCTGGCCGAAGCGCTGGCCAAGATGCGCTTTGAAATTACGTATTGCCGCACCTGCCACAGCATCTCCGACGCTGAGGAATGCGGCATTTGCGCCAACAAGCTGCGCGACCACAGTCTGGTCTGCGTGGTGTCGGATGTGCGCGACGTGATTGCCATTGAAAATACGGGCCAGTACAAAGGCGTGTACCATGTGCTGGGCGGCGTCATTTCGCCCATTGAGGGCGTGGGGCCTTCCGATTTGCACATCGATTCGCTGGTGGCCCGCGCGGCCGAAGAGGAGTCGGAGGTACGCGAGGTCATCCTAGCCATTAGCCCCACCATGGAGGGCGACACCACGGCGTTTTACCTCTCGCGCCGGCTGCGCGACCTGCCCCACGTACACATTAGCACTATTGCCCGCGGCATTCCCATGGGTGGCGAGCTGGAGTACGCCGACGAAATCACCCTGGGCCGCAGCATTGTGGACCGCCTGCGCCAGAAATGAGCCGTTAGCCATTAGCGGCTAGCCTTTAGCTTTGTTGGTCCTTCGCGAGCGGCTCCTCATCGCCTCCCTTGAAGCTGACAGCTAACAGCCAGCCGCTAACAGCTTAAAAGTGAAGCTCTCCGTCGTTATTGTTAATTACAACGTCTGCTATTTTCTGGAGCAGGCGCTGCTCTCGGTGCGGCGGGCGGTGGAAAAGCTGGGCCAGCCGGTAGAGGTTTTTGTGGTCGACAACAACTCCGTGGATGGCTCAGTGGCCATGGTGCGGGCCCGCTTTCCGGAGATAATACTCATCACCAACCGCGACAACCCGGGTTTTTCCAAGGCCAACAACCAAGCCCTACGGCGCGCCACCGGCCAGTACCAGCTGTTGCTGAACCCCGACACCGTGGTGGAGGAAAACACCTTCCGGGCGTGCTGCGACTTTATGGATGCGCACCCCGACTGCGGGGGGCTGGGCGTGAAAATGCTGGACGGCCAGGGCCGGTTTCTGCCCGAGAGCAAGCGCGCGCTGCCTACGCCCGCGGTGGCGTTCTACAAAATGTTTGGTCTGGCCAAGCTCATGCCTAAGTCGCGCACGTTTGGGCGCTACCATTTGGGCTTTCTCAGCCCCGAAGAAACCCACGAGGTGGAGGTGCTGAGCGGGGCGTTTATGCTGCTGCGCAAAGCGGCTTTGGACCAAATCGGGCTGCTCGACGAAGCCTATTTCATGTACGGCGAGGACATTGACCTCTCGTACCGCCTCACGCAGGGCGGCTGGAAAAACTGTTACTTCCCCGGCACGCGCATCATTCACTACAAGGGCGAGAGCACCAAGCGCACCAGCGTCAATTTCGTGTTCGTGTTTTACCGGGCCATGGTCATTTTTGCCCGTCAGCATTTCGCGCCGGGCCGGGCCGGACTGTTTTCGCTGCTCATAAACGCGGCCATCTGGCTGCGAGCCGGCGCGGCGCTGCTCGAGCGCCTGCTGCGACGGGCGGCCCCGCTGCTGCTCGACGCTGGCCTGATTTGGGTAGGCATGTACTTTCTGAAGTCCTACTGGGAGCACAACCATAAGTTTGTGCCCGGCAACTACCCGCCGCAGTACCTGACCGTGGCCGTGCCTGCCTACATTCTGGTGTGGCTCACCTCGGCCTACATCAGCGGGGCTTATGACCCGCCGGTGAAAACGTCGCGGGTGGTGCGCGGCATCTTCGTGGGCACGCTGCTGATTTCGGCCGGGTCTAATTTTCTGGACGACTGGCGTTTTTCCAAGGCCCTCATTATTCTGGGCGGGGCCTGGGCGGTGGCAGCCGTGGTGGGCCGGCAGCTGGTGGCCCATTTTGCCAGGCACGGCAACCTGCGCCTGAGCAAGCGTCGGCCTAAAAACATTGCCATTGTAGGCTCCGGGCCCGAAAGCCGCCGTGTGCGCCGCCTATTGGAAGCGGCCGGCGTGCCGGCCCGCGTGATAGGCTACATCAGCGTGGTACCCGTGGCCGCGCGCACCGAAACCCCGCTGGCTTCGCCGCTACCGGTAGGTCCACCGCCGCCCGACGAGCCCTTAGGCGAGCTGCACCAGCTGGCCGATATCATCCGATTGTACGCGCTGGACGAGCTTATTTTCTGCGGCAAAGACCTGGCTGCCAGCCAAATTATCGCCCTGATGCTTAGCCTGCCCAGCGAGCCGGCGGTGGCCTACAAAATCCTGCCCGAAGACAGCCAATACATCATTGGCAGCAGCAGCAAAGACACGCCTGGCGACTACTACACCCTCGAAATTGCCCTCAACCTCTACAAGCCCCAGGAGGCGCGCGCCAAACGCCTGCTCGACCTGCTGAGCAGTGGTGGGCTGCTGCTGCTGGCGCCGGGACTGGTCTGGTTTCAGGCCAGCAAGGGGCAGTACGTGCGCAACTGCCTGGCGGTGCTGCTGGGCACCCGCACCTGGGTGGGGCTGCGCCACATGGCCCCCTCGGCGCGGGCCGTGCCAGCGGTGCTTTCGCCGGCCGATGCCGCGGTGTCGAGCACGCCGCTCAACGAAGTGACCAAGCGGCGGCTGGAGCTGCTGTATGCCAAAGATTACGAGCCCGGCATGGACTTGAGTGTGCTGTGGAGGTGCTGGCGGCGGCTGGGATAGGAAGGAGGCGGCACGGCCACGTCACCGGTGCCCGGAGCGTAGCTTTACGGTCCAATTTCCCCCTTCTCTTTAGTATGTCCAGTTCTGCTACCCTCGCGCCGGTTTCGCCGCTCTCCGACCGTATTCAGGCCATGAACGAGTCAGCCACCATTGCCATGGCTAAAAAAAGCCGGGAGCTCCTCGCCAAGGGCTTCGATGTTATCAACCTGAGCTTTGGTGAGCCCGACTTCCAGACCCCGCAGTACATCAAGGACGCGGCCAAGCAGGCGCTGGACGATGGCTACACGTTCTACACGCCCGTGCCCGGTATTCCGGAACTGCGGCAGGCCATCTGCGACAAATTCAAGCGTGATAACGACCTGGATTTCCTGCCCAACCAGATTGTGGTGAGCACCGGCGCCAAGCAGTCATTGGCGAACGCCGTGCTCAGCCTGGTAAACCCCGGCGAGGAGGTAATCGTGTTTTCGCCCTACTGGGTGAGCTACGAGGAGATGGTGAAGCTGGCCGAGGGCATTGCCGTGCCCTTGTCTGGCACGCTGGAAAACGACTACAAGGTGACGGCCGCGCAGCTCGAAGCCGCCATCACGGAGCGCACCAAGCTCCTCATGTTTTCGTCGCCATGCAACCCCACGGGGTCGGTGTTCAGCCGCGCCGAGCTGGGTGCCATTGCCGAAGTGCTGGCGCGACACCCACACGTGTACGCCCTGGCCGATGAGATTTACGAGTACATCAACTTTGTGGGCGAACACGTGAGCCTGGCGCAATTCCCAGCCGTGACGGACCGAGTGATTACCGTGAACGGCTTCTCCAAAGGCTACGCCATGACCGGCTGGCGCTTGGGCTACCTGGCCGCGCGCCCCGACATCGCCGCCGCCTGCGAGAAAATGCAAAGCCAGGTGACGTCCGGCACGTGCTCCATTACCCAGCGTGCCGGGCTGGCGGCCCTGCAAGGTGGCCGGGCCTCGGCCGATGAGATGGTGGCCGCCTACCGCCGCCGCCGCGACCTGGTGCTGGATATTGTGCGCGACATTCCCGGTTTCAAAACGCCCACTCCGAGCGGCGCTTTCTACATTTTCCCGGAGGTATCGGCCTATTTCGGCCGCACTGCACCCGACGGCAGTACCATCACCAACTCCATGGACCTGGCCATGTACCTGCTCAACGACGCGCTGGTATCGGCCGTGTCGGGCGACGCCTTTGGGGCGCCGGATTGCATTCGCTTCAGTACCGCCGCCGCCGATGACAAGCTGGTAGAAGCATTCCGGCGGGTAAAAGAAAGTCTGGCCAAGCTGTAGAAACGCGCCCTTGCGCATTCGGCGTCCGGCCCGATTCTGCGCCGTCCGGCGCACCATTGCCGTTCAACGATTGAACGCGCCAAGGCGCGTCCCTACCTTTGCCGCATGCCCGTTGATTCCCTGACAACTCTTTTTGATAATTTCAATAATCTTCGCGTCCTCATTATTGGCGACGTGATGGTGGATGCTTACGTGTGGGGCCGCGCCACGCGGCTCTCGCCCGAGGCGCCCGTGCCCGTGGTGCACGTGGCCCGCACCGAAAACCGCTTGGGCGGGGCCGCCAACGTAGCCCTGAATGTGCAGGCGCTGGGAGCCACGCCGCTGCTCTGCGCCGTGATTGGGGCCGATGCTGGCGGCGACCAGCTCCTGCAGTTGCTACACGAGCAGCAGCTGGCTTCGGAAGGCCTCATTCGTAGCGCTCACCGGCCCACCACAGTGAAGCAGCGCATCCTGGCCCACGGCCAGCAGCTGCTGCGTATCGACTCCGAGGTGGAAACCGACCTGAACGACGATGAAAGCACGCAGCTACTGGCCGCCTACGACGACCTGCTGGACCGCGCCGACGTGGTGGTGTTTGAAGATTACGACAAGGGCGTGCTCAACGAAGCCATTATCACGGAGTGCATTGCGCGGGCCCGGCAGCGCAACATTCCCACGGTGGTGGACCCCAAAAAGAAGAATTTTCTGGCCTACCGCCACTGCACCCTCTTCAAGCCCAACCTGAAGGAGCTGCGCGAGGGCTTGAAGCTGGAGTTTGGCGAGCCCACCACCGACCGGCCCGGATTTGAGGCTGCCGTGGCCCGGCTACGCGAAGAGCTAACGCCCAAGACGGTTCTGGTAACGCTCTCAGAGCACGGCGTATTTGCCCAGCAGGAGGAGCAGAAAACTTACCTGCCGGCACATTTGCGCACCATTTCTGATGTGTCTGGCGCGGGCGACACCGTCATCAGCATTGCCGCGCTGTGCGTGGCCCTAGGGCAGCCGGCGGCGTTCACGGCCGCGCTGGCCAACCTAGGCGGCGGGCTGGTGTGCGAGCAGGTGGGTGTGGTGCCCGTGGAGAAGCAGCGGCTGCTGAAAGAAGCGCAGGAAGCAAGGTTGCTGTAGCCTGGGTATCACGCTTTCTTCAAAAATTCGGTCTTCAGCACCATGGTGCTGCCGCCGGCCCGGCCCTCTATTTCGCCGGCGCTGTTGGTGAGGTGAATGTTTTTGACCACCGTGCCGCGCTTCAGGGTGAGGGAGGAGCCTTTCACCTTGAGGTCTTTGATGAGGGTAACCGAGTCGCCTTCGGCGAGCAGGGTGCCGTTGCTGTCTTTAACGTCCATGGGCAAGGGAGGTGCTGCGCTGAAGCGGTGCTACCGGCGAAACAGCCAGAGGTAGAGAAGGAAAAAAACGGGCGAGAGGCTGCTCAGCGTAATCAGCGCCACCATGAAGGTTTCCGTGCGGGTGCGCTCGGGCTTGCGCAGGAGCCACCGCCACATGAAAACCATGAGCACGAAGAGAGCGGCCAGCGTGAAGTAAAAAGTGGAGCCGAATGCAGGCATTATCAGTTTCGAATTAGTGAGACGCGGAAAGTTCTCGCGGTTTGCTGTTGGTTACCCGCGCCAGGCCTTCACCGTGTTCACAAACACGCGCACGTTGTTCGGGTCGGTGTCGGGGTACACGCCGTGGCCAAGGTTAGCGATGTGCGGGCCGCCGGCAAACTTGCGGAGCATGGCCTCGGTGGCCGCTTTCACCTGTTCGGGCGTGCCGTAGAGGGCGCAGGGGTCGAGGTTGCCCTGCAGAGTTTTGTTGCCGGCCTGCATGCGCACCTGGGCGGGGTCCTGGTTCCAGTCGAGTCCTATCGTGCGGCAGGACGTGGCGGCAAAGTCCTCCACGGCCCACCAGGCGCCCTTGGCAAACACCGTGACGGGCACCAGCGGCGAGAGCGCCTCCGTGATTTCGGCGATGTAGCGGCTCGAGAATTCGCGGTAGTGGTCGGGCGGCAGGGTACCGGCCCAGGAGTCGAATATTTGCACCACTTGGGCCCCGGCGGCCACCTGCGCCTGCAGGTAGGCAATGGTGGTAGCCGTGATTTTGGCCAACAGGCGGTGGGCCAGGGCGGGCTCGCGGTAGAGCATGCCGCGGGCTTTGCTGAAGGTTTTGGAGCCCGAGCCCTCTACCATGTACGCCAGTAGCGTCCAGGGAGCACCGGCGAAGCCGATGAGCGGCACGCGGCCGTTGAGGGCTTTTTTGGTGATGCGCAGGGCTTCCAGAACGTAGCCGAGGCCTTCTTCGGGGTCGGGCACGCGGAGCTTGTCCACGTCGGCCGCCGACTTAATGACTTCGGGAAAGAGCGGGCCGCGGGCTTCCACCATTTCGTAGCGCAGGCCCATGGCATCGGGCACCACTAGGATGTCGGAGAAGATGATGGCGGCGTCCACATCCAGCGCATCAATGGGCTGGATGGTGACTTCGGCGGCCAGCTCGGGCGTTTCCACCAGCTCTTTGAAGCCGGAAAGACGGCCGCGGAGGGCGCGGTATTCGGGGAGGATGCGGCCGGCCTGGCGCATCAGCCACACGGGGGTGCGTTCGGTGGCTTCGCCGCGGGCGGCACGGAGGAAAAGGTCGTTTTTTAGCATATCGAAGGGCAAAGGTACGATGGCCGGACGCCGCGTGATTACTTAGATTTGAAGCAAAAGCCCCCTTTGGGGCAAGCAGGTGTGTAAGTAGGAAAGTTGGATTAGGCCACTCATAGAATTCCAGCAGGCGGGAGTGACTAATTGCCACTGCAATAGCGCTGCTTCGGTCCACTCGGTTTGCCAGCTGGTGCGGCAGTTCAAGTCTTAGCGCGTGAGACCCGGGAAGAGGGCCCCAATGGCCGAGGCCAGGAAATTGACCCCAATGGCCAGCGTGATAAAGCCGATGATGCGCGCCATGGCCGCCATGCCCGGCTTGCCCAGCACTTTGGTTAGGCGCAGCGAAAACAGCAGAATGATGAACGCCGCCAGGGCCACCAGCGCAAAGGCGGCCACGGTCATGGCCTTGTCCACGTACGTCGGGCGGATGAGGCCGATGCAGATGGCCATGGAGCCCGGGCCCGACAGCATGGGCATGGCCAGCGGCGTAAAGCTGATGTCGTCCTTGTTCTTGCTTTCTTCGAGCGCGGCGGGTCCCACCCGGTCGCGGTTGGCGCCCGGCGTGAGCAGCTCAAATGCCGAGCGCATGAGCAGAATGCCGCCCGCTATGCGCAGGTGCTGGATACTAATGCCAAAAAAGTTGAGAATGTACTGGCCGCCAAAAAAAGCCACGCTCAGAATGCACACCATGTAGATGCAGGCGCGCAGGGCCGTTTTGGCCCGGTCCGACGGCCTGTCATCGGCGGTGAGGGTGAGAAATACCGGCATCGCCCCAAACGGATTGACGATGGAAAAGAGCGTGGTGAAGGTGGCGAGCAGAATTTCCATAGCCCGCAAAGGTAGGAGAAGCGTCGGGCTGAGTGGAAAAGTCTTATTTTGCCGCTTCATCGGCGAAATTTCGTGCTCTGCCGTGTGAATCCTGTCTTCTTTACGCTTCCCCACCATGTCTCCTGATTCCTCCGCTACCGGCCCTGCCCCCGGCTCCGACACCGACCGTCCCATCACCGAAACCCCCATTGTGGGCATCATCATGGGGTCGAAATCAGATTTGAAAACCATGTCCGGCGCGGCCGACGTGCTTCGTCAATTTGGTATTCCCTTCGAAATTACCCTCGTTTCACCCCACCGCACGCCCCATCGGATGGTGGAATATGCCGAGTCGGCGCGCAAGCGTGGCCTGCGCGTGCTCATCGCCGGTGGGGGTGGGGCCGCGCATCTGCCCGGCATGGTGGCCGCCTTCACTACTATTCCCGTGATTGGGGTGCCCATCAACAACACCATCTCCATTCAGGGGCTCGACTCCATTCTGAGCATGATTCAGATGCCGGCGGGCGTGCCCGTGGCCACCGTGGGCATCGACAGCGCCGCCAATGCCGCCGTGCTGGCCACCCAAATGCTGGCCATTCACAACGCCCGCCTGGCCGATGCCCTCGAAAAATACCGCACAACGCTAAAAGACCGGGTAATGCGCACCATTGAGGAGCTGCGCAAAGGCGGCTTTCAGGACGATGTGTAACTCCTTAGTACCCTTCAATGTCTGATTTTTACGCTTTGTCACTCACCGTGGCCCACTGGGTGCTGTGGGGAGTGGGAGGAGTGGCTTTGCTGGCCACGCTGCTGCCCATTCTTCGCCAAACCGCCTGGTGGATTCGCGCCTGTGATTTTCCGCGCCTGCAAATTGTGGCCGGCTTGACCCTGAGCCTGCTGGTTGCGCTGGTACTGCCCACCGCATCCAGCCTGGGCCATACTATTTTCGTAGTGGCCTTGGCCGTGGCCATGGTGTACCAGGCCAGCCGCATCTGGCCCTACACGCCCCTGCACAGCCGGCAGGTGGCCGACGCTTCCCGCTCGGCTGATGACAACGACAACCACCTGAGCATCATCGTGGCTAATGTGCTCATGTACAACCGCGACGCGTCGCGCCTGCTGGGCCACATCAACAACCTGCAGCCCGATGTAGTGCTGGCCGTGGAAACCGACGACTGGTGGCTGAGCCAACTGGAGCGCATCGAAGAGCAGTACCCGTACACCTGCCACGCTCCCCTGCCCAATACCTACGGCATGCTGGTTTTTTCGCGGTTGCCGCTGCAGGAACCGCAGATGCGGTACATCCTCGATTCTGATATTCCTTCCTTTCACGGGTGCGTAGTGCTGCCCAACGGAGTGGCCGTCAACATGCACTTCCTGCACCCCAAGCCGCCGGCACCACAAGAGTCCAAGACCAGCGCCAAGCGCGATGCCGAGCTGCTGGTGGTGGGCAAAGTCATTCGAGGACACGAAGGCCCCACCATTGTGGCCGGCGACCTCAATGACGTGGCGTGGTCGCACACGTCCGAACTGTTTCGGCGCATTTCGCGCCTGCTGGACCCCCGCATTGGCCGGGGCCTGCTGCCCACGTTCCACGCCGACCACAAGCTGCTGCGCTGGCCCCTGGACCACGTGTTTCACTCCTCTCACTTCCGGTTGCAGCAGCTGGAGCGGCTGGCGCACATTGGCTCCGACCACTTCCCCATTTACATCCGCCTCAGCTACGAGCCGGGTGGCTGGCACGAACAGGAAAAAGAGCTGGAAGCCGCCGACCAAGGCGACCACGAGGAAGTGGCAGAAAAAATTGAGGAAGGCGTAGCCGAAGCTGCCCAGCCCGATGAGGACTAGCCCCGGGCCGGGCAGTTCTGCGCGCTAGCGCTTTTTAGTTACCAGCTCAATGGGCTGGAAATCGGCCTGCGGAGCCACTCGGCCCGATATGCTCGCGTAAGTAGGCCGGATGCGCATGGTGAGGCGGCGGCCACTGCCCGTGAAATCGGCCAGGTTGGCGGCAAAAGCTGCGGGCGTGCTGCCGCTAAGCAGGGCCGTGGGTACGTTGAGGTCCACATTCACAGGCAGGGTGATGATGGCGCTGGGCTCCAACTCCTCATTCGCTCCCGTAACGCCTTTGGTCAGCTCGCGGCCGTCCAGCATCACCTGGTATTCCAGCTGCTTGAGTTGCAAATTGACCGTGCTGGGGTTGCGGGCGTAAATGCGCATGCGCAGCTTAAGGGGCAGGTTGTTGGCCTGCAGCGCCGTTTGCAGCTTGGCTTGCTGGGCCGAAGTAAGGTCGGTGGCCTGGCGCACAAACAGGATGTCCTGCCCACCGAGGCGGGCTTCGTCCATAAAATTGAGGCGGAACTGCATCTGGTCAAAAGCCTGGTTTTCCAGGGCCTGAGCCGAAAGGTTGCTCTTCTTGGCGTTGGGCGACTCTTTTACCTTGTCGCTCACGCTGCATTGGGTGGTGGCTGCTAAAAGAATGCCCAAGGCTGCGGCACGAACTGGATATAAGTAGGCAGTTGATTTCATAAGGTAGGTAAATCGGTAACGGAATGCGGGGTTTCCAAAGCGCGGTGGGCACCAATAGGCCCCATACGAGAAAGAGTTGATGTTGGGCTAAAATTACGGCGTAGCGCGGGCATTGCCGGCATACACCTCGCAGCCGGGGAGCGGATGCCTACCCGGAATGAGTGCGCAGCCGGCCCACCAGCCAGGTAGTGGTTCTGCAGTAATGGGGCTGTCTGGTGCACTTTATGTCTTGTTAAACAATGAGTTAATAATACGTCATCAACTGCTTTCAACCAAACAACAATTTATAAAAGTCCCAAACAAAAAAAGGCCGGAAGCTTGCGCCTCCGGCCTTTCCATTGTGGCAAGTGCCTTACTTGGCGTCCTTGCCGTCTACTTCTTCGTAGTCCACGTCGGTCACGTGTCGCCGGCCTCCTGGCCGTTGCCGTCCTGCGGCTGGCCGTCAGCGCCAGGGAAACCACCGGCTCCGGGCTGGCCGCCTTCGGCACCGCCCGCAGCGTACATCTCCTGCGAGGCCGCCTGCCAAGCCGTGTTGATGGCCTCCATGGCGGTATCAATACGGGCAATGTCCTTGCTCTCGTGCGCGGCTTTCAAGTCAGTCAGGGCACCTTCGATGGCGGTTTTGTTGCCATCGCTCAGCTTCTCGCCGTACTCTTTCAGCTGCTTCTCGGTCTGGAAAATCATCGAATCGGCGGCGTTTACCTTGCCGATGCGCTCGGTTTCAGCTTTGTCGGCATCGGCGTTGGCGGCGGCTTCGTCGCGCATGCGCTTGATGTCGTCGTCGGTCAGGCCGCTGCTGGCTTCGATGCGGATTTTCTGCTCCTTGCCGGTGCCTTTGTCCTTGGCGGTCACGTTCAGGATGCCGTTGGCGTCGATGTCGAACGTTACCTCAATCTGGGGCACGCCACGGGGAGCGGGCGGGATGCTGTCGAGGTCGAATCGACCGATTTGGCGGTTCTGACTGGCCAGCGGGCGCTCGCCCTGGAACACCACAATCTGCACCGACGGCTGGTTGTCGGAAGCCGTGGAGAAAGTCTCCGACTTCTTGGTAGGGATGGTCGTGTTCGACTCGATGAGCTTGGTCATTACGCCGCCCATCGTCTCAATGCCCAGCGAAAGCGGGGTCACGTCGAGCAGGAGCACGTCCTTCACTTCACCGGTGAGCACACCGCCCTGGATGGCGGCGCCAATGGCCACCACTTCGTCAGGGTTCACGCCTTTTGAAGGCTTCTTGCCGAAGAACTTCTCCACTTCCTCCTGAATGCGGGGAATGCGGGTAGAACCGCCCACGAGGATAACCTCGTCGATGTCGGAAGTCGACAAGCCGGCGTCTTGCAGGGCCTTTTTCACGGGGTCCATCGAGCGGCGCACGAGGTTGTCGGCGAGTTGCTCAAACTTGGCGCGGCTCAGCTTCACCACCAGGTGCTTGGGCCCCGAGGCCGTGGCGGTGATGTAGGGCAGGTTTACTTCGGTTTCGGTCGAACTGGACAGCTCCACTTTGGCTTTCTCGGCAGCTTCCTTGAGGCGCTGCAGGGCCATGGGGTCGTTGCGCAGGTCGAGGCCTTCGTTGTCCGACTTAAACTGGTCGGCCAGGAAGTCGATGATAACCTGGTCGAAGTCGTCGCCGCCCAGGTGGGTGTCGCCGTTGGTGCTCAGTACTTCAAACACGCCATCGCCCAACTCCAGAATGGAGATGTCGAACGTGCCGCCGCCGAGGTCGTACACGGCGATTTTCTGGTCCTTGTGCTTCTTATCCAAGCCATAGGCGAGGGCAGCCGCAGTAGGCTCGTTGATGATGCGCTTCACATCGAGGCCGGCAATGGCACCGGCTTCTTTGGTGGCCTGGCGCTGGGCGTCGTTGAAGTAAGCCGGCACCGTGATAACGGCTTCGGTCACGGTGGTGCCGAGGTAATCTTCCGCCGTCTGCTTCATTTTCTGAAGCACCATGGCCGAAATTTCCTGCGGGGTGTAGTTGCGGTCACCGATTTTCACGGCCACCGTGTTGTTGGAGCCGGGCGTCAAATCATAGGCTACGTACTTGCTTTCGGCGGTTACTTCCGAAAACTGGCGGCCCATGAAGCGCTTGATGCTGGCGATGGTATTCTTGGGGTTGGTCACGGCCTGGCGCTTGGCCGGGTCGCCCACTTTGCGCTCGCCCTTGCCCCCGTCGAGGAACGCGACGATGCTGGGGGTGGTGCGGCGGCCTTCGCTGTTGGGGATTACAACGGGTTCGTTGCCTTCCATTACGGCCACGCACGAATTGGTGGTGCCGAGGTCAATGCCGATTATTTTGCCCATGGTGGGTGTGTGTTGGTTATTGGAGTGGAATTGTCAGGTCGAAGCAGGCTTTGCAGCCGCTACCCGACGATTACAAGCAACGTACCAGCGTGCTTTTGGTGACAGATTGTCACCGATTCGGTCTCAAGCGGCACATTAGCCGACGAGGTGACCTGAATTGTTTCGGGCAAAACTGCTTTTCCTGACAAGCGTGCAGCAGAAGCAGCCCTCAAGATTCAAAATCAGCTTAAATATTGCCACAGGGCCCGCCGCTACTACTCTGCCTTGCCGCGGCGGGGTGCAGCCGACACTGGCGGCGCTCCGGGCGCGCCTTTCACCGCCACCTTTCGGTTTGCCGGGTTCTTCGTGGCCGAGAACTTCGCTTTCAGCTTGCCCGACTCGGCGGGCGTCAGCTCGCGCCACTGGCCGGGGGCTAGCTCGTCCAGCGTCAGCTCGTCGATGCTGGCGCGGATGAGGCGCAGGCAGGGCAGGCCCACGGCGGCGCACATCTTGCGCACCTGCCGGTTCATGCCCTGCGAGATGGTGATGGCCAGCCAGCTGGTAGGAATGCTGGCGCGGAAGCGAATGGGCGTGCTGCGCTCCCACAGCTCGGCGGGCTCGGGCATGGCCACGGCCCGGGCGGGCGTAGTGCGGCCGTCTTTTATCTGCACGCCGCGGCGCAGTTTCTCCAGGGCTTCTTCCGTCACGGTGCCTTCTACCTGGGCCCAGTAGGTTTTCGGGACTTTGAATTTGGGGTCGCTCAGGCGGTGCTGCAGGGCTTTGTCGTCGGTGAGCAGGAGCAGGCCTTCGCTGTCGAAATCGAGGCGGCCTACCGGGTAGATGCCGGTCACGGGCACGAAGTCCTTGAGCGTGGCGCGGCCGTGCTCGTCCGTGAACTGGGTGAGGACTTCGTAGGGCTTGTTGACGAGGATGTAACGCATGATATTTTGTACAGTGTGACCGTCATGCTGAGCGCAGCCGAGGCAGCTCTACCGCGCCTGCTGTCATCCTGAGCTTGCAAAGTACCTTCTCACCCAGAAACGATTTGTTCTTTGGTAAAAGGATGCTTCCTGCAGCACGCCAGATTAAACATGACAGATGGCGCGGTAGAGATGCTTCGGCAAGCTCAGCATGACGTTCTGTTTTGTATCCTGATGTAATGTTCAGGGCTGCTATTCCCACCAGCGGGCGGTGGGCAGCGGGGTGCCCAAAGTTACGGGTTCGCCCAGGCGCGGCGTGGTGAGGGGCTGGCCCAGCCGGGTGGCCTCGGCGGTGGCGCGCCTGATGGGGTCGTCCCAGGCGTGGTTGGCTTCGGTGAACGCGGCCCAATGCACGGGCAGCATCACGGCGGCGCGCACGTCGCGGGCGGCCTGCACGCTCTGCTCGGGCATCATGTGTATTTGGGCCCATTGCCGGTCGTACTGGCCGCATTCCATCAGGGCCAAATCGAAGGGGCCCTGGGCGGCGCCAATGGTGCGGAAGTGCGGCCCGTAGCCCCCATCGCCGCTGTAGAACACCCGCTTCGTGGCCGATTTCAGCACCCAGGAGCTCCACATGGTGGAATTGCGGTTGGTGAGGCCCCGGCCCGAAAAGTGGCGGCTGGGCGTGCAAACCACCGTCAGCCCGTCGACTTGCACCTCGTCGTTCCAGTTCATTTCGGTAATGCGCTCGGGGGCCACGCCCCAGGCCCGCAGGTGCGGGCCGATGCCCAGCGGCACGTAAAAACGCGCCACCTTGTGCTTGATGCGCCGGATGGTCTGGTAGTCGAGGTGGTCGTAGTGGTCGTGCGAAATCAACACCGCGTCAATGGCCGGCAGTTTTTCGGCGCTGATGGGCAGGCTGGGGTTGTAGCGGTTGGGCGTGAGCCAACTCACCGGCCCCATTTCCATGCCCAGCATGGGGTCGAGCAGGATGTTTTTGCCGGCCAACTCCACCAGGCTGGCCGAGTGGCCAAACCACGTCACGCGCACCATGTCCGGCGTTTTGCGGGTGATGGCCACCGAGTCGAGGGACTGCATGGGCAATGGGCCAGCGGGAGTGGCATTCGGCGCTTTTTTGAACAGGAATTTCCACAGAAGGCCCATCGTGCTGCCTTCGGTCAGCTGCAGGGTAGGTATCAGGTTCATAAACTCACCGTCCTGGTAGTGGCCGGACTTGGCATAAGCCTGCTTGTCAGCCTCGGTGGGCTTGCCCCCAAACTGCGGGCTCAGGCCAAGAAAGGCAGCGCCCGCCACCAGCAAAATGCCCACAACGCTGCTCGTTGCCATGAGAAATGATATTAAGAGTTTGCGCATTACTTCATAACGGCTTTAGCATCAGAGTGCTTTCAGTGTCGGTTTAGAGGGGTCCTGCTGCGCCTCATTAAGAAAAGTACAAAACGTCATGCTGAGCGCAGTCAAGCTTCTCTACCGTAGTAGTAAATGAATTACTAGCACGGTAGAGAAGCTTCGACTGCGCTCAGCATGACGTGCTTTTATCGCAATAAAACCCACTTTCCCCGCAGCTCTACAAGCTGCCCGAATACTTCCGCACGGCCCATTCCACCGTTAAAAAGGCCAGAATCACGAAGAAAATCCACTTCAGATTAATCAGGTCCTTTACATTTTCCTCGGCGGTGATTACGGGCTTGTAGTTCGCTTTCAGAATGTCCTGCGCCAGCTTGTCAAACTGCGTGGGGTAGTAGAGCCGCGCACCGCTGCGGCGCGACAACTGCGCCAGTAAATTGTGGTCGGCGCGGGATTCCAGCGCCTCCAGCGGCTGCGACTGCACCAGCAGCTCGCCCGCGTCCTGCTGAGCCTGGCCGCCCAGGGTGGCGCGGGCCTGGTAACGGTAGAGGCCGGCCGGCAGCGGGCCCAAGCGCAGAGGCGAGCCGTCTTCGGGATTGGCAAAGTTGAACCGCCGGACTTGCTTTTTCTCATCGGTCAGGATGAGGTCGATTTTCTGGTTGTAGAGGCGCTCAAATACGGCGTTGTAGGTTTCGGCGCCCAGCGTCACGTCGTCCTGCGTGCCGAAGTTTTCCTGCGTGGGGTATACGTCGAGGCGCTTTTTGTTGGCGTTTTGGGTGAGCAGCTGCAGCGTGCGGACAATGAGCCGGTCGTAGACTTCGGGGCGGTCGTCGTGCTCCACGGCCTCGCTCAGGCGCCATTGCCAGCTGCCGTCGGTGAGCAGGGTGGCCTGGCGGCGCTCAGCCGACCCGCCAAAAACGAGCAGCGGCTTCTGGGTGGCCACCCGGCCCACCTGCTGCCACAGGGCCGCTTCGGCGCCCGGCCCCAGGCGCAAATCGCCGAAGGGAACCGGCGCCGGCGGGTACTGGCCGTAGCGGCGCGCGGCATCCTCGTCGGTAGCAAAGCGGGCAAAGCCGGGGTTGGGCACCGGCGTCACCTCGTCGGTCTGCGAGCCGCGGGCCTGAATGGTGAGTCCCGTGCCCAGCTGGTTGTAAGCCGGCAGGTCCGACTGCGCCCCAATGATGTAAAACGCCGGGGTACGCCGCGCTTTCACCTGGGCCAGAATGTCGTTGCCCAGCCCGCCCTGGGCCGGTAGCTGGTGCATTATGGCCACGTCGAAATCGGCGCCGGCCTTGAGCGGCGACACACCGGGCAGGGCCAGCGTCAGGTCAAAGTTGTCGTTGGCCAGGATGGCGGCGCGCAGGGCTTTCAGGTCGGGGTGGGGGGCGGCCCCGGCCAGCAGCACGCGCAGCTTCCCTTTCACAATTTCAATAAAAGCCGTGCGGGCGTTGTTGAGCGGCGTAAACTCGCCGGGCTGCGGCACCACGCGCACTTCGTAGCGGCGCTTGCCGGGCGCGGGCGCCGTAAGCTGGAACGTGGCCTTGGCGCGGCGGCGGCCAGCGGGCAAAGTCACGCGGCGGGTATCCAGCACGCGGGTGCCTTCGCGCAGCTCCACGGTAGCGGTGCCCCCGGCATAGCCCTCAAACCCCAGCTCTGCTTCCAATGGAAACTTGTTGCCGCTGAAAGCCACGCGGTTGTAGGTGAGGCCGGTGAGGCGCAGGTCGCGCTTGGGCACGGTGTCGCCCACGGCCACGCTGTAGATGGGAAAGTTGTAGTCCGAGTACACCGGGCTGCGGCCCTGGTTCACCAGGCCGTCGCTTAGCAGCACCACGCTGGCCAGGTTGCGGCCGTCGTAGGCGTCGCGGGTATCGGTCAGCACCCGGTCCAGGTCGGTGGTGGGGACGCCGAAACGCAGCGAATCGAGACGCGCCGGCCGGTTGGGGCGGGAGCTCAGGGTGCGGGTTTCCACGGTGAAGCCCTTGGCGCGGAGGGTTTCGGCCAAGCCCGCGAGGCCGCTAGTAGCCTGGCTCAGCACGGCTTTGGGCGTGAAAAGCTCCACCGATTGCGAGTTGTCGACGGCCAGCACCACGGTGGGCTGCTCGGTGCGCGTGGTGGTGGTTTTGAGGTAGGGCGCCAGCAGCAGGTAGCACAGAAAGCTCACCACCACGAAGCGGAGCGTGGCCAGCCCGTAGTTCAACTGCTTGCTCCACGGGGTTTTGGCCGAGTATTGCAGGGCCGCGTAGCCAGCCCCAACCAGGAGGCACAGCAGAATCAGCCAGGGAGAATATTGAGTGGTCAGCAATTAGAATAAAAGGAAAGGAAGCATGGTAGCATAGGTAGCAGGAGATAACGCTTTGGTTTCGATTTATTCGGAGAAAGAGCAGTCAAATGGCTCTTATTGCTCTAACAAAGCCGGCTGCGAATTTAGAAAGTTGCGCAACGCGACAATCATAAACTCTTCCAGAGTAACATCCAGTTCAAGGCTAAGAGCCTTTGAATGAAGTAATAGCTCATTATTGGGCGTGATAAGTACAATATTCATTGTAAATGAATTACATGAACGTTCGACGCCAGTCATCAATCTAAAATTGGCGTAGGTGCTTCATTTACTCGGTGTCCTTTATTAACCAATATTGTTCGAGAGGCTGCCAGTCGTTGCGAAGAGCATCAGCGACAACTTGAGGAAAATTTTGGTAGTTATTTGAAGTAACCTGATAAGTTTTTCCAATAACATAGTGGTGAATATCTGGCTCTATCTTATGAAGCCGTGCTTGTTCAGTTGTTGACAACACATCACGCCAATATTTCGCTTTTTCAATGTTTCCGTCCTCTGGCAGTAGAGCTATTCTGTAGTTTGGCGCGTCGTCGCCTTCGTGAAACAGATAGTAATAAGACAAAATGTATTTGAGCGAATGCTTGCCTGGCTTCTCAATAATTAGCCAACCATCCATATTCTCATCCTTTTTGGGCAAAACAACATATGTGGCAGCAAGAGCTTCCCTAAGTTCGAATGCAATTCGTTCCATAGCTTGGTCTCGAATCTGTATAGCCCGGCTGATTGCAGCCCGGTTTTGTTGCAAGAACCCCATCAATTCATTAAAGTCCTCTTTAGCATTGGTCATAGTGCGAATATTTTCAATGAATTCTAAAAGCAAAGTGATGTAGCGCGGTTCTGCTCTGTAAATCCGACTACCTAAGAGAGCCTCAACGGCCCTAGCCCATTCAAGATGAGAAACACAAACCCAACTAGTTCGCAAGTCCAACGGTAATTTCTCTCGTTTCAATCCTAGTACCACACCAATCTTTTCCCCGTTGGGATTACGCTTTTCAACAGAATGCCAGTAATTGTCCAAATCATTAGCAAGCCAATGGTAAACTTTATTTTCAATTAGGATAAGAGCACTAGCATTCTCCCAACTCTCACCCAATTGGGCATTATGAACCAAGATATCCAAGCGCTGGTTTTCGTCCATAGATTCCTCACGTCGAGCAAGAACTTTGCGAAATGGTTTACCCTCCCAAGGCAAAGCTCCTTGCTTGCAAATTGCATCAAGTAGAGCATCAATACACAACGTGCCTAATCCATGTGGTCCATCCGAATCAAAAAAGAATTGATAAACATTACTCATGACGTTCTCATAATGCGGAAACTTCGCAATTGAGAAAAATGTAGGACGACGTTCAGAGATTTCGGGCCAATGAGCTGCGCGAAAAGCGGAAGTTAATTTATCAAGCTCAAGTTGGGTAGGCTGCATTCTGTCGAAATTTAAAAACGAAAATATTCCCCTACGTCAGCATCCCCCCGTCTACCTGAAGCACCTGCCCGCTGATGTAGCTCGAATCATCCGACGCCAGAAATGCTGTGGCCTTGGCCACGTCCTCTGGGGTGCCGCCACGCTTGAGCGGAATGGCCTTGCGCCATTCATCCACCTGCTTAGGGTCGAGGGCATCGGTCATTTCGGTTTCGATGAAGCCGGGGGCAATGGCGTTGCAGCGGATGTTGCGCGAGCCCAGCTCCAGGGCCACCGATTTGGTGAAGCCGATGATGCCGGCCTTGCTGGCCGCGTAGTTGGCCTGCCCGGCGTTGCCTTTGATGCCCACTACGCTGGTCATGTTGATGATGGAGCCGGCCTTTGCGCGCATCATGGGCTTGGTGGCGGCCTTGGTCAGGTTGAAAACCGACTTGAGGTTTACGTTCATCACTTGGTCCCACTGCTGCTCGCTCATGCGCATGAGCAGGCCGTCCTGCGTAATGCCGGCGTTGTTGACGAGGATGTCGAGCTTGCCGAAATCGGCCAGCACGTCCTCCACCAGCTTTTCGGCCTGGGCGTAGTCGGAGGCATCGGAGCGGTAGCCCTTCACCTTGGTGCCGGCAGCAGACAGCTCGGTTTCCAGAGCCTGGCCTTTTTCGACGGAGGAGAGGTATGTGAAGGCCACCTGGGCGCCCAGGTGGGCAAAATGTGCCGCGATAGCGCGGCCAATTCCTTTGGAAGCGCCCGTTACGAGGGCCACTTTTCCGGTCAGCGTTTGAGTCATGGGGGCGAAGGTAGCTAATCCAGCTGTTAGCTTTTCGCCATTAGCTGTCAGCTTTCGGAGGTAGCTTGCGTTGCCGAAAGGCTGTTTATCAAAAGAGCTAACAGCTATAAGCTGCCAGCTAATAGCTAATGAACCACGATATCTGCATTTTGGGTGCGGGCCCCGGTGGCGCCACCGCCGCCCTGCACCTGGCCAACGCCGGCCACCCCTGCCTACTGCTGGACCGCGCCGCTTTCCCGCGCGACAAAGTGTGCGGCGACGCCCTAAGCGGCAAAGTCCTGAGCGAGCTGAAGCGAATTGACGAGAAGCTGACCAGCCAGTTGGCCGCTGCGCCCATGCAGGTGCCCAGCTGGGGCATCGATTTCTTTGCTCCCAACGGCCAGCAGCTCGGCATTCCCTTCAAGCCCGATTTCAACAAAAACACCGACCGCGCCGCCGGCCACGTAGCCAAGCGCATCGATTTCGATAATTTCCTGGTGGAGGAAGTGCGGCAGCGGCCCGAAATCGACTTTCGTGAAAACGTGGACGTGGCCCGCACCGAGCGCACCGCCACCGGCTGGCAGCTCCTCAACAAAGCCGGCGAGGAAGTGGCTACCTGCCGCATTCTGCTGGTGGCCAACGGGGCCCAGTCGGAGTTTGCGCGCAAAGTGGCCGGCCACGCCCTCGAGCCCGACCACCACTGCGCCGGCCTTCGCACCTACTACGACAACGTGACCGGGCTCAGCCCCAACAACTTCATCGAGCTGCACTTCATCAAGGATTTTCTGCCCGGCTACCTGTGGGTGTTTCCGCTGCCCAACGGCCAGGCCAACGTGGGCGTGGGCATGCTTTCGAAAACCGTGGCCGCCAAAAAAATCAACCTCCGCCAGCGGCTCGACGAAATTCTGACTACGCACCCCACCCTGGCCCCGCGCTTCGCACAGGCCGAGCGGCTGGGCCCCGTGCGGGGCTTTGGGTTGCCGCTGGGCTCGAAGCGCCGGCCGCTGTCGGGGGCCAACTACCTGCTGCTCGGCGATGCCGGCTCGCTCATCGACCCGTTTAGCGGCGAGGGTATTTCGCACGCCATGGTGAGCGGGCGCCACGCCGCCATCTGGGCCGCGCAAGCCGTGGCGAAAGGTGATTTCAGCCCCGCATTCCTCAAAAACTACGACAAAGCCGTGTACAACCGGCTCTGGCAGGAACTGCGCCTGAGCCGCGTGATGCAGCGCCTGCTCAACTTCCCCAGCCTGTTCAACATCGTGGCCAACCGCGCCGTGAACAACCCCACGCTGGCCGAAACCCTCTCCGCCATGTTCATGGACCTGGACCTGCGCGAGCGGCTGCGGCAGCCCAGCTTCTACTTCAAACTCCTGTTTGGCAGGAAGTAGAAGCCGGTTTAAAGCGGAGTTTAAGGAAGGGACAAAGGGCCGGTCATGCTGAGCGCAGCCGAAGCATCTCTACTGCAGTAGTAAACCCAATCGGTAGGGTCACTATTGCGGTAGAGATGCTTCGGCTCCGCTCAGCATGACGTTCTTAATTTATCGCTCTACTTCTTAATAGGGGTCGGGCGAGGCGCTACCTTAGCAGCTGGCGCTTTGATGGGTGCCCGGCCTTCGTTGCCCACGTAGCGCCGCAGACTCTTGGCGGCTTCGGGGTTGAGCTTGGTAGCCCGCTCCAAATCGCGGCGGGCTTCCGAGAGTTTATCGAACGAAGAATAACTGATACCGCGGTACTCCCAGGCGTCGGCGTAAGTGGAATCCAGCTCGATGGCGCGAGTGAAATCGGCCACAGCGGGCTTGTACTGGTACATCTGCATGCGGGCCACGCCCCTGCCGAAGAACGACTCTTTGTCATCGGGCCGGTACTTGATGGCCCCCGAGAAGTCGGCGGCGGCCGATTTGTACTGCTTCATCATCAGGCGGTTGACGCCGCGATTGTAAAAGGCGTCGGGGTTGGTGCGCTGGTAGCGCAGGGCGGCGGTGTAGTCGGGCAGGGCATCGGCGTATTGCTTGAGGTAGCTTTTGGCCTTGGCGCGCTGCAGCAGGGCAGTGCCGTTTTTGGGGTTGGCTTTCACATCCGCTTCGGCCGTGGCCAGCATGGTGCGGTACTCGGCCACGCTCATTTTCTTTTCCTTGGCCCGCTCCGCCGATGCGGCGGCGGCACTCGGTGCGGCTACCACGGCAGTTTCGGTGGCCGGACTGGCGGCAGGAATGCCTACCGTCGCGCCTGGGCTGGTGGCCACGGGCTCGCCGGTCACGGTGGGAGGGGCGGTAGGCAGCGTGCCGGCGTCGGCTACAGAAGCTGCGGTTCCAGCGGAATCAGCCCGCGTGGCGCCCGTGGCAACGGGTGCTTCCATGGGCTGGCTCATGGCCGAGGGTTTCTCCTTTTCGCTAACTGTAGTAGCGCAATTGGTAAGAAAAGCCAATAGCCCGAGGGCGGCCAGCGGCGTGCGGAAAGGTGATTTCATAAGAGCAAAGGGGGTAAAGGCAAGGCAAAATACGCCGGAGGCCGCGCCTTATACGGAGCTTGTTTAAGATTGGCTGTGGCGTTGCGCCATATGGGCAGCTAAAGTACAGCCGGCCGAAATAGCGGTGCGGTGCGGAGGCGCGGCTATCTTTGCGCTACAATGGGTGGGTCCCCCAGGCGGGCCCGGTGTACTTTTTTCTTCCTGAGAAGTTTATGGCATTGCAATTTGATTTGATTATATTTGAAAATAACAAATTGTAAAACACTATAAATCAGACGTATATATCTTACCTGCTTGATGAATTTTCGTTTAGTCCCACAGATAAGAAGAATTAAGGGGACTGATTATGGACTAATTTGGTATTTACAATTCCTTGCTAAGAATTGCACTATAACACTTTTTATCGGCCAATGGTCAGCCATTGCGCAGTTACTTTAGGATTGCGGCCTAGCTAGAAGGTGCGAGTTGCTTGGCAAGCCGGTAGACGTGGGTGGGGCTGTACTGGCCGCCACGCCGGGTCCGATACCCTTTCGCATTCAAGTGGTCCGCGACAGCTTTCAAAGTCATATTCAGTCTGAGCTTGTCGGCTACGATATCTGAGGCTTGGACGTTAGAAGTGTGAGCAGTGGCGTTGGCTTTCCGGACTTCAATGCTCTTGAGTCTCCCGGCGGCCGTCAGGTTAGCGGGGGTACCCAATTTTTCACCGCGTGCCTTCTTGGCTGCGAGCGCGTCCTTTGTCCGCTTGCTAATCATTTCGCGCTCGTGCTGGGCAATTACAGCGAAAATCCCAATATTTAGGGTGTTAGCGTCAGGCATGTCGCAGCACTGGAAGCTTACTCCGGAGTCCCTGAGTGCAAAAATGAAGCCCGCGTTCCTTGAGAGCCGGTCCAATTTGGCAATTAGTAAAACGGACCCTGTTCGTTTGGCTTGGTCGATGGCCTCCGTCAGTTTGCTGCGGTTGTCCTTCTTGCCAGATTCCACTTCTATGAATTCCGCCACCACTGTGGCGTGGCTGCCAACGAAGCTGGCCACGGCGGCCTGTTGCGCTTCCAAGCCCAAGCCGCTTTGTCCTTGCTTCTGGGTTGACACGCGGTAGTAAGCGACGTAGGTTTTCATTGGGCCGGGGTTGTTGTGGAGTGTTAGCCAAAGGTATGCGATATATTACATTTGTCAAACGTCCGTTTAATAAATGTAATGAGTTCCAATATCGAATTCCTTCACTCTTATGTTCTTCCATTATAAATGGCGTCTCCTGCCTCCACGATGAGAGAAAACTTGTGTATTAAGTCGTTGCCAACGTTGGTTTATCCGTTCAGAGCTACGGCTTTGGCCTTTTTGACTACTTTTTGAGCAAGATTTTGCAAGTGTAGTCCATAGCTAGGTGCAAATCGGAACAGTTTAATGAGGATATCGCTGCCATTAAAAGTTGCGTCGTGGGGTAGGCAACTATATGGGGCTTCTTTTCTACCTTCCGAATATGAAACAAATTATACTCTGGTTCTTATCGGGGCTCGTCTTGCTCAGCTGTTCTAAATCGTCGCCTGCCCCGAAGCTCGTGGGAACGTGGGAGCGGGTGTCCAGCCGCAAGCTCGTCGTGTACAACGATGGCCGGGCGCCCTACGACCAAACGGACGTGGACCCGCCGGGAAACTATTTGTGGGAGTTTGCCGCCGATGGGCAAGTCAAAATCATTAGTAGTGGCACTGTAGGCACCTCTACGTACACCTACAGCGGGGAAAATATCACCCTTAGTACTTCCAGAACCATTACTGGAGGTGTCTGGCGCGTAACCGAATTAACCGACCACCGGTTGGTGCTCGACATTCACCAATATGGCCACGGTGGCGCATCCATTAACTTCATCGGAACCTTCAAACGATAGCGACGGCTGTGGACAGGCCATTGGCTGTCGCTTTTGCCCGTCAAGAAGGCAACACAAACCATCACCCCTGCAATCGGCTTGCAAGTTCACGCAAACGGTAGGGCCTTGAACCCGCTCCGCTCAAGTGAAGGAGGGTATAAACGGTAGCAAGGTTCTATAATTGATACACCTACTGCTTCTACCTTTGAATTCCCATGAAAAAACGCTCTTTTCCACACCATGTTGCCTTCCTGTTGTGCTCCAGCTTAGCAGTGGGAAGCTGCGAGAAAAAGCAGGTGGCTCCCCAAACGCCCAGTCCTTCGGTTGCCAACCCCGCGTATCAGGATGCCACCATTATTGGGTTCGACCCCTGCACGGGCACGAGCGGGCGTGGGTTGGTCTTGGCCTTTGCCAAGGATACCGTCGTCACTTACACGTTCCCAGCCGGGGTGTATGAGTTTCCCGCCGCGCTCTTTCAAAACGGAAGCATCGACTGCTTTTTTCCCACCCCGGAGGCGGCTAAGTATAGGGTTCGGGTGGCCTATTACTCCACGCCGAACGCGGAAAAAGTCTATTCGCTATGCCTCGGCATTATCAACTTGGCAGACTTTAATCGCGTCACCAAAGGCCGACAAATCATCATTACCACCGCAGAGAAGCGGCCCTAGATTCCGACCACATCACGTTTCGGGAGGCATTCGAAGAAACGGTGGTGGCTTGAACGAGCTTTGTTAAAGAATAAAATATTTTGCTACTCGTAGAATGGTCTTCTTTGATAATAACTCGTCTACCTTAGCATGATGAAAAGAATCCTACTCTGCTCACTGGTGGGGCTTGCCTTGACAAACTGTTCCAAATCGTCGCCTGCTCCAACCCTTGTCGGCACATGGGAAAAGGTGTCCGTACGCTCGGTAACTGTGTACAAAGATGGTAAGGCGACCCGCGATGAAACGGAGCACATATCTCCGGGGAGCGTTTTGATGGAATTTACCGCCGATGGGCAACTCTTTTTTCCCCGTAGCAGCTGTATCTCGGGGTGCGGCGCCTACTCCTATAGCGGTGGAAACCTCACCATTCGTATCGTTGGTCAAAGTGTGCACCCGGTTAGCGAATTAACAGAACACCGGTTGGTGTTCCATACGCACAACGAGTCCAAAGACGAATCAACGGACCATACCTTAACTTGGAGGCGGTAGCGAACGGTTTGCGGAATAAAACAAGGTTTTTTATTGCCTGTTGGAGAAGTAGGAAAAACAGAGCACCTGAGGTGGTCCGATTAGTTTGGACAGTTTAGGGCAGTAGGTTGAAGAAGTTGTTGATGAGCGTGATAGGGCAGTTGGTAGCCGATGCTGGAGTGCAGCCGGTGGTGATTGTAGTAGTCAAAATACGTGGCGACGCTTTGCTGGGCATCGGCCAAGTCGGCAAACACGGGCCGGTCGCGGAGTTCGAGCACCTCCGTTTTGAGCCGGGACCACAGGCTCTCGGCCTGGGCGTTGTCGTAGCAGCCGCCGCGGCGGCTCTGCGAGCGCAGGGCCTGGTGGTCGTGGAGCAGTTGCCGGTAGGCGTTGCCGCAGTACTGCCCGCCGCGGTCGGAGTGCACGAGCAGGCCCGGGGTGGGCGGTTGGGAAAGAAAGCCCCGCTGCAAGGCCGTGGTGATGAGTTCTTCGGGCATGGTGGCCATGACGTGCCAGCCCACGACCTGCTTGCTGGCCATGTCCTGGAAGGCGCACAAATAGGCCCAGCAGCCGTTAGCGAGCGGTAAATACGTAATGTCTGACACCCACACGCGGTTGGCCCGGGTCGGCTTGGGCTGGTCCAGCAGCCGGTTGGGGGCACAGCGCAAGCCGTGGGTGGAATCGGTCGCGCGCGGGGTGTAGGCCTTGGGCTGGAGCGCGTGCAGGCCCCGGCGGCGCATGGCCGTGCGCAGGCGCTGGCGGCCCACCCGGTGGCCTTTTTCCCGCAGCGCCACCCGCAGCCGGCGGGTGCCGTAGCGGCGTTGATGCCCCCCAAAGACCTGGACCAGCGCCGTTTCCCAGGCCGGCGTCTTCGGACCTGCCACCGCCTGCTGCTGAGCGGCTTGCCAGGCATAGTAGCCGCTGGCGGGCACGCCCAGCACGTGGCAGAGCCGCCGCACCGGGTAGTGGCCGCGCTCGGCGGCGATGAAGCGGTAGCGGCTCATAGGGTCGGGGTCACCGAGAAGATGGCGATGGCTTTTTTTAAAATGTCTAACTCCTGCGCCTGCCGCCGGGCCAGGGCCCGCAGCTGGCGCAGCTCGGCCGCCGTGTCCGGGTCCAGGGCCGTCCCCAAGGCGGCCGCCACCGGCGTTTGGGCCGCTTTCTGCCACTGGTGGATGCGTTTGGGGTCAATGTTGAGTGCCCGCGCGGCGGCCTGGGTCGAGCGGCTTTGCTCGGCCAGGCGCAGGGCTTCGGCGCGGAAGGCCGCGTCGTACTTGCGGCGTTTGTCGGGTTTCGGGGTGTCTTTCATGACGAAGGAAAGATACCACCCTGTTCTGTCCAGATTATCTAGACCACCTCATTGTTCCCGATGGAAAACGTTTTGATGCTGCCTGCCTGCATGGACGGCATTTTCTTGCAGATGATGCGCAGGGTTTGGTTGAATTGGGATTCCGGAATCAACCGAAACGAGTGCCCGGCTTCCTCGAACAGTTGCCGGGCTTTGGCCGTGAGGGGAATGGCGACCTGTTTGCCCGTTTTCTGCGTGGCCAAGACGATGGCGCTGCCTTGCACGTTGGCAGCAGTCACGTTGTAGTCAGACCGGCGCAGCCCCGTTTCCACGGCAAAAAGGAATTGTTGCCGGACTTCGTGGTGGACGCGGGCTTTCAAGGGTAAGGCTTCAAGCTCCGCTACTTCTTGCGAGGAAAGGAAAATAATGTTCTCATCTTTTCCCGCTTTTACCATTTTGAATTTGCTGAAAAACCCCAACGGCAACCCTTCATCGTCCGCAAAGTATTTGTAGATGCCCTTGATTCGGCTCAGGATGCCCCGGATGGAATTGTTGGTGACGCCCCGCTTCACAAGGTGCTGTTGAAATTCTTGAAAAAAGGCAAGGTCAATGTCTTTTAATTTCAATTTGCTGTTGAACCGGTCAACCGTGTTGCCAATAACCGTGTAATTGCCCAACGTACTTTCCTTTACGTTGTTGAGCCGTTGAATCCGGATGTACTCGTGTAGCTTTTCTTTGAAGAGTGCGCTGCTGACCAATCCCATGTCTTCTTGTAGTTCCGTCACGTAGGCCCGTATTTCCTCCGCTTCAGCCTCCAACACGGCCAACCGCTGCTGAGAGTCGCGAAGTATGCGTTCAAAGCGCTGCTGTTTGGGGAGATGGTATTCAAGGATGTACTTATGCCCGTCTACCAAGCTGCGCAATTCCTTTAGCTCGGCTTCCAAGGCGTCAATCCGTTCTTCGCGCTCCGCAACGAGGCCCCACCCTTTATCAACCTTTTTGGCGCGTTCCTGCTTTTCTTCCGTTTCGATGGCAAGCATCGCTTCCACGTTGGCCCTCGTGACGGGGCGACCAACGGATTCAATGTCGCGACAAGCCCGTGCAAACGCTTTGGCCACGGTTTCGATGCGTTCATTCTTTTCCGGATGTAACGCATCCCTCATGCTAACTTTGCCTGTGGCTGGGTTGAAGTGCGTCGGTTTGACCGTTACCCCCGTTGATTTGGCCACAGTGCCTTTTCGGTAAATGAGGTAAACCGTTGGCTCACCTGTCTTTTTGCTTTCACCTTTCAGTTTGTAGAACATTACCGGGTTTGCCCGTGGGGCGATGATGGGTGCCTCTTTCAAAGATAGTTAGGCCCCGAAATCTACTCCCATCTTAGTCCCACTTCCTTTTTTACTCGCAAGTAAAACACTGATAAATAACACTTAAAAAATAAATATGGCATTGCAATTTGATTTGGTCGTGGTTGGCAGCGGCCCCGGCGGTTACGTAGCCGCCATTCGGGCGTCGCAACTGGGTTTGAAAGTAGGCGTGATTGAGCGCGAGTCGTTGGGCGGCATCTGCCTCAACTGGGGCTGCATCCCCACCAAAGCCCTGCTGAAAAGCGCGCAGGTGTTTGAATACCTCAACCACGCCGCCGACTACGGCCTGAAGGCCGAAGGCGTGAGCTACGATTTCGGCGCCGTAATCGGCCGCAGCCGTGGTGTGGCCGATGGCATGAGCAAGGGCATCAATTTCCTGTTTAAAAAGAACAAGATTGAAACCGTGATGGGCACCGGCAAAGTGCTGGCCCCCGGCAAAGTAGAGGTGACCAAAGCCGACGGCAGCAAAGAAACGGTGGAAGCCAAATCCATCATTCTGGCCACCGGCGCCCGCTCGCGCGAGCTGCCCACCATGCCCGTCGACAACAAAAAAATCATCGGCTACCGCAAGGCCATGACCATGGAGCAGCTGCCCAAGCGCCTCGTGGTGGTGGGTTCGGGCGCCATCGGCGTGGAGTTTGCCTACTTCTACCGCACCATGGGCTCGGAGGTGACGGTGGTGGAGTTCCTGCCACGCATTGTGCCGGTGGAGGACGAGGAAGTGTCGCGCCAGATGGAGAAGTCGTTCCGCAAAATCGGCGTGAACGTGCTCACCAACGCTGAAGTAACCAAAGTGGACACCGCCGGCGAAGGCTGCAAGGTGACCGTGAAAACCGCAAAGGGCGAGCAGGTAATTGAGTGCGACGTGGTGCTGAGCGCCGTGGGCGTGACCACCAACCTCGAAAACATTGGCCTCGAAGAGCTGGGCATCAACGTGGAGCGCGGCCGCATCATCGTGGATGACTTTTACCAGACCAACGTACCCGGCATCTACGCCATCGGCGACATTGTGCCCGGCCCCGCGCTGGCCCACGTGGCTTCGGCCGAAGGCATCATCTGCGTGGAGAAAATAGCCGGCCACCACCCCGAGCCGCTCAACTACCAGAACATCCCCGGCTGCACCTACGCCTCGCCCGAAATTGCCAGCGTGGGCTACACCGAAGCCGAAGCCAAAGCCAAAGGCTACGACGTGCTGGTGGGTAAGTTCCCCTTCTCGGCTTCGGGCAAAGCCAGCGCCGCCGGCGTGAAAGACGGCTTCGTGAAAGTCATCTTCGACAAGAAGTACGGCGAGTGGCTGGGCGCCCACATGATAGGCGCGAACGTGACCGAGATGATTGCCGAAGTAGTGGTGGCTCGCAAATTGGAAACCACGGGCATGGAAATCATCAAGGCCGTGCACCCGCACCCCACCATGTCGGAAGCCATTATGGAAGCCGCTGCGGCAGCTTACGGCGAGGTGATTCACCTGTAGAATGTCCTGCGTTTAGACGCAAAGAGGCCCGGCTGGTTCAGCCGGGCCTCTTTGCGTTTTGGTTATTGGAATCAGCTACCTTGCTACTACAGTCACCATTTTGAATATGTCTTCTACCGATAATATCCTACTCTACCAGGCGCCCGATGGGCAAACGCAATTGGAGGTGCAATTGGACCATGAAACCCTGTGGCTTAATCAAGCCCAATTAGCACAGCTTTTTGGTCGTGAACGGAGCGTTATAGGCAAACATTTGCGTAATATCTTCCAAACAGGCGAGCTTGTAGAAGAAAGCAATGTGCAAAAAATGCCCATTGCTTTTTCGGATAAACCCGTAAGATTTTATAATCTGGAAGTTATCATTTCAGTCGGCTACCGTGTTAATTCTATTAAGGGTACGCATTTTCGGCAGTGGGCTACCGGTATCCTGCGCCAGTACCTCGTGCAGGGCTATGCCTTAAATGAGAAGCGACTACGCGAAAGCGCCCGCCAACTGGCCGACCTCAAGCGGCTGGTGCAGTTGCAAGGCGAAGTGGCCATTAACCAGGAATTGACCTCCGACCAATCGGACGCGCTGCTGCGGGTGCTGGGCGACTACGCCCGCGCCCTCGACGTACTCGACCAGTACGACCATCAGCGGCTGCAGGTGCGCGGCACGGCCACCGAAGAGCCTTTTGAGCTGACGTATGAAGCGGGACTGAAAGCCGTGGACAGCCTGCGCACGCAGTTTGGTGGCAGCTCCTTGTTTGGGCGCGAGAAAGACGCCTCGTTCCAGAGCTCGGTTCGGTCACATTTTACCAGAGCTTTAATGGCGAAGACCTGTACCCGAGCGTGGAGGAAAAAGCCGCAAACCTGCTATATTTTGTGGTGAAAAATTCATTCATTTTCGGACGGAAACAAGCGCATCGCCGCCTTCTTATTCGTGTGGTTTCTCGACCGGAACCGCTGTCTATGCCACCCCGACGGCTCACGCCGGCTGGCCGATAATGCGCTGGTGGCCCTCACGCTGCTCATCGCCGAAAGCAAACCGGAGGACAAGGCCACGATGGTGACGCTGGTAGTGAATCTGATTAATCAGGACAATTAAAGGTAGCGGCTTGGCAACGCACTATTTAGGAACTGCGGTGACGGCTTCCGCGAAATTCAGGTACTTGAAAACGGGGGCGAGTTGAGCGTCCAAGGTAGCCTTATCGTCGGTAAAGGCAGGTGCGTTTTCTTGCTCCAGGTGCCAGGTGCCTACGTAGTGGACCTTGCCCGGCTGAACGGTGAACAGGTAGCGACTGGCTTGCAGAGAGTCGTTTGAGTGCGCCGGCTTGGGCTTGCGCACATTTTCCTCATGCATCTCGGCCCCGTACCACTTGCTTTCAGCAAATTCATACCTGTAGAGGGCGTAACGACCGGGCGGCACCACGTAGCAGAAGGGGTTTTCCCGGCGCGAGCGCAGCAGCGGTTTCACTTCCAGGAGCAGGGCTTTGCCCGTAGTGAGGTTGACCAGCCGGACGTGTTGGCTCAAACCGCCACTGCTGAAGCCCAGGCGTTGAATGCAATTTCCGTAAACCAGACCTTGCTGTGGGTCAAAAAGGCGGTTGTAGGGTGGCCAGGAAGGGTGAGGGTGAACAAATTTACGAAATGACCCCACATCCAGCGAATCGCTCAACGCCTGGTGTAGCTGCTTGCCGTCGATGTTAAAATTTATGGGCGCGGTGAACGAAACAGTCACCGGTCGGCCATTTTGCGTGCCAGGCTCCCATTGGATGGCGTCAAGGCGGTGAGCGTTGCGCAGCACTTCGGCATCCACATCGGCGCGTAGGCCTTTCACAATTTTAATGTCCTGTGTACGGCCCTGGCCATTCACGGAAAATGAAAAAAACACTTGGCCCGCAACGCCATCACGCAGGGCCCGGGGCGGGTAACGCACATCGGCGTTGATAAAGCGCTTGAACCGCTGGTTGGAAGGCACGGCGCTATCGCCGGGTGCCAGCACCGGGAAAACCGGCATCCGCTCAATGTAGGTGTATGTTTTTGGGCCGGTAGAGTCCGGGGTTGGCTTGGGAGTAGTCGGCAAGATTTGCGCCTGGGCGCTGCTCAATCCGCCGACCAGCCAGAGGATTCCTGAAATAAAAAGAGTGTTGCGCATAGAAGCACAAGGTAGGGAGCAAGAGTTGTTCCATTTCAGCTCTGCACCGTTTTTACCGCCACTTCTGACACCACCGCCTTTTTCGGCTTCTGGCTTACCAGCCACACGCCCAGAAAGATGAGCGCCGCCTGCCCGGCCTTGCCCCAGCTGAAATGGTCTTTGCCCAGGGCCACGGCGATGAGCACGGCCAGCACCGGCTGCAGGTAAATGTACACGCCCAGGAGGGCGGGGGAAGCGTACTTCAGGGCCCAGTTGTTGAGCAGGTAGGCCAGGATAGTGAGAAAAACCACCATGTAGCCGATTTCCAGCCAGATGTAGAGCGGGAAGCTGGCGTAGTCGGCCGTGAGGGCTTCGCGCCAGCCGAAAGGCACGGCGATGACCGCGCCCACCAGAAAAATGCGCGAGAGCACCGTGAAGGCATGGTACTTGCGCATGAGCGGCTGCACCAGCACCAAGTAGAGGCCGAAGACGGTGGCATTGGCCAGGATAAAAATGTTGCCCAGCGTGGCGTGCGGGTAGATAGCGGCCTGCGCGTTGCGGCTGAGAATGAGCGAGGCCGCGCCCGCCGCGCCCACCGCTATGCCCAGCACCCGCGGCAGCGTAATCTTCTCGCTCAGGAGCACCGCCGACGCAATGACCACGATAATGGGAGCGATGGTTTGCAGCAGCGAGGCACTGATGGGCGAAGTCAGGTTCAGACCCGAGAAAAACAGCAGCTGATTGACCCCAATGCCGCAAATGCCGCACAGAATGGACCGGACGTTGTCGGCCCGGCCAACGATTTTGTCCCGTGGCGCTACCACATATTTGATGATGGTGAAGAAGAGCACCGCGCCCACGATACGCAACGTGACAATGCCGAAGGGCCCCATGTAGCGCGGCATCACGTCCTTGGACAGCGAATAGTTGGCCGCGTAAATGACGGATACAAAGAACAGGGCCGCGTGCACGCGGAAGGAATTGCGCATAGATTAAAGCAAGCAGTAAGGCGACCTTTGTGGTTCGCCTCCTCGCGGTGCCAGAACCCGGTTTGCCGGTAATCGTTCTGGCAGCACGCGCTACAAAGGTCGCGCACCTTCCGCATGTCCTCTCTCTTTCCCGACGACGAACCCGCCGCTTTCGTGCCGCAACCCGGCCCCGGCCCCGATGCCCCGCTGGCCGAGCGCCAGCGCCCCCGCCGCCTGGCCGACTACGCCGGCCAGCAGCACCTGGTGGGCGAAACCGGCGTGCTGCGCCGCTACCTCAACGCCGGTCGGCTGCCCAGCCTCATTTTGTGGGGCCCGCCCGGCGTGGGAAAAACCACCCTGGCCCACCTGCTGGCCAGCGAGCTGAAACAGCCGTTTTCGGCCCTCAGCGCCATTAATGCCGGCGTGAAGGACGTGCGCGACGTTATCGACAAAGCCAAGCGGCAGCGGGGCACGGTGCTTTTTATTGATGAGATTCACCGCTTTAGCAAGGCGCAGCAGGATGCGCTGCTGGGCGCGGTGGAAAACGGCACCGTGACCCTAATTGGGGCCACCACAGAGAATCCTTCGTTTGAGGTGATTCCCGCGTTGCTTTCGCGCTGCCAGGTGTACGTGCTGGAGGCATTGAGCGCCGACACCCTGCGCGGGCTGGTGCAGAAAGCGCTGACGGAAGACGAGGCGCTAAAGAAGAAGAAGGTCACCCTGAAAGAAGACCATGCTCTGCTGGCCCTGAGCGGCGGCGACGCCCGCAAGCTGCTCAACCTGCTGGAAATAGTAGTGCAGAGCACGCCGCCCGACAAAAAAGGCGTGGTGACCGTGACCGATGCCGTGGTGCAGCAGGTGGCCCAGCGCCCCATGGCGCGCTACGACAAGGGCGGCGAAATGCACTACGACGTCATTTCGGCTTTCATCAAAAGCATGCGCGGCTCCGACCCCAACGCGGCGCTCTACTACCTGGCCGTGATGCTGGAGGGCGGCGAGGACGTGAAATTCATTGCCCGCCGCATGCTCATTATGGCCTCGGAAGACATCGGCAACGCCAACCCCAACGCCCTGATGCTGGCCACCAGCTGCTTCCAGGCCTGCACCGTTATCGGCCTACCGGAGTCGGACCTGATACTGGCCCAGACCGTGGTGTACCTCGCCACCTCGCCCAAAAGCAACGCTTCGTACCTGGCCATCAGAGCAGCCCAGGCTGAGGTGAAGGCCAACGGCGTGTACCCCGTGCCCGTGCCGCTGCGCAACGCCCCCACGCGCCTGCTCAAGCAGCTGGGCTACGGCAAAGAATACGCCTACTCGCACAACGGCGAGGGCAACTTTGAGGCGCAGGAGTTTCTGCCGGACGCGCTCAGCGGCAAGCGCTTCTACGAGCCGGGCCACAACGCCAGCGAGCAGAAGATTCAGGAGCGCCTGCGCGGCTGGTGGGGCGAGAAATACGGCTATTAACGCGGAGTGGTGAGTGAATCAGGTTCGTGCCCTTGTTCTTGAACAAGCAAAAACAAAAAAAGAACGTCATGCTGAGCGCAGCGGAAGCATCCCTACCGTGCCTCCTGAGCTTAGCGAAGGACCTCCTCACCCAGAAACGATTTGTATTTTGGTGAGAGGATGCTTCCTGCGTCAGCATGACAGGTGGCGCGGTGAAAATGCTTCGGCTGCGCTCAGCACGACGTTCTTTTATCGCACATTTAAACGACTTTGATTTGTCGGCCGACTGTAATGCCGAGGTAGAACCGCCGATTAAGTACTGCAACTGGCCCGCCAGCCGCCGGCATTTGCGGCCGCGACCTACATTTACTACCTAAACTCACCTTCTGCATTCATGCGTCAATTTTTGAAATTTGTGCTGGCTACCATTGTTGGTCTGCTGGCCTTTAGTTTTCTGGGCTTCGTGCTGCTGGCCGTCGTGATTGGGGCGGCCGCCAGCAGTGGCGACCGCAAGAAAGTGGCCGCCAACTCCGTGCTCGAACTCAAGCTCAACGAGCCGCTCGCGGAGCGCGGGCGGAACAGTAAGTTTAATTTTGGGGCCAACAGCTCTACGACGGGCCTGGTCGACCTCAAAGCCACTATCCGCCGCGCCAAAGGCGACGAGGACATTCGGGGCATACTCCTGAACCTCGACATTGTGCAGGGCGGCATGGCTTCGCTGGAGGAAGTGCGCGACGCCCTGCTGGACTTCAAGAAGTCGGGCAAATTTGTGGTGGCCTACCACGAGGTGTGCTCCGAAAAGAGCTTCTACCTCTCGTCGGTGGCCAACCAGATTTACCTGCACCCCCAGGGCAACCTCGAATTCAACGGCCTGGGCACGGAAGTGCTGTTCTACAAGCGGCTGTTCGAAAAAGCCGGGATTGAGCCCTACATCTTCCGGGTGGGCTCTTTCAAAAGCGCCGTGGAGCCGTTTTTCCGCGAGAGCTTCTCCGACTCGGCCCGCTACCAGACCGTGTCGTTCCTGAACTCCATCAACGGCTACATGGTGAAGCAGATTGCCGCGTCGCGCGGCATCGCGCCGGCCCGCCTCATGGTCATTTCCGACTCCATGCTGGTGCACAACGCCCCCGACGCCCTGCGCCTGAAGCTGGTGACCAAGCTGGGCTACTTTGATGAGGTACAGGACTACATGCGCAACCGCCTGGGGCTGGCCAAGAACAAAAAAGTGAACCTGGTGAGCCTGAGCGAATATGCCGACAACGACCAGGACGCCGAAGTCACCTCCAGCAACCGCATTGCCGTGATTTACGCTGAAGGCGACATCGTGACCGGCAAAGGCAGCGACGATAACATCGGCAGCGAAAAATTTGCCGAAGCCATTCGCAAGGCCCGCCTCGACGACAAGGTGAAGGCCGTGGTGCTGCGCATCAACTCGCCCGGTGGCTCCTCGCTGGCTTCGGACATCATCTACCGCGAAGTGGTGCTCACCAAGAAGGTGAAGCCCATCATTGCGTCGATGTCGGACGTGGCGGCTTCCGGCGGCTACTACATTGCCATGGCCTGCGACACCATCGTGGCGCATCCCAACTCCATCACGGGTTCCATTGGCGTATTTGGCGTGCTGCCCAACATTCAGCCCCTGCTGGCCGATAAGCTCGGCATCACCGTGGACCGCGTGAACACCGGCAAGTTTTCCGACCTGCCCACCATCACCCGCGCCCTCACTGATTTTGAGAAACGCACCCTGCAGGGCGAAGTCGACAACATTTACGCCGACTTCACCACCAAAGCCGCCAAGGGCCGGGGCATGTCCGTGGAGCGCCTGCGCCGCCTGGCCTCAGGCCGCGTCTGGAGCGGCCTCGAAGCCAAGCAAAACGGCCTGGTGGACGTATTGGGCGACTATTCTGATGCCCTGCGCATTGCCGCCGCCCGCGCCGGCCTCAAAAAGGACGACTACCGCGTGCAGCAGCTTCCGCGCCGCAAGTCGGAGCTGGAAAATATTCTTTCCATGTTCGGCGGTGGCGACGAGGCCGAGGTGAAAGCCAAGGCCATGAAGGCCGAGCTGGGCCCGCTTTACCCCGCCTACGCTCAATACCAGCTGCTAATGAGCATGCGCGGCGTGCAAGCCCGCCTGCCCTACGAGCTGGACATTAAGTAATATTTTGTTGCTAAGCCCTCTGTCATCCTGAGCGCAGCGAAGGACCTTATCACCGTTGGACTTTACTTGTTCTTCGGTGATAAGGTCTTCGCTGCGCTCAGGATGACAGCTTTTTAGCCGTTTCCCCCAACTCATATTTATGCTGAAGCAAATCCAGGCCGCCGCCGCCCACATCCGCACCCAATCCCAAAACTTTAAGCCCGAAACGGGCATCATCCTCGGCACCGGGCTGGGTGCATTGGCCAATGAAGTGGAGGTAGAGTACGAAATCAACTACGCCGACATTCCGCATTTTCCGCTTTCCACGGTAGAAAGCCACGCGGGCCGGCTGCTGCTGGGCCGCATGGAAGGCCGGAAAGTGGCCGTGCTGCAGGGGCGTTTCCACTACTACGAGGGCTACACCATGCAGCAGGTGGCCATGCCCGTGCGGGTGCTCAAGCTGCTGGGCATTTCGCAGCTTCTGGTGAGCAACGCCGCCGGCGGCCTCAACCCCGACTTCCGCCTCGCGGACCTCATGCTGATTGATGACCACATCAACCTGCAGCCCACCAACCCGCTCATCGGCCCCAACCTGGACGAGCTGGGCCCGCGCTTCCCCGACATGTTTGCGCCCTACGATGCCGGCCTGCTGGCCCGCGCCGAAGCCGCCGCCAAGGCCCTGGGCCACACTGGCACCACCCGGCGCGGCGTGTACGCCAGCGTGCCCGGCCCCATGCTGGAAACCCCCGCCGAATACCGCTACCTGCGCACCATCGGAGCCGATGCCGTGGGCATGAGCACGGTGCCCGAGGTGATTGCCGCGCGCCAGCTGGGCCTGCCGGTGCTGGCTGTTTCCGTCATCACCGATTTGTGCGCGCCCGGCCACCTCAAGCCCGTGGTGCTGGCCGATATTTTTGCCGCCGCCGCCCAGGCTGAGCCCCGGCTCACGGCCCTGGTAAAAGCGGTGGTGGCGGGCCTGTAGCCACATGGCCGTCATGCTGAGCCTGTCGAAGCATCTCTACCGCGCAGGTAATTGATTTACTATCGCGGTAGAGATGCTTCGACAGGCTCAGCATGACGTTTTTTTGTCATAAGGTTTTCATGTACTACAGCATAGCTGCTCATTTCACCACTTTCGTGGCTCGGGTGGCGCTTAGCACCGAAAAGATGCCCACGCCGCCCTGTACCGTGCTGAGAATAGCCGCCGGCTGGGCAAAGGGGTTGCCATTGGCACTGCGGGCGTCGCGCACCGACTGCCGGAAGCGGTAAAATGCGGCGTCGGTGTGGTAGAGCGTGACCGTGACGGTGTCACCGGCCACGAAGCGGTAGCTGGTGCCCACCACCACGGGTTTGCCGTTCACCAACTGGTCTTCCAGGGAAATGTCTGTTTCCGGACGCTTGAGCAGGGCTCCTTTGGCGGGGTTTCCTTTGTGCAGCTGCACACGGTAGGCATCGTTGGGCGTGCTGGGGTCGCGGAAGTTGGTGAGGAAGTAGGCCTTGCGTTCGGAGCCGGTTTTGTCGTTGAATTTGTATTCCACCGAGTCGATGGGTACCAGGGCCAGCATGGTGGTGGTACCCGTCACCACGCGGCCTTGGGTGTCGCGCACGTCGAGCTTGAACACGTCGCCCGGGCGGGCCTTCAGCGTATCGCGCCCGATGTGGGTGTAGAATTTGATGACCGAGCCGGTGTCCAACAACACTGCGTAGTTGGGGCGGAACTCCAGGGCCACCGCCTTGCCATCGGGCAGGGTGAGGGTCACCTTCACATCGGGCGGCACCTGGGGCAGCGTAGCGCTCAGGTAGGGCACCGAGGTGGTGACGGCCAGGCTGGGCACTTTGCCGGGCTCCAGGTAGCATTCCACCACCAGCTCGGCCGAGTAGCTGGGCAGCGGCACGTCGATGTCGTTTTGCAGGCTGCCGCAGCCGGCCAGGCCCGCCAGGAGCATCGCAAAGCCAACCGATTTGATGAAGTGGAGCATAAGAGGAGTAGTGGGCAGGGAGGCCGTTAATGCCAGCATCAAAACCGGAAATTGTAGGTCAGGGAAGGAATGACGGGAAACAGCGACACCTGCTTGGCCTGGAAGCCCGTGATGCGGTCGTTTTCGTCCTCAATGTCTTCGAAAAACACGAAATAGGCGTTGCGGCGGTTGTAGGCGTTGTAGATGCTCAGGGTGAGGTCCTGGTTGAGCCGCGCCCCTATTTTGTACACCACGCCCAGGTCGAGGCGGTGGTAGGGGATGAGCTGGTAGGAGTTGCGGTTGGGGTAAATGGGCACCGGGCGCGGGTCGATGCCGGTGCGCGAACCCGGGATATCCTGCAACCCAAACCGGCCCAGCGGCAACGTGGTGAGCGAGCCCGACGTGTAGATGAAGCTCCCCGTGAAGTTGAGGCGCGGGCTGAGCTGGTGCAGCACCACCACGGTCAGGTTGTGGCGGCGGTCGTAGGTGGGGCGGAAGTCCTCGCCGTTGTTGATGCCGTTGGTGCCGCGCTGGGGCTGGAAATTGCGCCAACTCCAGGCCAGGGTATAACCTATCCAGCCGGTGGTTTTGCCGGTTTTCTTTTCCAGGTACAGCTCGTTGCCGTAGCTCCAGCTTTTGCCGAATATGAATTCGGTATCCAGCTCGGGGTTGACGAACAGCTGGGCGCCGTCGCGAAAATCCACCTGGTTGCGGCCCCATTTGTAGTACACCTCGTTGGTGAGCAGGTACTTGCCCTTACCCAGCAGGAAACTGGCCCCGGTGCTCACCTGCTGCGACTGTTGCGGCTTCACCGACAGCCGCGAGGGGTACCAGATGTCGGTGGGCAGCGAGGCTCCGGAGTTGGTCACCAGGTGCACGTACTGGTACATCATGGCGTAGCTGGCCTTCAGCGACGTGTTGTTGCTGAGCGAGTAGCGGGCCGAGCCGCGGGGTTCGAGGCCCCCGTAGCGGTTGCTGCCGCTCTGGAAACCCGTGAGGCGCAGGCCGCCTTCCAGCTGCAGCTTGTCGGAGGCCTTGTAATTGTCGGAGGCATAGAGGGCGCCGTCGAGGCCATTGTAGCTCACATCGGAGCCAAAATTAACGCGGCCATCGCCGGAATTGGCCTCCAGCCGGCCCACCCCAAACCGGTGCTGGGTGAGCTGGGCGCCGGCCTTCAGCAGGTGCCGGTCGTTGGGCGTGTACTCAAAATCGGTGCGGGCGCTGTAGTCCGTGATGTTTGAGCCCAGCCCGAAGCTGAACTGGTCGAATCGGTTGGTGAGGTCGTAGTTGTAGTCCGACACCGACACCGAGGTGTTCACAAAGAGCTTGTCCGAAAACGTGTGGTTCCAGCGCAGCGAGCCAATGGCATTGCCCCAGTTAAACTTAAAATCGAAGCCGCCGGGGCTGTTGAACCCAAAGGCGTCGCGCCCCAAGTAGCCGGTCAGGAACACCTGGTCTTTCTTGCCCAGCGTGTAATTGGCCTTGAGGTTGAAATCGTAGAAGTAATAGTCCGGAATGGGGCTGTAGTCCTTGGTATCCTCGTTGGCCTTGTTAAGAGCCCGCGTGAAGATGTCAAAGTAGGTGCGGCGGCCCGATACAATGAACGAGCCCTTGCCCTTGTTGATAGGGCCTTCGAAGGTGAGGCGCGACGAAATCAGGCCCACGCCGCCCGTCACCACATTTTTTTGCCGGTCGCCCTCGCGCATCTTCACATCCACCACCGACGAGAGCCGCCCGCCAAACTGCGCCGGAAACCCCGACTTGTACAAATCCACGCTTTGCACCGCATCGGAGTTAAACACCGAAAACAGCCCGAACAGGTGGTTGGGGTTGTACACCAGCGCGTTGTCAATCAGCACCAGGTTCTGGTCGGCCGAGCCGCCGCGCACAAACAAGCCGCTGGTGCCTTCGCCGCCGCTCTGCACGCCAGGTTTGAGCTGCAGCGTTTTCAGAATGTCGACCTCCCCGAAAAGCGCCGGCAGCAGCTTGGCCTCCCGGATGGTGAGTCGCTCCACGCCCATTTGGGTCGATTTGAGCTTGGCGGCCAGCGTCACGGTGCCCTGCACCACCACTTCGCCCAGCTCATTGCCACTGGCTTCCAGCGCGAGGTTCAGCCGTTGGTTTCGGGTCAGGTTCAGCTCGCGGGTGAGTTGCTGGTAGCCCACAAAGGCCACCACCAGCTGGTGCCTTCCCGCTGGCAGGGGCAGGGCAAAATGGCCTAGCGAGTCGGCCGCGGTGCCCGTGCTGAGGGCCGGCACCGCCACGCTGGCGCCAGGCAGCGCTTCCCCCTTATCACCGCGCACCGTCCCGCTGATGGTATAGCGCGGGCCCTCCTGGGACCAAACAGACCCCCAGAAGCCGGCCACGCACACCACCAACACCACCAATAGCAGACAACGCGCAGCAGAACTAAAAAGCATAGGGGGCAATCGGGAAGTATACGGAGGGGTTGCCGTACCCAACGCCCGAACCCCGCAGATAGTTTGACTGCTCCTGTCTGGAAAACGCCGCCGCCGGGGCTGGTTATTTCCCCACGTAGGGCTGCAGGGCCTGCGCAATCTGGGCTGCCGGCACCACGCCCGCCTGCCGCCACACCGGCTGCCCCTGGTGGAACAGAATCAGCGTTGGGATGCTCTGCACGCGGTATTGCTGGGCCACGGCCGCGTTGCGGTCCACGTCAATCTTGATAACCCGCAGCTTGCCCCCGTGCTGGGTGGCCACCTGCTCCAGAATGGGCGCCATGGTTTTGCAGGGGCCACACCAGGTGGCGTAAAAGTCAACCAGCACGGGCATGCCGGGGCTGTTGATGAGTTCGGGGAAGGACTTACGAGGCACGACGAAACAGAAGAAAGTGAAACCACCAGCGGCCAAAAGCGCCGCGCGCCCAATCGGGCCGGTACCGCACCTAAACGAAAAAAGCCGGGCGCACGGCCAGGCTTTTTTCGTTTTAACGCGAATAACCGAAGTTATGGCGGTGCTTATCTGGTGATTATCGTGATGTCATTGCCCACTTCGGGCAAATCAAACCGGCCGCCAACGGCTTTCACACCCTTCACCAGGCACTCCCAGGTGTAGCGCCCCGGCGTGGCCGAAGCAGCTTCGCCGCTAGCGCTTTTGAAGTAGTTGGGGTCAGAGGGGTCGGAGGGAAACATCACATCAACTCCCATCTGGCCGGGGCCCAGCTCCTTTATCAAAAGGTAGTCTTTGCCGGTGCGCTCGTTGTGCACCACAAAGGTGGCCGTGTAAGGCCCAAGCTGCCCGTACTTGTCCAGAATGCCCAGCTTTACCTGCGCAGTAGTGCTCACCATCCACGTTTGAGCTTTCGCCGAAGGTCCTGCAGCAACTAGTAATAATACTACCAGGGCTCCCGCCAGACGGCCAACCAAAGTAGTGTGCTTTGGTGTTGAAAAAGGGGGTAGGGGTGTTGTCATAAGTGAAACAGGAATGAAATTAGTGCCGTGTCAGGCCCGGTAAAGAAATACCAATAAGCATATTACCTGCCAAGATAGGTTGCTTAAAATTAATGCGCAACTTAGCGCGGCGCAATGGTGTTTAAATTCAATAAAATATTTTCTCCAAATCTGCCCTTAGCTGCGCTATGCCCAGGCGTCGTTCGCTGCCGGCCACCTGGCCACCATCCAATTCATCGGTCGCCGCAGAAATCCGTTGCGGCCTCTGCGAGCGCGAGGTGCAGTCTACTTCCCGCCACCACTTGGTGCCGCGCGAAGAAGGCGGCCACCACGGCCCCGTGGTAGACTTATGCCAGCCCTGCCACAGCAGCGTGCACCGCTTCCTAAGCAACCGCGACCTGGCCCGTCGCTACGCGTCGGTAGAGGCCCTGCGCGCCGCCGAGGAGCTCCAAACCTACCTGCGCTGGATTCGCAAGCAGCGCGTGGAGCGCATCAGCAACCGGCGGGGCCGGCGCTAGGGGAGCAGCCGCCCCACCGCCGGGCGCTGCCCGAACCGGATTTATACCCCAGCTTTGCTGCATGAACCGCTATTTCGTGCCCTTCGCGCAGCTTCGGCAGCAGCCCACCATTGTGGTCGATAGCGTGGGCAATGGCGCCGCCCTCACCCTGGCGCATTGGCGCGGGGCTGCCACGCCGGTGCTGCTGCGCGATGACACCAGCGCCGGCTCGGCGCTGCGTGCCTTGCACCAGCCCGCCACGCCCGGCCTGTCGGCAGCGGCCGTCACGGCCAACCACTTCGACATCGACGGCTTCGTTGGGGTGTGGAGCCTGCTGCATCCCGAATTGGCGCTGCACCACGAAGAATTGCTGCGTCTGGTGGCTGTATTGGGCGATTTTCGGGAAATAAACTGGTCGCACCCGCTGGCCGACCATGCGCTGCAACTGGTGTGCTGGCTGAACGCCGAAGAAAAGGCCCGCTTCTACGAGCCCTTCGGTGCGCCCTTGCGCCGACGGCGCGAGGACGAGGCCTCCGCCGAAAAGTTTGAGTGGTTTCTCCCGCGCTTCGCCGCCGTGCTGGACAATCCTGCGGCAGGCCGGCCGCTATGGCTACCCGAATTCGAGCGGGTGAAGCAGGCCGCTACGGTAGTGGTGCAGGGGCCGCGGAGCCAGCACCGGACCTACCCCGCAATAGGCCTAGCGGTGGTTAATACGCCGCAGCCCGTGCCGTATTATGCGCTTTTCGGTGCTACGGCGGGGTCCGATATCGTGCTGGCCCTTTACGATGGAAACCGCTACGAGCTGGAGTACAAATACACCACCTGGATTGACCTGGCCAGCCGCCCTACGCTGCCGCGCCTGTCCCTGGCGCCGCTGGTAGCACGCTTGAATGAGCTGGAAACCAACGCCCAGACCTGGGCCGCCGACGGCATAACCGACACTGGCCCACTGCTGCGCCTCAGCGGCCCGCGCAAGCTCAGCAAAGCCCAGCGTTACGCCGACCCTGACGGCCGGCCTATTTACTCATCATCCATTCCGCCCGAAATATTCGAGCAGGAGGTGCTGGCCTTTTTCCAGCAGGGTTACGCCCACATCAAGCCCAAAAGCTACTGGACCTGGGCCGAAGTAAAAGCCGCCAGCCAATAGTGTGGGATTGGAGCCCGCGTTACAACCCAACCACCCGAATTGAGCTGACGCCGCCCGCGCCTTTGCGCACGTTGATTTGGGTACTCACCCGCTCCTTCAGCGCCTCCACGTGGGAGATGATGCCGATGGTTTTGCCGGTGCCCTGCAGCATTTCCAGCGCCGTGAGGGCCACGTCCAGCGCTTCGGGGTCGAGGGTGCCGAAGCCTTCGTCGATGAACAGCGTGTCGATTTGCGTCTTGCGGCCGGCCAGCTCGCTCAGGCCCAGGGCCAGCGCCAGACTTACTAGGAAGCTTTCGCCGCCCGAAAGGGAGTTCATGGAGCGGGAGCTGCTGGCCTGGTACTCATCAAGAATGAGTAGGTCGAGGTGCTCGTTGGGGTTGCGCAGGATGCGGTAGCGGTCGGTGAGGCGGGTGAGGTGGCGGTTGGCCAGGTCCACAAGGCGCGCCAGGGTCAGGCCCTGGGCAAACTCGCTGAACTTCTTGCCATCGGCCGAGCCGATGACTTCGGCCAGCTGGCGCCAGCGGCGCGCTTCCTGCTGCTGCTTGTCGAGCTCGGTGGCCAGCGCCGCGTGGCGTTCCAGGCCGTTGCGGTGGCTGTGGAGGCGCTCCTGCCGCTGCCCCAGCTGCTGGTTGAGGTGGGCCAGCTGGCTGGCGTGGGCGGCCAGCTGCTCGGCAATAGCGGCCAGGGGCTCGGGCGTGAGGGCGCGGCCTTCTTCGGTCTGGAGCTGCTGGGCGGTTTCGGTAAGGGCGTGCTGGGCGGCGGCCACGGCCTGGTCGTGCCGGGTGAGCTGCTGGGTGAGGCGCTGGGCCACGTCGTCGGGCAGCAGGCGCTCGGCCAGGGCGGTGGGAGCGGGCGGCAGGCCGGCGGTGCGCAGCTCGGCCACCAGAGCGGCGTAGCGCGTGTCGCGGGTTTCGGCGTGCTGGGCGGTGTCCTGTTCGCGCTGCTTCAGCTGGCTTTCGGTGTTCACCAGGGCCGTTTCGTGCTTCTGGAGTTCCTGGTCGGCTTGCAGGAGTTGGTGCTCGGCGCGCTCAAGCGCGCCGGCAAGCTCGGTGCGGGTTGCGGCCACGTCGGGGCCGGCAAAAAGCTGCTGGCGCTCCTGCTGCTGGGCCTGCATGGCCTGGTGCTGGGCGAGCAGGGTGGTTTTACGGTTTTGCAGCCATTTGTGCAGCTCGTCCCGTTCGTCCTCCTGCTGCTGTAGCACGGCCGCTATGGTGCCGGCCTCTTTTTCGGCGGTGGCCTGGGTTGCTTTCTGGCGTTGGTACTCCGCGCCCGAATCCTTGAGCTGTTTCATCAGCTCGGGGCCGTTTTCGCCGCTGAAGGTCAGGCCAAAGCTGCTGCTCAGGCTGGCCAGCTGGTCGCGCACCAGCGGCTCCCGCTCCCGGGCATCGGCCAAGTCGCCGCGCACTTTGGCCAGCTCCCGGACCAGTTCGCGCTGCTGGTCGGTGGCCTGCTGCGCCCGGCTTTGGGCTTTGGTCAGCGTTATGTCCAGCTGGCTTTGCTGCTGTTGCAGGCCGCGCAGCTGCTGCACCAGCGCCCGCACTTTCGTTGGCACGGTGGCTTCCTCGGCCTCGCTCAGCGGTGGCAACGGGACAGGGTGGGGCTGGGCGCCGTTGCTGGTCAGCAATTCGCCAAAGGTGAGCAGGTGGTTGAGCCGCGTGTTGAGGGCGTGCACGCGCTGGCCCAGCTCCGCCTCGCGGGCCTCGTCGGCTCGCACCGATTCGCTGCTCACGCCCAGCTCCCCGGCCGCGAAGGGGTGCTCCAGCGCGCGCACAGCGGACACGGGTCGCCCGCGGTCAGGTGCTGGCGGGCTTCTTCGTGCGTCAGAATAAGGTGCTGCGTTTGCAGGAGGCGGCGCAGGTCGGCGTGGGCCCGCTCCAGGTCGGTGTGCTGGTGGCGCAGGGTTTTTTCGTGGGCTTGCAGGCGCGTGAGCCACTGGTCGCGGCTGCTGGCGGCGGTTTGCTGCTGCGCGTTGGCCGCCACCAGGGCCTGGGTGGCGGTGGCGGCATCGGCCTGGCCCTGGGTGGCGGCTGCTTCGGCAGCCGTCAGGCGGCCCTGCAGCGAGGCTTCGGCGCGGAGCAGCTGGCCCAGCTCAGCGCGCAGGTGCTCCCAGTCCTGCAGGTTGGCGGCCACGGTGGGCAGGGTGTCGCCCAGCTCCTCCAGGTGCAGGTGCAGGGTGAGCCACTCCGCTACCTGACCGCTTTGCCGCCGTAGGTCGAGCAACCGGGCACTGGCGGTGTCAATGGCCGCTTTCAGCTGCTTGCAGCGTTTGTTTTTATTGTCGTATTCCTCTTTGTCTTTCTTCAGCTGCTGGCCAGCGGCCTGCACCTGCACGTCCAGCTTTTCGGCTTCGCGCAGCCGGGGTTCCTGCTCTTTTTGGGTGGCCACGGCCGTGTCGCGAGCCGTGGCGGCGGTGGCGCGGGCGGCGCGGGCGGCGGTCAGCGCCGTTTGCAGCTGCGGCAGATGCAGGCGCAGTCTTTCAGTCTCGATGCCCAATTTCTGGTGCTGCTCGTCGGCCTGACGCAGCAGGGCCCAGGGCGTCTGGAAGGGGAGGGCCTGCTCGTGCCGGGCCACGCGCTGTCGCACCGGCGTGAGGGTTTCGGCTTCGGAACTGAGCTCGTGCAGGCGCGACTGGCTGCGCTGCTGCTGCCCGGCCAGCTCCTCCAGGCGGCGGCGCCAGGCCTGGGCTTCGGCCAGGCGCTGCTGCGCGGCGGTGGCAGCCTGCAGGTGGCGGCCCAGCTCCTGCACGTCGGCTTCCAGTTCGGCTACTTCCTCGGGGCCCAGCAGCACCACGCCGGCCAGGCCGGAGCGCAGCGTTTCCACGCGCAGCGTTTCCAGCTTGGCGCGCTCGTAAGCGGCTTTGGAGATGTCGGAATACTTGCGGGTGTCGGTCAGTTTTTCCAGCAGCTGGGCCCGCTCGCCGGCCGAGGACTTCAGGAACTTCGTGAACTCGCCCTGGGCCAGCAGCACCGAGCGCAGAAACTGCCGGTACTCCAGGCCGCTCAGCTCGGCTACTTTGGCCGGCACGCGCGACTTAAGATTTTCCAGAAACGGCCAAGTGGCTTCGCCATCCACGAACACCTGCTCGCTGAGCTCCATTTTGGAGTCCTGCAAGGGGTTTTCGGGGCGGCGGCGGCCGCGGTGCTGGCCCCACTTGGCGCGGTACACCTTGCCGCTGGCCTGGAACTCTACTTCGGCCCAGCTTTCGCCGGTGCCGTGGCTCATCACCTGCTCGGGGCCGCTGCCGTCGTGGCGCGGCACCTGGCCGTAGAGCGCCAGCGTGATGGCGTCGAGGATGGTGGTTTTGCCGGCGCCCGTGGGTCCGGTAATGGCAAAGAGGCCGGCGTCGGAAAGCGGGCTGGTGCCAAAGTCAACCTCGTGCTCGCCGCGCAGCGAGTTCAGATTACAGAAACGGACGCGGAGAATCTTCATGCGTGGGGCATTCCTTCCAACAATTCATCAAAGGCGGCCAGTAGTTCCGCGCGCCCGGCTTCGGGCTCGCTTTCCAGGCGCTGGGCAAACACCTGGCGCTCGGTGAAGTCGTGCAGGCTGGGGGTGAGGGGCTCGTCGCCTTCGCCCGGCTCGCCCAGCGGGCGCAGCTGCACCAGGCGCAGGTGGCGGCGGGCCAGCACCTCCACCTGCTGGCGGTCTAGGGCCTGAATGACGGCGAGCAGCGCCTCGGCTACTTCCAGCTGGGTGCGCTCGGAGCGCACTTCCACGTCGACCCAGGCGGGGAGCAGGTAGCCAGTGTTGTCGTAAGCCACCAGCAGGGCCACCACTTCCTCCAGCCCGCCGTGGAAACGCAGCAGCCGGCGGGTGCCCGGCACCGGCAGGGCCGTGAGCGCGGCCAGCTTGCCGGCTGCAAAATCCAGCAGCAGCACTTCCTTGCCGTGGTCTATTTCGGAAAAAGACAGCGCAATGGGCGAGCCGGAGTAGCGGATGTGCTCGCGCCCGCCCACGCGCTGCGGCCGGTGCAGGTGCCCCAGTGCCACGTAATCAAACACTTCCGGGAAATGCTCGGCCGTGACCTGGCCCAGGTTGCCCACGTGAATGGTGCGCTCCGAATCGGAGGGCGCGGCCCCGGCGGCATACAGGTGGCCGGTGGCCAGCACGGGCAGGCCCTGCGCCTTGAGCTGCCACACGTGCTCCACCTCCGCGATGCGGGCGTAGTGGTCGGCGATGCCTTGCTTGAGGCGGGCTTCGCGCTCCTCGGCCGTTTCGCCGGGCACAGACAGGCGCACGTCGCGGTCGCGCAGGAAGGGCACGGCGCACACCACCAGGCCGGGCTGGCCGGCGGCATCGTTCAGCACCAGCACCTGGTCGTCGAAGCAGTCGGGCACGCAGCCCACCACGTGCACCCGCAGGTGGCGCAGCAGCCGCGCCGGAGCGTTGAGGGTCGCGGGCGAGTCGTGGTTGCCGCCCACCACCACGATGTCGCGGCAGGCGGTGCCCTGCATTTGCAGCAGGAAATCGTAGTACAGCTCCAGCGCCTGGTTGGCGGGCGAGCCGCTGTCGAACACGTCGCCGGCAATGACCAGCACTTCCACGGCCTGCTCGCGCACGGTGGCCACCAGCCAGGTCAGGAAATGGCGGTGCTCGTCGGTGCGCTCGTGCCCGCTAATGAAGCGCTGCCCGAGGTGCCAGTCGGCGGTGTGTAGAATGCGCATAGGGTAGAGATAATCTCAAAGATACCCAGGCGGTGGGAAATGGGGAAAGCGCCGGCAGGTGCGCCAAAATATTTGAAAATACCAAAAAGCCCTATTTAACCATCAAATTACAAGTAGTGTAAGTAGTTATTTCTTGTATTTTAACCTGCCAAGGAGTGCCCTCAGGCTGTCGCTCCGTTGATACCCGGCTTTGGAAGGGTAAAGGGTGAGACTGGAAGTCATTTCCCCTTGAGGTGGAATGTAAAAACCGGTTACCTCATCTTGCGTCACGGAATAAACGAGGTGCCCAGCAAGAGTGTCGAGTTTGATTTGCTCAGTGGAGGCATGGTTTCTTAAATCAGGTGCAAACATGCCGTATTCGTAATTTATAAACTCGTTTCCTGTCCACAGGGCACCAACATATCCAGGACAAGTTGAGTTAACCGTAATGTTTCTCCAGCTTTTAGGGGTTTTTAAGTCTGCCCATTCCGTTGAAACAAGTTGCATGTTATGGTCCACAGGGCGATAAGCTGTTGATAAAGTTTTTTCCCAATTGATTTCGCCTACGAAAAGATTCAGAAATAAATTTAGAAAAAGGAATGCCATCAGGGCTATCAAAAGACTTGAGAGAGCAAGTTTGGTTTTCTTCATTTCTCTTGTCAAGCTAATGTGTCAATCAATTTCTTATACTGCGATTCCAAACAAAAAAACTTGGAATACATAATGTTAATGCACCTCCTGTCCCTGAAACTCCGCAATGGCCTCGCCCAAATCCAGCACGTCCACGCCAGGCAGGGCCTGCTGCACAATGCTGGCCCCGGCCGCCGAGCGGTAGCCGCTGGCGCAATGAATCAAGACGGGTTTATCAGTAGGTATTTCGTGGGCGCGCTCCCGCAGCTCGGGCAGCGGGATGAGCAGGGCGTTTTCAAAGACCGGGGTTTTGGCCTCGGCGCGGTTGCGGATGTCCACAATGGTGAAGGCTTCGGGGTGCTGGCGCACCTGGGCCACGTCCACGGCGGGGGAAGTGTTGGGCAGCACCAACGGGGCCAGCAAGGCGCCTTTGATGTTGCCCTCGTAGCCGATTTTGGCGGCTTTACGCACCACCGCGTCCAAACCAATTTGGGAGTCGGATAGTAAGTAAAACGGCTCGGCAGGGCCTATGATGGAACCCAGCCAGGTCTCGAACTTGCCGCCGTCCTGCAGGTTGAGGGCGCCGGGCAGGTGGCCGGCCCGGAACTGCGCGGCGGGGCGGGTATCAATTATCAGCACGCCGGGCTCTAGGGCGGCGTTGCTGCCGGGGTGGGGCACCGCCCGGATGCTGTCTTCGAAACCGGGGACGCCCTGGCGGTTGAGCTGCACGTTGTGGCCGAAGTACTTGGGCACGAAGGGCTGGTCTTCGAGCAGCACTTTGACGAACTCCTCCTGCGACATGGGCTGCAGGGCGTAGTTGGTTTTCAGCTCCCTGGCAATGGTGCTGTCGAGGTCGGTGCTGGTGGTTTTGCCGCAGAGGCTGCCGGGGCCGTGGGCGGGGTACACCCGCGTGGTGCCGGGCAGGGTCATGAGCTTGTTGCGGGTGCTGCGATAGAGCTGGGCGGCCAGCTCCTGGCGCTGGTGGCCGCCCACGGCCTCGTCCTCGCGCAGGTCGGGCCGGCCCACGTCGCCCACAAAAAGGGCGTCGCCGGTAAACACGGCGCGGCTCTGGGCCAGCTCGTCCAGGAGCAGAATGCTGATGCTGTCGGGCGAATGGCCGGGCGTGTTGATGGCGTGCAGCTCCACAGTGCCCAGGCTGATGCGGTCGCCGTCATCAAACGTTTTGTGGGGGTACCTGGCGCCCAGCAGCTCGCTGCAGTAGATGGTGGCCTCGGTTTCCTGAGCAATTTCCAGGTGCGACGACACGAAATCGGCGTGCAAGTGCGTCTCAATCACGGCCACGATGTCGGCCTCGTGCTCGTCGGCAAAATCGTAGTAGGGCTGCGGGTCGCGGGCCGGGTCGATGATGGCGACCTGGCGGCCGCAGCGCACGGCGTAACTGGCGTGTGCCAGGCCCTTGTCGTAAAACTGCTGGATTTGCACGGCCGAGGCCGTGCTACTGGGGAGGGGTGGCATGGGAAGGGAAGTAGTGGCTAAACAGACAGCCGGGTGTTTAGGCCAAATATAAGCAAGCAGGCCGGGCAAAGGCAAAATGCGTTCGGCTGGCTGCTAAACGCAAAAAGCCCCAGCCAAATCTGGCTGAGGCCCCTACGGTACGAGTGCTAATCGGCGATTACGCTTTGATTTTTGCCTTCATTTTGCCGCCGTCTTTCAACTTGGCGTTGCTGCGGCGTTCCGCCTTCAGCTGGCCCAGCTTAGCGTACTGGTCGGCAGTCAGGATGGCCTTGAGCTGGCTTTCGTAGCGGCCGTGGGCGGCCTGCTTCTCGCTGCGGCCGGCTTTCTTGTCGGTGCCGTACTTGGCCTTGAATGCGGCCGATTCCTGTTGGCGGGCCACCAGAAGCTGCTCTACGCGGGCTTCCTGGTCGGCGGTCAGGCCTAGTTCCTTGGCCATTTTGGCGGCGTGGCGGTCGGCTTTTTGGGCAGGCGTTTTAGCGGCATTTGAGGTTCTGGCTTTGTACTGCCTGGCGGCGGCGGGCGTGGTGGTTTGGGCGAAGCTGGTGCCGGCGGTGGTGAAGGCCAGGGCCGCGAGCAGCATGAGGGTCTTTTTCATAGGGTGGGGAAGAAATAATACAACTTGTTGAGAAGGGGGGTGGAGCGCGAAAGTGCTTCGTTGCTCACTTGCTGGGGTGTTTGCAAGTGCTGTGCCAGCATTGCGGCGAGGCTATTGGCTGCCCGAAAGCCTCGACAAAGGGGAGGGTATTATCTATAGAATGGGCTGGTTATTCTCTTCAACCCCGGCGCAGCGCTCCCGCACCGGGTCGGGACACAGGTCAAGGTCTTTGGGCAAACCTTGTGCGGCTCGCGGACCTTGTGGCCGCGAGCGCACAGGAATTTTTTTTTGTAAGGAAAAGAGAAGAGGAGTGAAGGAATTGCGGGCTTGGATGCGGCCAAAGTGCCTGAGTTTAACAAGGTGGCAGCCGCGCCGGGGGAGAAGCTGAACAGGTACAAACCGGATGGGAGCGAATTTGCTGCCTATATTTCGGGCCCGTCGCTGCCATTGCCCGCAATTTTTGAGGACAGAAGCACTCGGCGGTTCCATTGTTAAGTTCTTTTTATTTCACACTTCTTCTTTCATTAACCCTAACAAATGGCAAGTATTTTCGCCAAAAAACCATTGGCCGTGCTACTGGGCGAGGCCAACTCCACCGGGCACGGCACGCTGAAGCGGACGCTGGGCGCGGGCAACCTCGTGGCCCTGGGCGTGGGCGCCATCATCGGGGCGGGCCTGTTTGTACGCACCGCCGCCGCCGCCGCGCAAGCTTCGGGGCCGGGCGTGACGCTCGCCTTCATTCTGGCCGCTTTTGGCTGCGTGTTCGCGGGCCTGTGCTACGCCGAGTTCGCCGCCATGATTCCCATTGCCGGCTCGGCCTACACCTACGCCTACACCACCATGGGCGAGTTGGTGGCCTGGATTATTGGCTGGGCGCTTATCATGGAATACGCGCTGGGCGCGGCCACCGTGTCCATTGCCTGGAGCGAGTACCTCAACAAGCTCCTGGAGACGTTTGGGACGAGTATACCCTATAGTTTCAGCCACTCCCCCTTCGAGCGCGCCGTAATCAACGGCGTGGCCGAACACGGCATCATCAACCTGCCGGCGCTGCTTATCATCATAGCGCTGAGCTTGTTGCTGGTGAAAGGCACCCAGGAATCGGCCATGTTCAACGCCGTTATCGTGGTGCTGAAGGTGCTCATCGTTATCGTATTCATTGGCGTGGGCTGGCAGTTTGTGAACCCCGCCAACCACGAGCCCTACCTCATTCCGGCCGATGCCGTGGTGAAAAACGCCGCCGGTGAGGTGGTACGCACCTACGAAGGCTGGAACAAGCACGGCTGGGGCGGTGTGCTGGGCGGCGCGGGCATCGTATTCTTTGCCTTCATCGGATTCGATGCCGTGAGTACGGCTGCACAGGAAGCCAAGAACCCCAAGCGCGACATGCCCATCGGCATTCTGGGCTCGCTGGCCCTTTGCACGGTGCTGTACATTCTCTTCGGCCACGTGCTGACGGGTGTGGCCAACTGGCGCGAGTTTGCCGACCCCGCCGTGGGCGGCGAAGCTTCGGTGACCTACGCTATTGTGACGCACATGAAAGGCTACGAGTGGCTGGGCACCGCCGTGACGGTTGGCATTCTGCTGGGCTTCACTTCGGTAATGCTGGTGATGCTCATGGGCCAGAGCCGGGTGTTCTTCTCGATGGCCAAGGACGGGCTGATGCCCAAAGCCTTCTCGGCGCTGCACCCCCGCTTCAACACCCCCTACAAGTCGAACCTGATGCTGATGGTGTTCGTGGGCTTGTTCGCGGCCTTCGTGCCCGGCAACCTGGCCGGTGACCTGACCTCGTTCGGTACGCTGCTGGCCTTCGTGCTGGTGAGCATTGGCGTGTGGGTGATGCGCAAGTCGGACCCCGACCAGCCGCGTCCGTTCCGCGCGCCGCTCTCCTCGGCCAGCTTCCCGCTGGTGCCCTTCATGGGCGCGCTCGTGTGCTCGGGCCTTATCATTGGCCTCGACGCTGCCACGCTGGAAGTAGCCGCCGGCTGGATGCTTCTGGGCTTCTTCGTGTACTTCCTCTACGGCAAGCGCAACTCGCTGCTCCAGAAGGGCATTGTGGTAGTGCCCACAGAGATGGACGAGCAAGCCTTCATCGACCCTGACAAGGACAACCTGTAAGGAGCCCGCAAGGAACTGCTTATCTAGCAACAAAAAACCCCGCCGGATATGTCCGGCGGGGTTTTTTGTTGAGAAGCAATCAGGGAAGTCGTTTGGAAAATAATCAACCCACCAGAACGTCATGCTGAGCTTGCCGAAGCATCTCTACCGCTTCGTTGAATGGCTTATACGAAGCGGTAGAGATGCTTCGGCAAGCTCAGCATGACGTTCTAATGGTTTTCAGATTCTCTAAACAGCTTCGGATACATCAATGCTTGGGCATGAGCTCCGATGCGCTGAGCTTGTACATGTCGTGGCGGCGGCTGCGCAGGTTTTGCACGCTGCCCTGGGTGCGCAGGCGGTCGAGAATGGACAGGTCCACGTCGGTCACCAGAATCATCTCGGTGTTGGGGGTGGCTTCGCTTTTTACGCCGGTAGTGGGGAAGGCGAAGTCGCAGGGCGTGAGCACGGCCGACTGCGCGTACTGAATGTCCATGTTCTTCACCCTGGGTAGGTTGCCCACCGAACCGGCAATGGCCACGTAGCATTCGTTCTCAATGGCCCGTGCCTGGGCGCAGTGCCGCACGCGGGAGTAGGCCGTCTGCGTGTCGGTGAGGAAGGGCACGAACAGAATGTCCATGCCCTGGTCGGCCAGGAGCCGGGCCAGCTCGGGAAACTCCGAATCGTAGCAGATAAGGATGCCGATGCGGCCCGAATCGGTGTCGAAGGTCTGGAGTTTGTTGCCGCCGGTGAGGCCCCAGTACTTGGCCTCGTTGGGCGTAACGTGAATTTTCTCGTAGCGCTCGGTGCTGCCGTTGCGGCGGCACAGGTAGCCCACGTTCATCAGCTTGCCGGCTTCATCCATCACGGGCATCGAGCCGGTGATGATGTTGATGTGGTATTTCACGGCCAACTCGGTGAAGCGCGTCAGAATGGCGTCCGAAAACTGGCTCAGCTTGCGAATGGCATCAATCTCGGACAGCTCGTTGGCATCGGCCATCAGCGGGCCGTGAAACAGCTCGGGAAACAGCGCAAAGTCGGCGCGGTAGGCGGCCAGCGCATCCACGAAGTATTCTACCTGTTGCAGCAGGTCTTCCACGCCACTGTAGAGGCGCATCTGCCACTGCACGAGGCCGAGGCGCACCTGCGTTTTCTGGGCAATGGGCTGCACCGGGCGGGTGTCGTACATCATGTTGTCCCACTCCATGAGCAGGGCGTAGCTGCCACTGGCCTTGTCAGAGGGCAGGTAATTGCGCAGCACGCGCACCGGATGGAAGTCGTTGGAAAGCTGAAAATTCAGCGAAGGGTCCATTATTTCGCGGTCCTTTACCTTCTGCACGTACTGCTTGGGCGTGAGCGTTTCCTGGTACTCGTGGTAGCCCGGAATGCGCGCCCCGAAGGTGATGGAGCGCAGGTTCAGGCGTTCGCAAAGTTCCTTGCGAGCCTCGTAGAGGCGGCGCGCCAGCCGCCGCCCGCGCATGGCCGGCACCACAAATACCTCAATGCCGTAGAGCGTGTCGGCGGTGGGCTGGTGAGTGCTGAAGGTGTAGTCGCCCGTTACCTGCTGAAACGTGTGGTCTTCTTCGAACTGGTCGTGGTCGACGATGAGGGCAAAGGCAGCGGCCACCACTTCGCCGTTCACCGTCACCACAAACTGGCCCTCGGGAAACAGGTCTACCAACTTGTTCAGCTGTGCCTCCGGCCAATAGGAGGCCAGGCGCGGGTAGGCCAGTAGCATGGCGTTTTTGATGGCTTCGGCGTCGGTTTTTTGCAGGTGGCGAATCTCAGTCAGTTCATTCATAAAAGTGGTTATCTTGGGTATTCATGGCTGCGCCCGCGTTAAAATTGCGGCCGCGCCGCAAGAGCGGAAAACGCCAGATTGCGGAGCGTCAGCCGACAGGTTTTAGAGCCCGCTCATGTAAAAATAATTTGCCGGCGCGTCTTTACGGTACGCAGAAACAGCCGCAAACGCCGAAATCAACCCAGTTCGTCAGTTTTGGACTATTACTCACTATGCCGTCCACATGAACAAAACACGTAAGCCCGCGCCATTCCTCAGCCTCTGGCCGTTGCTGGTTCTGAGTGCCGGCCTCGCGGGGTGCTGCGGCAGCATTGAGTGCGACTGCGACGCTGGCTCGGCCAGCGACGTAGTGGTGTCTTTTGACCAGGACAGCTTGCAAAGCGGTTTCCGAGCCGCCGAAATAAGGGGAGCGTATGCGGTGCGCTACGTCCGGCCGGGGTTTTTAACGCCCCTGGATACTGCCCGCCAAGTGCTTGCCAGTACCAACTTCAACAGCACCAACTATATCAGCCTGCAGACGCTGCGCTGGCCCGCCAACCCCACGTTGCCGACCGCCGGGGAGGCGTTTACCAGCTACAACTACCGACTGGTGCTGCCCAATGCCAGCCGCAGCTACAGCATCAGCGAGCTGGAAGTGGCAACTGGGGCCGGGAGTGGCTGTTGCGGCTGCCCGTTTAACATCCGGCGGCGCTTTGTGCTCAACGGCAATCCGGTAATAGCCGAAGGGGGCGCTGCCTACACCGTGCTGCGTCGGTAGCGGATACATTTGTGTGCGAAACGCAACCCCGAAGTCAATTCCCGCGGTGCCATCTAAGTTCACAATCATGACCCGTTTTGCTCTTTTCACCCGCCTGGGATACATTGGAGTGTTGGCTGCTGGGAGTGTAGCCCTTGCAGGCTGCGGCGATAAATGCGCGGATTACACCTGCGCCCCCTGTACGCTCACGGAAAACTTATCGGTACGCATCGACACCGACCCCCAGCGCGGTGGGTTCACCAACGCCGAGGTGGCGGGGGCCTACGTTGTGCGCTATGCCCAGCCCGGCTTTATCACACCGCTCGATACGGTGCGGAACGGGCTGTGCGACTCCAATCTTTTCTGTGTCGTGAACTTGCAGACCCTACCCGTTCCGGGTGCCACCGGCGTACAGCCCGCTTTGGCCTATGCCGCCTTCAATTATCGGTTTGTGCTGCCCAATGCCGGCCGCAACTACGACCTCAGCAGCATTGACATGGCGAGCCAGCCGCCTGGGAAGGGCTGCTGCAGTTGCGGAAGCAACCTGCGCCGGCGTGCGGTGCTAAACGGTACGCCCGTGGCCGATGACGGGGCCGGCGACGGCAGAGGCATTTACTTGCGCCGCTAGCTCGCCGCTTTCACTTCGCTCTGGAGCTTGAGCACTTTGTCGCCATTCTCCTGCACGATGACCAGCGCGGGGTCGTCGGCCGAGCCATTGCGGTGAATCTCGGAGCCTTTGATGGTGCGGGCAATGGGCTCTTTGTGCATGGACTCGATTTTGCCAGTGGCCGTGCCGGTGCCGTATTTCCAGGTGACTTTGGTGCCTTTGCGCATGGGAAGCAGGGGAGGAGGAAGGGGATAAGCCGGATTGTACAATTCGTTACCACATTATTACTGGTATTTGTAGGGAACTGTTGCCGGGCCGTGGCCCGTGGCCCTACATTTGACGGCAGCAGGGCGAAGGCGCCCGTTTCATTGTGCATTCTCCAGGCGTGCTTTCTCGTTGTTTCATGAAAATTTCTACTCAGCAGCTGCCCTTGGCGGCCTTGCTGGCGCTGCTGGGCCACGGGGTGGCCGCGCAGCCCGGCACCTACCCGCGCAATGGCGTGGCCGACCAGCGCCCGGGCGTATTCGCCTTCACCCATGCCACGCTGTTCACCGACTACAAAACCCAGATTAACGACGCCACGCTGGTTATTCGAGATGGCAAAGTGGTGGCTGCCGGCCCGGCGGGCGCCGTAAAGATTCCGGCGGGCGCGGTGGTGCAGGACGTGCGCGGCAAGTTCATCTACCCCGGCTTTGTGGACGTGTACACCAGCTACGGCGTACCCGAAACCAAGGCGCCCGAGCGCCAGGGCCGCCGCCAGGGCCCCCAGTTCGACAGCCAGAAAACGGGGGCCTACAACTGGAACCAGGCCGTGCACCCCGAAGTGAACGCGGCCGAAATGTTCAAGGTAAACAACGACCAGGCCACTGCTTACCGGGCCCTGGGCTTCGGAGCAGTGCTCACCCAGCAAGCCGACGGCATCATGCGCGGCACAGGCGCCCTGGTTAGCCTGAACACCAACCGCCGCGAAAACGAGGTGATGCTGCTGGAAAAGGCCGCCACGGGCTTGTCGTTCGACAAAGGCACCAGCACCCAGGATTACCCCAGCTCGCTGATGGGCAGCATCGCACTGCTGCGCCAAACCTACCTCGACGCGCAGTGGAACCAGCGCGCTCCCCGCCGCGAGCAGAACCTGTCGCTGCAGGCCCTCACGCAGCAAAAAGCCCTGCCGGCCATCTTTCAGGTGAGCGACAAGCTCTCGGCCCTGCGGGCCGATAAGGTGGGCGACGAGGCCGGCCAGCAGTACATTATCAAGGGACGCGGCGACGAATACCAGCGCCTCAACGACCTGAAAGCCACCGGGGCCACCTTCGTGCTGGCCCTCAACTTCCCCGATGCCTACAACGTGGAGGACGTGTATGACGCCCTGCGCATTCCGCTCGAAGACCTGAAGCACTGGGAGATGGCGCCCGCCAACCCCGCCCGCCTCAGCCAGGCTGGCGTGCCCTTCGCCCTCACCGCCGCCGACCTCAAGGACAAAAAGAAGTTTCTGCCCAACCTGCGCAAAGCCGCCACCTACGGCCTCACCGAAACCGCCGCCCTGCGCGCCCTCACCGAAACGCCCGCGCGCCTGCTCCGGGCCCAGGACCGCATCGGCGCCCTGCGGCCGGGCATGGAAGCCAACTTCGTGGTGTGCTCGGCCCGCTTCCTGGCCGACGACAACGTGCTGCTCGACAACTGGGTGCAGGGCGAACGCTACCAGTTGAGCACCGTGCCCGCCGACTACCGCGGCGTGTACACCCTCAAAATAGGCGACCAGCCCGAAGGCCGGTTCCTGATTCAGGGCAAGCCCGAAGCCCCGGAACTGAAAATAGTGCCCACCGCGGGCGACACCATCAAAGGCAGCCTGACCGTGAGCAGCGACCTCGCCACGGTGGTCTTCAACCCCAAAGACAAGCAAAAGGGCAAGGCTCCTAAGGCTGCGCCCGACAACTCAACCCTTCCCGCCGGCTCCGTGCGCCTGAGCGGTTACTATACCCAGGAGGGCCGCGTGTTTCAGGGCGATGGCCTGCTGGCCGACGGCACGCCCGTGAAGTGGCGCGCCGCCCGCCTGGAAGAAGCCACCCGGATTGCCAAGCGCGACTCGGCCAAGGCCAAGCCCGTCCCGGTGGTGGGCAGCCTCATTTTTCCCTTCGCAGCCTATGGCCGCAGCGCCATGCCGGGCCAGGAGCCCACGCTCATCAAAAACGCCACGGTATGGACCAGCGAGGCTGCCGGCAACCTGGAAAATACCGACGTGCTGCTGATAAACGGCAAAATATCGAAAATTGGCAAGAACCTGGCGCTGCCCAAAGGCGGCCGTACCATTGATGGCACGGGCAAGCACTTGTCGCCGGGTATTATCGACGAGCACTCCCACATTGCCGTGGCCGGCGGCGTGAACGAAGGCACCCAGGCCGTGACCAGCGAGGTGCGCGTGAGCGACGTGGTCGACAACGAGGACGTGGGCATCTACCGCGACCTGGCCGGCGGGGTGGTGGCCGCGCAATTGCTGCACGGCTCGGCCAATCCCATCGGCGGGCAGTCGGCGCTGATTAAGATGCGCTGGGGAGCCACGCCCGAGGACATGAAAATTGCCGGGGCGCCGGGCTTCATCAAGTTTGCCCTGGGCGAAAACGTGAAGCAGAGCAACTGGGGTGAGCAGAACGTGCTGCGCTTCCCGCAGACGCGCATGGGCACCGAGCAGGTGTTTGTGGATGCTTTCAGCCGCGCCAAGGAGTACGAAAAGGAGATGGCTGCCTACAACAAGCTGGGCAAGGGCAAGCAGAAAACCACCGAAGGCCCGCGCCGCGACCTGGAATTGGACGCGCTGGTGGAAATCCTGAACCGGCAGCGCTTCATTACCTGCCACAGCTACGTGCAGAGCGAAATCAACATGCTCTTGAGCGTGGCCGACCGCATGGGCTTCAAGGTAAACACCTTTACGCACATTCTGGAAGGCTACAAGGTGGCCGATAAAATGAAAGCCCACGGTGCCAATGCCAGCACGTTCTCGGACTGGTGGGCGTATAAAAACGAGGTGCGCGACGCCATTCCCTACAATGCCGCCATCATGACGCGCGCCGGGGTGAACGTGGCCATCAACTCCGACGACGCCGAAATGAGCCGCCGCCTGAACCAGGAAGCCGCCAAAACCGTGAAATACGGCGGCCTCACCGAAGCCGAAGCCCTGCGCCTGGTGACCATTAACCCGGCCAAAATGCTGCACTTGGATGCCAACATGGGCTCCATTAAAGAAGGCAAGGACGCCGACGTGGTGCTCTGGACCGACAATCCCCTGAGCATTTATGCCAAGCCCGAGTACACGTTTGTGGACGGCCGCGAGATGTTCAGCCTCACCGCCGACGCGGCCCTGCGCGCCGACATCCAGAAGGAGCGGCAGCGCATTGTGCAGGCCATGCTGCTGGCCAAAAAGGGCGGGGCGGCCACCCAGGCCGCCTCCGACAAGCCCCAGGGTCTGTGGCATTGCGATACCATGGGCCAGGAAAAAGAACTAGCTAAATAGAGTCCTTATGCGCGTTATTCTCACCCTTGCTTTAGCTAGCACCGCCTTCGCCGCATTGGCCCAGGTGCCCATGCCCACGCCCGCCCAAACCAAACCGGTGCTCATCACCGGGGCCACGCTGCACGTGGGCAACGGCACGGTGGTGCCCAATGCCACCGTGGCCTTCGACAAAGGCCGGCTCACCTACGCCGGACCCGCCGCCGGCTTCACGCAGGACCGGGCCGGCTTCGATGCCATTGAGGCCACCGGGCAGCATCTGTACCCCGGCCTGATTGTGCCCAATACAACGTTGGGCCTGACCGAAGTGGAGTCCATCCGGGCCACCGTGGACGACGAGGAAGTGGGCACACTGAATCCCAACGTGCGAGCCATTGTGGCCTACAACACCGATTCGGACATTCTGCCCACGGTGCGCACCAACGGCGTACTGCTGGCCCAGACCACCCCCCGCGGCGCCCTGCTGGCCGGCCAAAGCAGCGTGGTGCAGCTCGATGCTTGGAACTGGCAGGACGCCGTGGTGCGCGCCGACGACGGCCAGCACCTCACCTGGCCCCAGATGGTGTTCCGGCTGAACCCCAGCGAAGACGCCACCGCGCTTGACCGCCGCCAGAAGGCCCGCGAAACGCAGCTCCGCAACCTGGAGCAGCTCTTCGGTGAAGCCAGCGCCTACCGCCAGCAACCCGCCGGCCGCCCCGAAAACCTGCGTCTGGCTTCCCTGGCCGGCATCTTCGACGGCAGCAAAACCCTGTACCTGCACGCCGACTACGGCAAGGAAATCATCGAATCGGTACGGTTTGCCCGGCGTATGGGCGTGAAAAAGGTGTCGGTAGTAGGTGCCCGCGATGCTTGGATGGCGCTGGACTTTTTGAAGCAGAACGACGTGAGCGTGGTGGTGTCGCGGGTGCACGCCCTGCCCCGGCGCGATGCCGACGACTACGACCAGCCCTACAAGCTGCCCGCGCAGCTGCAGGCCGCCGGCATCCGCTTCTGCCTCGATTACCAGGGCGACCAGGAAACGAGCGGCTCGCGCAACCTGGCCTTTGTGGCCGGCACCGCCGTGGCCTTTGGCCTCACCAAAGAGCAGGCCCTCACCGCCGTCACGCTTTCCACGGCCCAGATTATGGGCATCGACAAAGACTACGGCACCCTGGAAACCGGCAAAAGCGCTACCCTGGTGCTCAGCAAAGGCGACCTGCTGGATATGCGCACCAACGCCGTTTCCCGCGCCTTTATCGACGGCCGGGGCATCTCCCTGGAAAGCAAGCAAACATACCTGGAGAAGAAATTTCGCAGCAAGTACGGGCAGTAGTACTTGTCCAAATATCTCGTCATGCTTACAAGACGGTCATGCCGACTAGACGGTCATGCTGAGCTTGCCGAAGCATCTCTACCGCTTCGCCTGTCATGCTGACGAAGGAAGCATCCTTTTACCTTAGAACAACTCGTTTACCAGGGATAAGGTCCTTCGCGGGGCTCAGCATGACAAGAGGTGCGGTAGAGATGCTTCGGCAAGCTCAGCATGACGTTCTTTTTTCCAGAAGTTTAAGGTGTCAGTACCGCCAGTGCCAGGAGCCGGCCGCGGCGAATTTCGCCTTTCCCGCCGTTCTTTTGCACCGTACAACCACGCGTGCTCTTTGCTGGCGCGCCCCCGCTGATGCTCCGTTTTCTTTCGCTGTTTCTACTATTTCCGTTTTTTGTTCAAGCCCAGGATGCTTTTGCTCCCGATGAGCGGGCCTACTATGGCATCATTAACCGGGGCAGTGGGCGCAGCCTCGACGTGGCCAGTGCCAGCCCCACCAGTGGGGCGGCGGCCGTGCAGTGGGAGTTCACGCACGCGCCCAGCCAGCAGTGGCGCTTCGTGCCCCTGCGCGCGGGCAGCGAATACTACCGCATCGAAGCGCGCCACAGCAAGCAGTGCCTCACCGTGAGCAAGGCCGGCGAAAGCATGGCCCTGTTGCAGCGCCCGTTTCAGGGCAGCGCCGAGCAGCAGTGGCGCCTGGTGCCGGCGGGCCCGGCGGGCAGTTTTCAGCTCGAAAACAAAAGCGAGAACCGCACCGCGGCTTTGGCATCGGCCGATAAGTTCAACGGTACGCCGGTGCTGGCGCAAAAAAGCAACGGCCGCGCCAGCCAGCAATGGCGCCTGTTTCTGCTGCGCCTCAACGTGGCGGAAGGGCCTTCTCCGTTTGGCACTCCCCAGCCCCTGGCCGGCCCCGTTAATTCACCTGGCAACGAGGTGAACCCCGTGCTGAGCCCCGATGGCAACTCACTGTACTTCGCGCGCACCAAATTTGCGGGCAACACCGAGGGCAACACCGATTCCGGCGACGCCTGGCTGAGCCGCAGCGCCGACCAAGGCCAGACCTGGGGCCCCGTCACACGCCTCGACGCCATCAACACCCCCCAGAACAACGAAGTGGTGGCCGTGGCCGGCGCCGAGGGCCAGACCATTTACCTGCGCGGTACCTACGAAGGCGGCACCTCCCGCGACGAAAGCCTAAGCCGAACCAGCCGCGCTGCCGCCACTGCCGGGCCCACTAAAAACTTCAAACCCGACGCCGTGCGCGTTGCGAATTATTACACGGCCGTGCCGGGCTCGGGCTTCTTTATCTCCAAAGACGAGAAAATCATGCTGCTCTCGCTGGAGCGGGGCGACTCGGAGGGCGGCAACGACATCTACCTGAGCCGCGCCGATGGCAGTGGGGGCTACACCGAGCCCAAAAGCCTGGGCGCGGTGCTGAACTCGCCAGGTTTCGACTTTGCCCCCTGGCTGACGCCCGATGGCAAAACGCTGTACTTTGCGTCCTACGGCCACATGGGCTACGGCTCAGCTGATATTTTCGTGAGCCAGCGCCTCGACGACAGCTGGACGCGCTGGAGTGAGCCCCGCAACCTGGGGCCCGCCCTCAACGGCCCTGGCTTCAATGCCTACCTCAGCCTGACGCCGGACGGCAAAACGGCTTATTATTCTTCCTCCCCCACGCCCAACGCGACCAAGGACATCTGGCGCACGGGCCGGGCCGTATCGGCCGATTCGCTGCCCGTGGCGCCAGTGGTGGTGGTTACGGAAGCATCGCCGCGGGTTTACGTGAGCGGCCGTGTGCTGGACGCCCGCACCAAGCAGCCGGTACCGGGTGCCATTGTGAAAGCCAACCTACAAGCCAACGCGGCCGGCATCCAGTTCAACGCCACCAGCCGCGCCGATAACACCGGCGGCTACCAGATGTCGCTGCTGCCCGGCAAATACTACCTCACGGCCACCGGCGGCGGCTTCCTGACAGTGGGCGACACGCTCATTGCCAGCGGTTCGCCGCGCCGCGACTTGCTGCTGCTGCCCGCCGCCGTGGGCGCCAAAGTGGACTTGCCCAGCATCATCTTCGCCCAGGGCAAAGCCGGCCTGCTGGGCTCTTCCTACACCGAGCTGAACCGGCTGGCCATTGCGCTGCAAGCCAGCCCCGGTACCGAAGTGCGCCTGGAAGGCCACACCGACAACGTGGGCCCAGCCGATAAAAACCAGCAGCTTTCCGAAGACCGGGTGGCCGAAGTGAAACGCTACCTCGTGGGCCGCGGCGTCAACGAAAACCGCATCACTACCGTGGGGTTCGGCGGCACCAAGCCCAAGTTTAAGAACGACCGCGAGGAAACCCGCCGCCTCAACCGGCGCGTGGAGCTGGTAATTGTGAAGTAAAAGCTTAGGAGCTACATGACTGCCGCCATTCTCTCGGAAGACACCATTCCCGGCCTGCCGTCGGCCTCCGGAATTGAGGTGATTGGCCCCGTGGCCTACGTCATTAGCGACGATGCGCCCTTTGTGTACCTGCTCGACGCGACCACCCTGGCCGTGCTGGCGCAGGTACAGCTCTTCAAAAGCACGGAGTTTGGCACGGGCCGCATTCCCAAAAGCACCAAGCCCGACCTCGAAGCCCTCACGGCCCTGACGTGGCCCACGGGCCAGGCCGGCGTGCTGGCAATGAGTTCAGGCAGCACGCCGGCCCGCGAAAACGGCTGGTTTCTGCCGGTGTCGGGTGGCGCCCCGGTGCCGGTGCGCCTGACCCCGCTCTATGCGCTGCTTCGGTCACTGCTTGCCCCGGGTGCGGTGCTCAACCTGGAAGCGGCCGCCACCTCAGCCACGGAGCTGCTGCTGTTTCAGCGCACGGTGGGGGCTACGGGCGGGGCTTTGCTGTTTCGGCTGCCGCTGGTGGCCACGCTGCGGTTTCTAGCGGGCTACGGCCCCGCGCCGGCAGTAGCCCGCCCGCAGCTGTTTGCCGTGCCCACCATCGACGGCCGACCCGCCGGCTTTTCGGGCGCTACGTTTGTTGAAGACCGGTTATTCGTCACCGCCTCGGTGGAAGACACGGCTGATGCTGTGCTGGATGGTCCTGTGCTGGGTTCTTTCGTGGGCATTATCGACCTTAAAAAGAACACTGGAACCTTTGCGCTTCTGGCCTGGGCCGATGGCCGCGCCTACCACGGCAAAGTAGAGGGTTTGTCCGTACGCCGGGCAGTGGCGAAGGGCCGGTGGGAGCTACTGTTGGTAACCGATGACGACGCAGGCGGCAGCACGGCCGTGGTGGCAGAAGTGGTTTTGTAGGCAGAATTGGCCCTGCCGTGCGCCTTACTTCCTGAAATCCTCCACAACCTGCAAAAACATGGGCGAGGGCACTTCCGCCGTTTGGCCGGTGGGGGTGAGCCGGCCCGTCTGTTGGTCCACGCGGTAGCTCACCAGGTTGTTGGAATTCTGGTTGGCCACCAGGAGCAGGTGCCCACTGGGGTCGAGGACGAAGTTTCGGGGTGTCTTGCCTTGCGTAGGTACGTGCTGCACGGGCGTGAGGGCACCGCTAGCTGTATCAATGCTGAACACGGCAATGCTGTTGTGGCCCCGGTTGGAGGCGTACAGAAACCGTCCGTTGGGCGAGACGTGAATGTCGGCGCAGGAATTGGGGCCGGCGAAGTCAGCGGGCAGGGCCGAGAGGGTCTGCAGCTCCCGGAACTGGCCCGCCGCCTCGTCGTAGGCCAGGGCCGTTACGGTGGAGTTGAGTTCGTTTATCAGGTAGGCGCGTTTGCCGTCGGGATGGAATGTGAGGTGCCGGGGGCCGGCCCCGGCCGGGCCACAAAGGCAGGCTCGGCGGTTTCCGTCAGCAGGCCCTGGGCGGTATTTAAGCGGTACCGGTGCACGCGGTCGGTGCCCAGGTCCACGGTGAAAGCGTACTCGTTGGCGGGGTCCGTGATGATGCAGTGGGCGTGGGGGGCCTCCTGGTTTTTGTGCGGGCCCTGGCCGGTGTGCCGGGCCACGGCGCTGGGCGGGGCCAGCTGGCCATCGGCCCCTATGGGCAGCAGGCTGCTGGTGCCGCCCACGTAGTTGGCCACCAGGGCCACCTTGCCTTTGCCGTCGAGACTGATGTAGCAGGGCGCCGCCCCCGCCGAGGGCTGCTCGTTGAGCAGGGTGAGGCTGCCGGTGCGCTGGTCTACCGCGAAAGACCGCACGCTGCCGCTTTTGGCTCCCTGAAAGGTCTGGGTTTCATTTACGGCGTACAGAAACCGCTTCTTGCCGTCCAGGGTCAGGTAGGTGGGGCTGGCGCCGCCGGGCTGGGCGCTCACCTGGGTAAGGGCCCCGGTAGTGGAGGAAAGACGGTAGAGGAAAATGGTGTTTTCCTGGTTTGAAGCCACATTGGTGCCCACGTACACCAGGTAGTCCTGCGGGCTGGCATTCACCGCCGGCCGGGTGCAGCCCGCCATTCCCAGCACAAGCAAGCCAATGCCGCTGATGATTGAACGGCGGCGAGACGAAACAGGGGCGAAAAGCATCAGGAGCACGAGTTTGCAGGTGAGCTACAAATGTGCGACAAACCCTGCATACCAGGGCGACTGGCCAAACTGGTTGTGCAACAAAGAAGGAGAGGTGCTTTGGCTGCGCGGCTGCCGCATCAATCGGAGCCGTGGTACTGGCGCAAAAAGCCTACTAAAGCCGCCGAACGACCAGTTCTGACTTGGTTGGTGCGTTGCGAGCAGCCGCCAAATGAGCCTGACGGGGCGCTGTGTGGAGGTGCGGGCCTCAGTCCAAGCAGCCGGCTGCGGCCAGTCGTTATTTATTGGCGAGCTGCTGGGGCGTGGCATTCGATTCGTTCCCGGCGTGTCTGTTTGCTGCTAAACTGGAGCTGGCGGCTTGTTGCTCGGCACGCAGCCACGCCTTGGCATCGTCGATGTTGCCAAACATGCGCATTACCAGCCGGCCGCCCAGGCCCAGGTGCATGGCCTGCGCCGAGAGGGCGGCCATGGATTCGGGGCTGACCACGTTGGCAAAGTGAGTAAGGCCCTGGGCCAGGGCACGCGGGGCCCAGTCCATCACAATCCACTCCACAGCATGGTCCCAGGGCCCCACCACTTCGCGGTTGTCGTTGAGCAGGTAGGCGCAGGCGTTGGTTTGCAGGTGAACCAGGCAGGCATCCGCCCCCGCTTTGATACCAGGCTGGGTCTGGTACCCTATCCAATTGTTGTATACCCACTTATTGGAGCTATCGTACTCGATGGTCAGGTACACCTTGCCAAAGGCATTCGTTAGTTCTTGGAGCATGAGCAGAAGGGGAGAGCACTAGGGGCGTGCCGGTAAATAAACATGGAAAGAGCAGAGCCTTGGGCCGTGAAGGTAGTTGTAGTTACCCGGATGAAGGCATCAGGCCCGCATTATTAACGCTGCCACTAAGGAATGACAGCAAGCGTAATGCCTGACAAAGTAACTCTTGCTGAATTCCACGGTCCCACATTAACGATGCCAAAAGTACTGCTGTTATCGTTTGCTCTTAGTTTTACCAACTATATCGGGTCTTAAACCCAATAAAGACGGCTTTGCCTACCTCACAACCCATGCTTATCCCATCAGCAGCTTGGGGGGGCGGTATTGAAGGTATTTTCCAAAGTCGCGGCCTATTCAACGCCCTGACCAAAACTCATTTGCCACCTGTTGGTGCAGCATGCATAAAGGGAATTCCTATGCTTTAGGTAAAACTTGTTGGGATGTAGGCGAAAGTCATTTGCGCATAAAAAAAGGCTCCACCTGAATGGCGGAACCTCTTTTATGTCAAGACGACAAAAACTAGCGCTTGGCCACGCCGTCCGATTTGGCGATTACGTTGAAGGTCAGACTAAAGGTGTCGTCGATGGCCTTGTCGCCAAGGCTTTCAAAAAAGGACTTGGAGCGGTAGCGGATGTCGTACTTGGTGCGGTCTACGGTGGCCGTGCCGGTAGCTGCCGCGATGCCGTTTTTCACGCCTGTTTTGGCCGGGAAGCTCAACGGGTTGGTTTTGCCCTTAATGGTCAGGTTGCCTGTGATGGTGGCGTTGTTGCCATTGGCATCACCCTTCAGCGGTTTCACACTCGTGATGACAAACGTGGCCGTGGGGTTGGCGTCCACGGCAAAAAAATCCTCCGATTTGAGGTGGCCCAGCAACTTCCCATTGGAGCCGGCATCGGTTATATCCTCAACTTTCATCGACGCCATGTCAACCACGAACGTGCCGCCGGTTATCTGGCTGCCCTTCACCAGCACCTGCCCGCTTTGGAACTGCATGGTGCCGTTGTGCTGGCCGGTAACCTTTTTGGCCAGCCAGCCCAGCGTGCTGAGCTGCGGCTGCACAGCATATGCTTCGGGCGTGGGTTTGGTGAACCCAGAGGCAGTAGGCGCGCCAGTGGAGGCAGCCACGGCGGGAACCGCCAGCCCAAATGCTGCGAACAACAAGGGAAGGATAATCTTTTTCATGAGCAAAATAAATGATGTGATTTGCAGTAAGGTAACAAGTTAAGCTAAAAATCGAGCCGAATGTTCTCGTGCCGCATGGTTTCGCTTTCATGAACGTATCAGGAGTATTCATGCAGTTGTGCTCCGGCGCATTGGCGTGCTTTTCGTCGCCTTATGGGGCTATTTGTACCGTAGTAGCGAGGCGCGTATGGGAGAGTGGCTTTCTGCTCACCTAAAGCCCCCCCCATAGCATTGGTCAGGCTGTGGTAAAACACTTTCTTGACGGCAATGCTACGGATGCATTCGACTTGAGCCGAACGCAAAAAAAGCCTCAAAAACTGCATCTGCGAACAGATTTACAGCTTTTGAGGCTAGCATTGGGGGTGGTCGTTAGACCTTCCTAGTACCCGGAGCCGGGGTAGCACTAACTTGCTATTTAGTCTCCTAACTAACTAAAAACGTGTTGTTTGAATCTATTGGATGATTTGCTGAAAAAGAGTAG
>NZ_MDZC01000069.1 GCF_001816165.1 Hymenobacter glacialis
AATTCGGCCTGGGGCATTTTCGCTTAAAAGCTCAACTCTATTTGACTGGGCTCAAAGCCATGCACCAGCAACTAGCCCAATTCACCGCGTAACATCAGTAACTGAAATGATTTTTTCATAAACAATCCATGACAAAGCTATTATTGACCCATAATACAGCATTTGTTTTGGCCAATTTATCAGTGCAAACCTTCCTTGTACTGCATTTACAAATGTTCTAAAAGTTATATAATAAACTGATACCATAAAATAATTTTTAACAAATTCATCAAGACCAAAATAGTAAAATATAGTCGATGAAATAATCAAAAAAATGATTGGGGTAAATACCCTGATTATATAATTAAAAGCAGGGGCATCGTCATCTTTAACAAATAAGTCAATTTGCCTATACCCAAATGAAAATGAATGCTTGCCTATCCAATTAGTGATAAAAAAAGTACCACTGCCAAAGCAAAATGACTTGCACTTACCCAATTCATGATTTGAAATATGATTTTACCAATCATGTTTGATGGTATTTGATTTTTATTTTGAAAAACGGCGTTATATCGAACGCCGTTTTTTTTCGCTTCTCCAATAATTCTAAGCAGCAGGAGCAACCTCCTTCTCCGCCACCAGCCCCACATTCACCCGCACCTCACCAAACGCCACGCCCACCACCAGACTGGGCAGCTTCAAGCCCGTTTCCAAAGTGGCTTCGGTTACTTCGGCGGCCTGGCCGTCGGTGGTTACTTGGATGGGGCCGGCCACGCCGTGCAGCACAACGCGGTAGGTGGCGTAGCTGGGCTGGAAGTCGCCTTCGATGGCCTGGGTAATAACCAGGTCGTTTTCAGAGCCGGTGACGGTGAAGCGGCGCAGGGTTTTCTGGCCTTCGGTGTAGCCGTAGCCTTCGCCGCCGTCGTCGTAGAGCACACTTTCCAGAGTACCGTTTTTGAAGTAGACGTGCAGGGTGAGCTGCTCGATGGCCTTTTCGCCCACGTATTGCACCACGGGCTGCATGGGCAGCACGGCGCCGGCGCGCACGAAGAGCGGAATGCGGGTGAGGTCGGCGGCGGCCCAGACTTCGGCGCCGCCGGCCGTGGGGGCGTCGGTCCAGTAGTAGAACCAGTCGCCGCGGGGCAGGTACATCCAGCGGCCTTCGGCGCCGGGCTGGGTGATGGGACAGATGAGTAGGTTGTCACCAAGGCCGAATTCGGCCATGCGCAGGTAGGTTTCGGTGTCGTTCTGGTCGAGGAAGGTGAGCGGGCGCAGCATGGGCGTGCCGGCCGTGGCGTACTGCCAGAACGTGGTGTACATGTAGGGCAGCAGGCGGTAGCGCAGCTCGATGAAGTGCCGAGCCAGGTCGGTCACGGTGTCGCCGAAGCTCCAGGGCTCCTGGTCGCCGTGGTCGCCGGAGGAGTGGGTGCGGAAAAACGGGTGGAAGGCGCCCAGCGCAATCCAGCGGGCGTAGAGCTCGCCGGTGGGCGTGTCCACGAAACCGCCAATGTCGGAGCCGATGAAGCTGAAGCCCGAAATGCTCAGGCGCTGGCACTGGATGTTGGCCAGCCAGAGGTGCTCCCAGGAAGCGATGTTGTCGCCGGTCCAGCCGGAGGAGTAGCGCTGGCCGCCGCTGTAGGTGCTGCGCGTGATGGTGAAGGGCCGGTTGGGGTAGCAGAACTGCTTCACGCCGTCGTTGGTGGCGCGGGCCATCTGCATGCCGTAGATGTTGTGGGCCTTCTGGTGCGAGGCCGAGAGGCCGTCGTAGTCGAAGCGCACATCGGGCGGGAAGGTGCCTTTTTCGAACACCGCCGGCTCGTTCATGTCGTTCCACACGCCCTTCACGCCGATATCCTGAATCAGCTCCTTAAACAGGCCCGACCACCACTCGCGCACCCGCGGCGCCGTGAAATCGGGGAAGTTGCAGAGGCCGGGCCATACCGAGCCCTTCATCAGCGGGCCGTCGGCGCGGCGGCAGAAGTAGTCATTGGCAATGCCCTCCTGGTACACCGGATACTCGGGGTCAATCTTAATGCCGGGGTCGATGATAACGACCAGCTTGAAGCCGTCGTCGGCCAGCTCCTGCACCATGCGCTTGGGCTCCGGAAACCGCTCCTGGCTCCAGGTAAAGCAGCGGTAGCCCTCCATGTAGTCGATGTCGAGGTAGATGGCGTCGCAGGGAATCTTGCGGTCGCGCAGGCCGCTTGTGATTTCCTTCACGTTGGCCTCCGGGAAGTAGCTCCACTTGCACTGGTGGTAGCCCAGCGTCCAGAGCGGCGGCAGCTCGGGCGGGCAGGTGAGCAGGGTGTACTCCTCGGTTACCTCCATCAGGCTGGGGCCGTAGATGAAGTAGTAGTTCAGCTCGCCGCCCTGGGCCCAGAAGCTGGTCACGTCGGCGCGCTCGGCGGCAAAGTCGAAGCTGGACTTGAAGGTGTTGTCGAAGAAAATGCCGTGCCCGATTTTCTGGTGCAGCACGTGGTAGAACGGGATGTTCTTGTAGAGCGGGTCCGAGCCCTTGGTGTAGCCGTAGGTATCGGAGCCCCAGTTGGTGAAGCGCTTGCCGCGCAGGTTCATGTTGTCGGGCTTGTCGCCGAGGCCGTAGTAGTGCACGCCGGCGGGCACCTGCTTGCTCATCTTCACGATGTCGTTGCCGGTGTCATAGTCATACTCCCAGTGGAAGCCCTTTTCGTCGTCGCTCAGGATGGTGCCGGAGCGGTCGAGCACGCGGGTTTTCAGCGTTTCCTTCTGCACAATGCAGATGAGGCGGGCCGTGGTGAGGCGGTAATGGTCGGGCTTTTCGCGGAACTCCACAAACTCCGGCGGCATCAGGCGCGTGGGGGCGTCGGCGGACACGGCGTAGGAAAAGTCGGGGTTCAGCGGGGTGTCGGTGAGGTAGCGGAAGCGCAGGATTTTGTCGGAGAGCACGTGCAGCAGCAGGCGCACCCCGTTCTGGCAATTAAAAAGGAAGCGGTTGTTGTCGAGCTCTTCGGCCCGGATAACTTCGCCGGGATAATGTTCCTGGTGGCTTTGGGCCGCCAGGTCGTTCACCATGTAGTTATTTTCCTGAATCGTGGTATCCATAAACTTATTCTTAGCAAAAAGCAAAACCGGCGACTATACCGGGCAAAAAAAGACCGGCAGGGCCGGCGCAACGAGGAATAAGTACGCAAGTTACTTTTCGCGGGCTGGGCACCGGCGAATATTTCAAGCTTATATGGTCCGGCTTGCGTAGCATTGACTGCATATTGGCGGCTGCGCCGCTCCCGGCAACGGCGCTGGCCCTGTTTCGCCCCCCTTCCTCTTCCCCATGACCTTGTCCGATTTTTCTGTCTTATTACTGGCCTGGGACGACGCCGACCCCAGCGTGGCCGTGCTAGGCCACGCGGCTCTGCCCCCCACCCTGCCGCTGGTGTACCGGCTGGCCACGCAGCAACCCGTGCTGGCAGTATATCCCCACCTGCCCGCCGCCGCCGCCGAACTCCCTCCCAGTATCCAAGCAGCAGCAGCACAGGTTTCCGACGCCGCCCCCAACGCCCTGACCGTGGCAACTCCCGTGCCCGGCGTACACCTGCTGCCGGCTACCACCAGCGCGGCGCAATCCTCCTCCCGCATCATCGGGCTGAGCGAGCTGCCCGCGGCCAGCGTTGCGCAGCTCACCGCAGATTTTCAGGCCGAGAAGGCATTGCCGGCCATCCAGGCGGCGGTGCTGGCCCGCAGCCAGTGGCCCACCGGCCCGGGCGGTGGTACTCCCACCCGGCCCCAGGCCCCGGCAGCGCCCTATTTGGGCGCTAGCGTCGACGTAGCATCGGCTGCCCAAGCCGAGCCGGCACCCGCCTCGATTTCCGCCTCTCCGGCAACCAGGCACGCTGCGGCCGGGCAGCTCACCGCCACGCCCACTCCAGCATCTTCTGAAGCAGCCGAACTCCCAGCTGCTGCCCCTGAACCCGACGCCGCTGCTGTGGCGCAGCCAGCATTGTTCAGCGAAGCCATTGCGGAGCCGGGCCCCGCCGAAACGGCCGCCGTGCTGGCGGCGGACGACACTATCTCGGCACTGGATGAATTCATGGCCGAACTGGAGCTGACCGCGAATGAGCCCGCGGCCTTTGCCGAAGCACCGGCACTGTCCTCATCCGCCGAACCAGACTATACAAGCCCCCTGCAGCCCGGCTTTGATAACCTGAATTTTCGCATGATTCAGTACGCGCGGCGGGCGGCGCAGCTCGTGCGCCACCACACCGATTTTGGCATTATCTACGCTCCCAACTGGCCCGCGTGGCTGGCGGCGCTGGAGCTGCGCAACAGCACCGGCAAGCCGCTGGTGCTGTATGCCACGGGCCTTGCGGCCGACTTTGTGAGTCCCGCCGAGCGCGGCTGGCTCCTAGAAGTGGAGCGCATGGCCCTGCGCCGCGCCCACCTCATTCTGGTGCCCGATGAGGGCGTGCGCCAGCGCCTGGCCGGGTACTATGGCAGCAACATCGGCGAGGTGCGCGTGGTGGCCCCCCACGACGAAGCGGCGGTGCAACAGGTACTGGGCGCAATGGCGCGGGTGTGAGCCCCGGCGGCTGGCTGGCGGCCGGGTGGTTTACTTTGTGCCCAGAAACCATTTCCAACGCCTGAAACCGATTTGTCCCATGCAGCCCGAACACGAATTTGAAGCCATTTTAGAAGCCGGCGAAGTAGGAGAAGGCGGCGTGTTTGTGGTGCTGCCCTTCTCGGTGCAGGAAGCCTATGGCACCCGCGGCCGCATACCGGTGCAGGCCACCTTCGACGGCTACCCCTACCAGGGCAGCGCCATCCCGCTCGGCGACGGCTACCACGGCCTGCTGGTGCTCAAGCAGATTCGCCGGGCCATTGATAAAACGGTGGGCGATTCGGTGCGCGTCACGCTCTCCCGCGACGTGGCCGAGCGCAAAATGGAAGCCCCCACCGACCTGGCCCAGCAGCTGGCCGCCAACCCCAAAGCCGCGGCCTATTTCGCCAAGCTGGCCTACACCCACCAGCGCGACTACGTGCGCTGGTTGGAAGGCGCTAAAAAAGCCGAGACCCGCGCCCAACGCCTCACCGAAACCGTGGAGCTGCTCTCCCAGGGTCGTAAGCGCCCCTAGCGCCTATTCAACCAGGCCGTCATGCTTCAACCACGCGGACGCCAGATGAGCATGACCGTTTCTTATACCTGTTGAGGTAAACTCTTAATTTCTATACTCTTTTCTCTTCCCATGAAAAACAGCTGCCTCACGTTGCTGCTCGTGCTGTTGTCACTGCTTCAGGCAGGGGCGCAAACGCTGGCTCCGGCCATTCAACGCCTCAACCCCACCAGCTGGTGGGTGGGCATGAAACGGCCCACTGTGCAGGTGCTGGTGTACGGGCCCGGCGCCGGCACCCTGGCCTACACCATCAATTACCCCGGCGTGAAGCTGGTGAAAACCAACACCGTTGAGAACCCCAACTACGCCTTTCTGGACCTGACCATTGCCGCCACTACCAAGCCCGGCAAGGTGCAGATTGTGGGCAAAAAAGGCAGCCAGACCCTCACCCAGGCCTGGGAGCTGAAGGCGCGCGACAACGCCCCCAAAGGCCAGGGCGTGACGCAGGCCGACTTGATTTACCTGGCCATGCCCGACCGCTTCGCCAACGGCGACCCGGCCAACGACAAGTTCGCCGACCTGCGCGACCCCAGCTCCGACCGCACCAACCCGTTTCTGCGCCACGGCGGCGACCTAGCTGGTGCTACCCAGCGCCTGGGCTACCTCAAAGACCTGGGCATCACGGCCGTGTGGTTTACGCCGGTTATCGAAAACAACCAGCCGCTCACCAACGAAGGCGGGACCATGCGCTCCTCCTACCACGGCTACGGCTTCACCGACCACTACAACGTGGACCGGCGCCTGGGCGGCAACGCGGCCTATAAGGCCTTTGTGCAGCAGGCCCACGCCGCCGGCCTGAAGGTGGTGCAGGACGCCGTGTACAACCACGTGGGCAACACGCACTGGTTTATCCAGGATTTGCCCATGAAAAGCTGGCTGCACCAGTGGCCCACCTACACCAACACCAGCTACCGCCAGCAGCCCATCACCGACCCGCACGCCGCGCAGATTGACCGGAAAGTGACGCTCGACGGCTGGTTTGTGCCCTTCCTGCCCGACCTGAACCAGCAGAACCCCTACGTGGCCAACTTCCTGATTCAGCACGCCATCTGGTCGGTGGAGAACTTTGGGGTGGATGCCTGGCGCATCGACACGTACATGTATAACGACCAGCCGTTTATGAACCGCTGCAACGCGGCGCTGCTCACGGAGTACCCGCGCATCCACATTTTCGGGGAGTCGTCGGTGACCAACGTGGTGGACCAGGCGTACTACGTGAAGAACCACATCAACTTCCCCTTCAAATCGAACCAGCCGGGCGGGCTGGACTTCGTGCTGGAAGGCGCCCTGCTGGCCGGCCTGAAGGAAGTGGGCACGCCTGCCGCCACTAACTGGGACGGCGGCGCCCAGCGCCCCTACCAGGCCCTGGCCCAGGACGCCGTGTACCAGGACCCCACCAAACTGGTCAACTTCCTCGACAACCACGACCACAACCGCTTCCTGTCCGAAATGGGCGACGACCTGGACCGCTACAAAATGGGCCTGACCTGGCTGCTCACCACCCGCGGCATCCCCAGCATTTACTACGGCACCGAAATCCTGATGAAAAACTTCAAGGACCCCACCGATGCCGAGGTGCGCAAGGACTTCCCCGGCGGCTGGCCCGGCGACAAAGAGGACAAGTTCACCGCCGCCGGCCGCACCGCCCGCGAAAACGAAGCCTTCGACTTTGTGAAGAAGCTGGCCACCTACCGCCGCGACCATAAGGCGCTGCACTCGGGCAAACTCATGCAATACCTGCCCGAAAACGGCCTTTACGTGTACTTCCGCTACGATGCCACCGGTACCGTGCTGGTGGCCTCCAACACCACCGATAAGCCCGCCAGCCTGCCCACCGCCCGATTCTCCGAGCGCATGGCCGGCTTCACGAAGGCTCGCAACGTGCTCACCGGCGAAACCCTGAGCAGCCTGGCCACGCTGCAGCTACCCGCCAAAACCGCCGTGGTACTGGAGCTGCTTAAGTAGAGGCCTGTTTTGCCTGCGGTTTACAGGTGAAACAGGCCACTGAAATGGTCCGGAAGTGATTACGAAACTCATCTTCTTGGCGCATTTCGTAGACTTTGATTCCTAGACGGGTTTCGTAAACTCGCCCGGCACGGCAGTAGATTGCGGGCCATCTGGTATAGTGCCACTGCTATTGTTCACCGAAAGGAGCCCATCACAAACATTACATTGCGACTCTTTGGAAGCCGCGAACTGCCCGTAAATGCCCACTATGAGAACCTCATTCTGCTTGGTGGCTACGCTGATAGCGGGTACGTTGACCACCGGGTGCAACCGGTGCGACAACGACTCCCCGCCCAGTAGCGCCCTGCTGTTTTCCCTGACTTCCGCGACGGGGCAAAATCTAATCGGGCGGTTGCCCGCGCCGTACCATCCAGACTCCCTCCGCCTCACCTACCGGGGGCAACCCTTTGGGTCCGAAGTGCTCCACGGCGCCGCTGCAACCGATGGCCCCGTGGTGCGCATCCATCCCACGGGCTTTGATGGCCAATCCGATGCGCAAGTATTGGTCAAGCTGAATAAGACGGACACCGACACCATTAGCATCACTACCGCATCGACCAAGGCAAATGCTTTGACGTGGTGCGGTACAACAGCGTGTTTTACAACGGCACCCGCATGGGGCAAGATGGAAACGGCTTGTACAAATTCATAAAAAGGTAAGTAGCTCACGAAAACGGTCGAACCACTTTACAATCGTTTTGTAGCTAGCCACAGTCTAAGCGCAGCGACGACTGTAGGCCCAAGGTAAAGCGAGTTTGCAACTCGCCTGTGATGAGAGTGAGGTAAGCTCTGTAGGGCGAGTTGCAAACTCGCTTTTACGGGTGGCGCGCAGTCGTCGCTGCGCTTAGACTGCGTCCAGCGGCGGGTGTAAGGCGTCCTACAATGTGGCTTATAAGCCGTTCGTTCTCATTGTACGATGAGCTTACCCGTGTACCGGAGGCCAGTGGCTGCTGTGGTCTGTAGCGTGTACAGGCCGGGCGCCAAGCCCTGCACTGATACTTGGTGATTGGAACTCGTCGAGCCTTCACGTACCAGCCGGCCCACCGCGTCGAAGAACCGCACGCGGCTCCCGACATCAATGCCGGGCAGATTGACCTGTTCCGTGGCAGGGTTGGGGTACAGGCCCGAGGTGGGCCGGGGTGGTTGGGGGATTTGAGGTACCTGGGGCATTGGGGGAGTTTGGGCTGCATTTCCCAGCCGTCCCACAAACTGACAGTTGTCGAAGTGATTATAATAACTGGTGGCCAGTTGAATGGCTCCGAAGTCAGCGTCCCGAAAGAAACTGCCGGTCACGTATAAATCGCCTTGGGCGTCCAAACCAAGCACATCGCCGACATCGGAGCCAGGGCCCCCTGCTTGCTGTGCCCAGCGAACCTGGCCGCCGGGAGTATAAGCCACGACCAGCACATCGAGGCCGCCGGCACTAATAAGGGGCAAGCCGCCAATCTGCGCGGTGTGCTGAAAATAACCAACGACAAAGGGGTTGCCAGCTGGGTCTAAGCAAATGCCGTTGTAGCGGTCGTAGCCCGGACCACCGCCAGAGTGTGCCCATAGCAATTCGCCTCGGGGGGAGTACTTCGCCAGGCCCCCGTCGTATTCTCCGGCAGGAATCAGCGTGGTTGCGCCCAACACGCTCGCGGCGTTGAAGGCAAGGGTTGCGTACAGGTTGCCGCCCGCATCAACAGCGCAGCTTCTAATCTCATCGACGCCAGCGCCACCCAGTTGCTGCACCCACTCAAACCGGCCTTGGGCATCGTATTTCGCCACTAATCCATCGATACTACCCCGGCTGGTGAGCGTGGTATTGCCCACGAGCACTGGCACAGTAAAGGAGTTTAGTACATAGGCCTCCCCCAAGGCGGTAACGGCCAGCAGGGGCCTGAAATAATTGATGGAGCTGGGCGGAGGAACTGCGTAGGTAAAGGCCGTTGTCAGCGAGCGCAGGGCACCAGTGGCGGCAGAGAACCGAGCCAAGAAAGCGCCCGTTGTGTTGGCTGGACTCGCCGTGCTGACGGCCCCGATGGTCATGGCATTGTCAAAAATACCCGCTACATACAATTGGCCGGAAGCATCCGTCGCAACGCTGCCCCCATATGCCGTGCTGATGCCCTTCACATCGGCCCTGCTCTGTCGCGCCCATTCCGGCTTGCCGCCCGGCGAATAACGAATCACGAACATCTTATCTTGGTCGGTACTATTACCGCCAAGGAGTGCTAACTGGCTACCTAGCTGAATGGAAAATTCGAAAACGCCGGTGATGTAGACATTGCCCGCCTCATCGAGGGCGATTCCAGTGATGGACTCCTCACCTGCCGAGCCAAGCTGCTGATACCAAGCCACCGCACCATCGGGAGAGTATTTAGCCAAGTATCCATCCAAGCGGCCCATGCTGCGGCGTACCTTGCCGCCCACTCTAATAGAATCTGAAAAAGTACCTGCTACATAGGTGTTGCCGAAGGAATCAACGGCGGAATAGCCCATGCTTGGGTAGCCGTTGCCCACTATCTGAACACCAAGCCAGTCGGGCGCGTTTTGGGCTACTACCGTGGTGTTGAGACCTCCTACAGCCAATAAGGTGAGCAGGGCACGAAACAGAGTACGCATTATAAGCAACGTTGTAAGAGAGTTAGGGAGCAACTAACACATTTTAGCTGTACTGGCAACGGTCTAAGCGCCGCGACAATTGTATGCCCAAGGTAAAGCGAGTTTGCAACTCGCCTTGGTGGTAGCCCCCCTGCGGGCGATTCTAAGCGCAGCGGCGGTACTATGAAAGCGCTGTTTAGAGCCGAGTTGTGCTCTACTGCAATTCTATTCTGTCTATTTCCAGCCTGAAATTCTCGGCCTTTCCATTGCCTACCAAAAACCGGACTTCTTCAATTTTTTCGGCATTGAAGTTGGGCTGAGGTAGCTTGTTGCCGCGAAAGCTGGCCTCCATTATGCTGAGTGGAATCTCAATGGTTTGCCATTCCCCATTGGTTTTGAAGGTGTGTATATAAGAGGCTCTGTCCTTCAGATTAGCTTTTAGTCTGAACTGGTACTCCTTGCCGTCTCCTTTCAGGCGGATGCACGCCTTATCGTAGCCGCTAATGGCTCTGGGGGCGAATTGATATTGTATGGAAGCGAACCCGCCGTTGTTTTTCAAGGAAACATCGCCGGTGAACACGGCATTGCCCGCTTCGTTTCGCGTGAGTTTGCTGGATGATTTTCCACCCATTACCACGTCGTTCTCTACTTCCCACCCGGACCAGTCGGAAGTAGCGCTAAAATCAAAAAGAAGCAGGCTGCCCATGAGTAGTACTGTTAAAAATGAGGCGTTCATTACTGTACTCGTTATGTGTAGCTTAAATACAATTTTCTATGCTTTGTAAATAAGCTCTTCGACTGCAGATAGTTTCCAGCCGCTTCATTTCACAGTAGCGTTACAGCGGTTTTACGAACGGCATGCCTGATGGCTTGAATAGACGCATATTTTTCTTCTCGGCACGGTGGCTGCTGGTGGCCGCTGGTGGGCTTAGGCTACGGCCAGCGTGGTCCGACGAAGCTCACAAAACTCATCTTCTCAACCTCTTAAACGGCATTCGGCAACCCGCCTGGCCCGGCAGTAGCTTGCGGGCCGGCTGGTATTGGGCCTCTGTTAGTATTCACTGAAAGAATGTCGTTTGGAGAGTGGAAACCTTCGCGCAACCTACCGGCTGTCTTGCCGGTCAAGCTCTTGCCTGTTCTCACTAGTCGTTTTTCCGGTCCTATTCCATGAAGTATTTTCCTTTGCTTCGTTTTCTCCCCGCCTTGGTGCTGCTGGCGGCCGGTTGTGACAAAGATGACGGGCCCGCAAATTGCTGGCCGAAAGCCATGAAAGTGCGGCAAGCCCCCGTAGTAAAACAAGTTGTAGATGCGGACGGCATCGTGTGGCTGGACAACCAGACGGGGGAGTACTTCATCAGTTCCCCCACCAGCATGGACTCCGCCGATTCGGGGTACGTCTGCGAAAACGACCTGCCCGAAAGCCTGCGCATTAGTGGCCAGCGGGTCGTGTTCAGCGGCACCTACAAAGCCAGGGAAACCGGCCGGGCACTGCCCGTCGGTTATAAGGACTACTACTTGGTCCTGGCCACCGTATCGGCACGCTAAGTTTTCGCCAGTGGGTCATTCACCCAGGTGTTGGCCTGACCACTGCGGCCGTGCGTAGCGCCCGAAAGTTAGCAGTGTGTTTCTTGCTGCGGGCGAGTTATAAACTTGCTTTTACAGATGGCGCGCAGTAGTCGCGGCGCTTAGACGGCGGCCAGCGTGGGGCCAGCGGTGGCACATTACTCCAGCGCCACTCAGCTCAGCAGATACAGAAAATTGAGCGACACAAAAGCTATGGTGGACCACCCCTACCGCTAACGTACGCATATTTCACACCTTGGCGGCAACACGCAGAGGCACGGGACCAGACTGGCCAGCCGGGGCCTTTTACGCCAAATTACGGGACAAGCGGCCCGGCTGTGAAAACCAGTTGTTGAAGCCAGCAATTTGCTGGGGCAGGCCATAATCGTGCAGGTACGTAGTAAGTTGCAGGGCCCTAGTGCTGCCCGCCAAAACGCAGCACTAACGGGCCCCACCTCAAAACTCAATACCACATGCGGAAATACTATTCTCTGCTGCTGGCTATGCTGGTAACCCTGGCAACGCAAGCCCAAACCAAATCCAACCTCCCCTACTACCTGCCCCAGACGGTGAGCTACGACCCTGCCATCCCAACGCCGGCCTCGGTACTGGGCTACGAAGTGGGCGAATGGCACGTGAGCCACGACCAGCTGGTGGCCTACATGCGGGCCGTGGACGCGGCCTCTGACCGGGTGACCATCACCGAATACGCCCGTACCCACGAGCACCGGCCGCTGCTGCTGCTCACCATCACCTCGCCCGACAACCAGCGCAACATTGCCCAAATAAAGGCCGACCACCACAAGCTGACCGACCCGGCCGTGTCGGGCCAGCTCGACGTGAGCAAGATGCCGGCCGTGTTCTGGATGGGCTACAGCGTGCACGGCAACGAGCCCAGCGGCACCAATGCCTCGCTGCTGGCAGTGTACTACCTGGCAGCGGCGCAGGGCCCGGCCATTGAGGAAGTGCTGCGCAATACCGTGGTGCTGGTCGACCCGAGCATCAACCCCGACGGCCTCTCGCGCCATTCGGGCTGGGTGAATTCGCGCCGCAGCACCAACCTGGTGGCCGACCCCGCCAACATCGAGCAGAACGAAGCCTGGCCTGGGGGCCGCTTCAACCACTACTGGTTCGACCTCAACCGCGACTGGCTGCCGCTGCAGCACCCCGAGTCGCGGGGCCGGCTCAAACAGTTCCACGACTGGAAGCCCAACCTGCTGACGGACCACCACGAAATGGGCACCAACTCCACGTTCTTTTTCCAGCCCGGCGTGCCTTCGCGCAAGCACCCGCTCACGCCGGCCCGCAACTTCGAGCTGACGCAGAAAATCGGGGTGTTCCACGCCAAGGCCCTGGACAAAATTGGCTCGCTGTATTTCACGGAGGAGAACTACGATGACTTCTACTACGGCAAGGGCTCGACTTACCCCGATGTGAACGGCGCCGTGGGCATTCTTTTTGAGCAGGCCAGCTCGCGCGGGCACGCCCAGGAAAGCGCCAACGGCGTGCTGCGCTTTCCCTTCACCATCCGCAACCAGATGGTCACCACGCTTTCCTCCATCGAAGCAATGCAGGCCCTGCGGGTGGACATGCTGAACTACCAGCGGGATTTTTACCAAAAAGCCGCCAAAGAAGCCGCCGGTCAGAACGTGCGCGCCTACGTGTTTGGGACAGCCCAGGACCCCGCCCGCTCCTACGAATTGGCCCGTATTATCCGGCAGCACCAGATTGCGGTGTACCGGCCCAAAAGTACCCTCAAGCTCGACGGGCACACCTTCAACCCCGACGATGCCTACGTGGTGCCCACCGACCAGCCCCAGTTCCGGCTCATTCAGGCCATGTTTGAGGAACGCAGCACGTTCCAGGACAGCATTTTCTACGACATTTCGGCCTGGACCCTGCCCCGCGCCTTTGGCCTGGACATGGCCAGCGTGAGCAAAGCGCCCGCCGGTGGCCTGCTCGGCCAGCGCCTCGACAGCGTACGCTTTCCGGTGGGCAACGTATCGGGCGATAAAACCGCCTACGCCTATGCCTTCAGCTGGCACAGCTACTACGCGCCGCGGGCGCTGAACGCGCTGCTGGCCCGCAAGCTGGTGGTGAAAGTGGCCACCGAGCCATTCTCCATCGGCGAGCGGAAGATGGACTACGGGACCATTCTGGTGCCGGTGGGCGTGCAAACCCTACCCGCCGACACAATTTTTGCCCTGATGCAGCAAGTAGCCGCCGCCAATGGCATCGAAGTGGTGGGCATCAGCACGGGTCTTTCGGCTCAGGGGCTGAAGCTGGGCAGCGTAAATTTCGTCACCCTGAAGAAGCCGGAAATCATGCTGCTGGCCGGGCCCGGCGTGAGCGCCACCGACGTGGGCGAGGCCTGGCACCTGCTCGACCAACGCTTTGGCATGACGCCCAGTTTGGTGGCGCCCGAAACCCTCGACCGCGTGAACCTGGACCGCTACACCGTCATCGTGGCTTCGGATGGCACGTACAACGGCATTTCGGCCGCGGCCGCGAAAAGCTGCGCGCCTGGGTGCAGCGCGGCAACACCCTGCTGGCCCTGGGCAAAGGCGCCAAATGGCTGGCCGACAACGGCCTGTCAACCGCAAAATTCAAGGCCAGCGGCCCCGCGTCGGCGCCCCCGGAAACAGTCGCAGCGATTGCCCCAGCAGCGCGCCCGGCGCCTGCTGCCACCGCCCGCACGCGCCGCGCCAGCTCGCTGCCGCCGGCCGGCCCGCGCACCGGCCTACTGCCGCAACGGCCCTACGTGGGCATGCGCAACACGGCCAGTGCCCAGGAAATTACGGGCGCCATCTTCCACGCGCGGCTCGACCTGACGCACCCATTGGGCTATGGCTACGACAGCCCCGACGTGTTCCTCTTCCGCGACCACACCGTGTTCATGGAACGCTCGGCCAGCCCCTACGCCAATCCGCTGATGTACACGGCCCGCCCCTTGGCCAGCGGCTTCATTTCAAAACCCAACGAGCTCAAGCTGCGCGGCACCGCCGCCGTCGACATTGCCGATGTGGGAGCGGGACGCATTGTCTCTCTGGTTGACAACCCCAACTTCCGGGCGTTCTGGTACGGTACCAACAAGTTGTTTCTCAACAGCATCTTCTTTGGGCAGCTGATGCGGGCCACTCCCAGCCAAGCCGCGGAGGAGTAAGAGCGTGCAGGAAATGTCACCAGCACGGCATCCTCTAACCAGATTCGGGACCGGTTGCTTTCTGATACGGCTGCGTTATTCCGTTTACCAGTAACCGTAAATAGCCGCGTCTACCCCGCTACCGCCAGCAGGCTGTTCCAACTGGAATGATTTGCTGGCGGTATTTTTATTGAAGCTGATTGAGTACATCGAATTTCAATTTGGGCAGTACTCATCCATCCCTTGCGTATTGTTCGCTGAATTGATGAAAGGCAACTTATAATGTCAATGCAACGCCTTGCTACTTTCGGCGAATCGGGTTCTCGCGAAGCCGGTACAACTCGTAGCCGAACCATAGGTGACGGTGGCCGCTCCTGCCCTATTTTTTATCCAGAAACGGAAATATTTGCTTGTAGGCTTCCTCTAGCTCGCGGGCGGAGGGGCTGTGGTTGCCTTCGGGCACAAACAGGACGGTGTTTTTTTGATGGTTTTGCTGGAGCCGGGCCACAAACTCGGTGAAGGTGACGGGCGGCACCTGGTCGTCTTTGCCGCCTTGCCAGATGAAGAAGGGTGGGTCCTGTGGGTCCCAATACGTGAGGGGTTCGTACTTCCGGGTCACTTCTTTGGGCGCGTAGCCGGTGGTTTCGGGGAAAAGCGCCAGCCCTATTTCTTTCATCACGGGCATCGGGTGGTTCATAAACACGTTTTCCACAACGTCGAGGCCGCCCACTGGCCCGGAAAAGTTGACCACCGCGGCAATGCGGATGCCCGGCGCCAGCGGGTACGGGTAGGTGGGGTCGTTGGCCGTCACCGCCACTAGGCTGCCAATGTGGGCACCGGCCGAGAAGCCCGTCAGCACCACCCGCTCCAGGTTCAGAGGGTAGGCGTCGCGGTGCGCCGCGAGGAAGTTGAGGGCCTGCGTCAGGTCTTCCGTGGCCATGGGAATACCGCGTTTGAGCCGGTAGTTGAGGTTGACCACGGTAACGCCTTTCTTCAGGTAGGGCTGGATGTACCGTTCTTCCTTGGCCTTGTCGCTGAGGTAGTACCCGCCGCCGTGTAGGAACACCACGGTGTAGTTTTTAGCACCCCGCTTCGGCGCTTCGGCGGAGCGGTACACGTCCAGGGTTTGTTCTCTGTCGGTGCCGTAGGGCACGTCCTTTGTTACCGTGTAGGCGGCTTGCACCTGCTCGGGTGTTTTGTCGGCCACCGCTGCCAGCTTCACAGAACAGGACGCTAGTGTCACCGAAGCGGCGAGGCGGAACCAAAGCAGCGGAGAGTTCATAAGCACGAAAGCGTTGAGGTAAAAGCTAGTTGATAAAGCAGTGCAGGCACCGGGCCGCTGCTATTTTTCACCGAAAGGAGCGAATTAAATCAGACGTTTTCGGCTTGGTTTGGAGGCGTTGCTGACCAGTCCCAAATGGCGTACCCCCCGCCGCTCTGTGCTACGAGCAAATACCCGCCGGGCTCGTCTAAAGGCGTCCGACTGCCCAGTTGCCAGGGTTCGTATCCATCCAACGAGGTGCCGACAAATCGGAGCTGCACCCCGTTATCGAATTCGAGAAACAGATTGGCTTCGTCGTCGCAGGCTACCCGGGTCACGTTTCGCAGGTTCACCCGGTTGAAGACCAGCAGCAGTCTTTCGTCAGCTGTAAGCCCGAGGGCCTCGTCGAAGCCGACATTTGAGTTCATGTCCGTGTCGATGGACAGCAGATGGTCCTCGGGCCCGTCGTCGCGAAATTCCAGAAAGTGAATCTGGTGGGATAGGCCAAAGCTTTCGACAGCCGAGCGAGCCAACGCCCGTTGAAGCAAAAGATTGGCGGCAGTAGTATCGGGATGCATGAAATAAAGACGTTTGGGAGGGCAGGTAATAACGCTTCTCTCTGCGTTTAGGAAACCGGTGGCTGTCACCTGCTGCTAACCAACCAATTCCAGCACCAGCGCCACCCGGCTCGGCACGTACAGGCGCAGCTGGTGCTCATAGGTCTCGTACGTGTAGCTTTCATCGGGCCGGTTGAAGCCACAGAAACGGCTGTTGTCCGAGGAGAGAACCACGTGGTACTTGCCCTCCTCCGTTACCCAGAAGCGGTAGTCGGCTAGGCTTTGCTCGACGTGGAAGTTGATGATGAACACCAGGCCGGCGCGCTCGAATGCCAGCACTTGGTTTTCCTCGTCGTGCTTCAGCAAAACCGCCGGGCCAGCGGCCAGCAAGTGGCGCTCCTTGGCTAGGTGAATCAGGGCCTTATCAAATGCGCCCATTTGGGAGAACTTCAGGTCTGGGTTGTCGCCCAGGCTCCACTGGCGGCGGGCAAACTGGTAGCTCCAGTCGTTGCCGGCGCGGGGGAAATCGACCCACTCGGGGTGGCCGAACTCGTTGCCGATGAAGGTGAGGTAGCCCTCGCCGCCGGTGGCCAGCGTGAGCAGGCGGATGAGTTTGTGCAGCGCCAGGGCCCGTGCCGCACCGGGGTCGCCGTCCACGGTGTGCATGTGGGCATAAATGGCGGCATCGAATAGCCAATGGGCCAGGGTTTTATCGCCCACCAGGGCCTGGTCGTGGCTTTCGGCGTAGGCAATGGTTTTTTCGCCCGCGCGGCGGTTGGTGAGCGTGTGCCAGAGGTCGCCGAGGGGCCAGTGTTCATCGGGCGTGTGCTTGAGCAGCTTTATCCAGAAGTCCGGAATGCCCATCGCCAAGCGGTAGTCGAAGCCCACGCCGCCTTCCTTGATGGGGCGGCACAGGCCGGGCAGGCCGCTCATGTCCTCGGCCACCAGCAGGCTGCCTTTCTTAAACTCGTGGGCCAGCGTGGTAGCCAGCTGCAGGTACAAAATGGCGTCCTCATCGGCGCTGGGGCCGAAGTAATTATCGTAGCCCACAAAGGCCACGCCCTCACCGTGGTGATGGTAGAGCATGCTGGTCACGCCATCAAAGCGGAAGCCGTCGAAGTGGTACTCCTCCAGCCAGAAGCGCACGTTGCTGAGCAGGAACTGCTGCACCTCGGGCCGGCCGTAGTCGAACAGCTTGCTGTCCCAGCCGGGGTGGTTGCCGCGCTCGCCCTTGTGGAAGTAGAGGTTGCCGGAGCCGTCGAAATCGGCCAGACCCTCGGCCTCGTTTTTCACGGCGTGGGAGTGCACAATGTCGAGCAACACCGCAATGCCGCGCCGGTGGGCTTCGTTGATGAGGTACTTCAGGTCCTCGGGGGTGCCGAAGCGAGAGCTGGCGGCAAACAGGTTGGCCACGTGGTAGCCGAAGGAGCCGTAGTACGGGTGCTCCTGCACGGCCATCAGCTGGATGGTGTTGTAGCCGCCGGCCGCGATGCGGGGCAGGATGTTGTCGGCAAATTCGCGGTAGGTGCCCACGCGGCCCTCCTCGGTGGCCATGCCCACGTGCGCCTCGTAGATGAGCGGCTCCGGCACGGCCGTGGCGGTGCGGAACTTCTGGTCGGTCCAGGCGAAGGGCATTTCGGGTTGCCAGATTTGGCCGGCAAAGTCCTTGGTTTCCTCGTCCTGCACAGCGCGGCGCAGGGTGGCGGGCAGCCGGTCTTTGCCCTGGCCGTTGGCTACTACGTGCACTTTGTAGCGGCTGCCGTGGGTGAGGCGCTGGCCGTATTCGGCATCGGGCAAAAACACCTCCCACACGCCAAATTCCAGCTTCTGCAGCGGGTTGGCCTGCCGGTCCCAGCCGTTGAAATCGCCAATCAGGGCCAATCCTTCGGCCCCGGGCGCCCACTCACGGTACACGTAGCCGCCGCGGGCGGCGGAGTGGTGCAGGCCCAGCTGCTGGTGGGCCGTGGCGTAGTTCAGCAGGGAGCCGTGATGTTGCTTAATTTCGGCCAGCCGGGCCTGCAGGCGTGCCTGCCGCTGCCGCAGCACGGGTTCGTAAGGAGCCAGCCAGGCGTCGTTTTTGACGAGGGCCAGCGGCGCCTGGCGCGGGGCCCGGGGAGTGGCCGGGGCAGTGGGTGTAGTCTTTGCCATGGTGAAAAGGTTTACGCCAAAAGTAACGCGCCGGGCTGCCTATCTGGGTTTTGAAGCGAACCGGCCGACAATTTCCTCGCGCTCAGCGGCTATTTCCTGCGTCGAATAGCAATCCAGACCAACATCGCTTTATTTTGCTCAATGATTACTTCCCGGATGCTGGCCTTTCCGCTGGCTTTATTAATGGCCTGCTCCGCGGAGCGTCCCGTCACGTCCACCTCACGCGCATTTGAGGGGTCGCTGGCCACGCCCGAGCCGCAGGCCGCCGCGCCGCGCCTGGCCAACTACGCCATGGTGGTGTCGGCCCACCCCGAAGCCTCCAAGATTGGCACGCTGGTGCTGCAGCGCGGCGGCAATGCCTACGACGCGGCCGTGGCCGTGCAGTTTGCCCTAGCCGTGGTGCTGCCCGTGGCCGGCAACGTGGGCGGCGGGGGCTTCTTGCTCTACCGCGACCGAAACGGCTCGGCCGGCAGCCTAGATTTCCGCGAAACCGCACCCGCTGCCGCCACCCGCGACATGTACCTCGACAAGCAGGGCAACGTGGTGGAAGGCCTGAGCACCGCCGGCCCGCTGGCCGTGGGCACGCCCGGCACGGTGGCCGGCATGGCCACGCTGCACAAGCAGCTGGGCAAGCTGTCCTGGCCCGCGCTGCTGCAGCCGGCCGTGGCGCTGGCGGCCAAGGGCTTTCCCCTCACCGTGAAAGAAGCCGCCGGCCTCAACCGGACCCAGGCCGATTTTAAGAAATATAACCCCGGCAGCACCCCCGCCTACCTGCGCCCCGGCGGTGGCGAGTGGCAAGCCGGCGACACCCTGCGCCTGCCCGACCTGGCCCGCACCCTGGCCCGCGTGCGCGACCAGGGCCGCGCCGGCTTCTACAAGGGCGAAACCGCCCGCCTGCTCCTCGCCGAAATGAAGCGCAGCGGCGGCCTGGTGAGCCAGCAGGACCTGGACAGCTACCGGCCCAAGTGGCGCGAGCCCCTGCGCGGCCGCTACCGCGACTACGACGTGATAACCATGCCCCCGCCCAGTAGCGGCGGCGTGGCCCTGCTGCAAATGCTGCAAATGCTGGAACCCGTGGACCTGGCCCAGGCCGGCTACCATACGCCGCTGGCCGTGCACTACATCACCGAAGCCGAACGGCGGGCCTATGCCGACCGTGCCACCTACCTCGGCGACCCCGATTTTGGCACGGTGCCGGTGCAAAAGCTGCTCGATGTGGACTACAATACCCAGCGGGCGGCCACCATGCGCCCCAAGGGCCGGGCCACGCCCAGCAGCCAGGTAACGGCCGGCCCCGGCCTGCCCACTTACGAGAGCGACGAAACCACCCACTACAGCATTGTGGACGCTTTTGGCAACGCCGTGAGCTGCACCACCACCCTAAACGGGGCCTACGGCAGCAAAGTGGTGGTGCCCGGCGCCGGCTTTTTGCTCAATAATGAGATGGACGATTTCAGCGCTAAAGCCGGCGTGCCCAACGCCTACGGCCTCACCGGTGGCGCGGCCAACGCCATTGCGCCGGGCAAGCGCATGCTCAGCAGCATGACGCCCACCATTCTCACCCGCAACGGCAAAGTGGCGCTGGTGGTGGGCTCGCCGGGCGGCAGCACCATCATCACCAGCGTGTTGCAAACCATTCTGGGGGTAGTAGACTACGGTTTTAATGCCCAACAGGCTGTGACGGCCCCACGCCTGCACCACCAGTGGCTGCCCGACCAGATTGACGTGGAAGCCGGCGCCCTGCTGCCCGCGGCCCAGGACACGCTACGCGCCCGCGGCTACCGCCTCAACCCCCGCCTGCCCTGGGGCCGCCTCGACGTCATCCGTGTGCGGCCGGAAGGCAAGCTGGAAGGCGGCGCCGACCCCCGTGGCGACGACACGGCGCTGGGCTATTAGAGCGGCGGCGCAGGTTAACGGCCGGTTTTACTCCGTCTGTGCATAAAAAAAGGCAACCTGTGTGGGTTGCTTTTTTTTTATGCACAGACAACTATTGGTGCATCGGAGAAATCATCTGACGCCTAATAGGCTGAAATCGGACGCAATGCGTTGAGCCCCTTAACTTAAACTGTATAGTAGTGGCGCAAAAGTAACCGTAGCTACAGGCGTTCATGCTCATCTGGCGTCCGCTCGTTGAAGCAGCTCTACCGCAGCAGTACACCTAATTACTCACGCGGTAGAGCTGCTTCGGCTGCGCTCAGCGTGGCAATCTAGAGCGGATTTCACGTGGTGTATATAATTCGTTTGACGAAGCGCCTCACCCCCCGGCAGGGGGTGAGGCGACCACCAGAACGGTCACGTGCACCGACTTGAAAACCGCTCAAGATTAAGATTAAGCACGCTTACTGCTGCACGAGCACTAAAAACAGAGTGGAATATCATATCAGCAGAGAAAAGGACCTTATCGCGCTTGAACTACACCGCCTCTACGAAACCCCATTTTTTGATAAGGCCTTTCGTCTTTGCTAAAACACATAAGACTTAGGAAGCAAAAGTCAGAAAGTTATCTCAACCAATTGTTATTCAATTATATACTTGTTATTATTAATACAGAAAAATTTCAGAAGTCGAATGCCGCTACTTGCTGCGGCTCTTTGCGCTGGATTTGACTGCCTCGGACGCGGCCCGGCTCCCGGGCTAGAGCGTGCAGTGCAGTCAACGAAATCTACCTGCGCTTGCGCCACCGGTTGGTGGCCTGAAGCCCCGTGCCGCACCCTGCGCCAGGGGTTGCCCAGCAACGTCACGAGCCTCCGGGCACACGGCTTGCCGGTACAATTTCCTGGACAGGCGCGGCCTTGCGAGCGACAACACGGCTACCGGCACCTTTGCATAGAGCACCGACTGCTACAGGCAAGTGAATTGATGGTCAATTTGTTATATGGAAAAACGCGGCTGAAAATCAACCGCTTTGCCTTAGCGTTGTTTTCCGTTCCTGCTTTATTGGCACCCCTAACACGTGTCAATTTGCCGGTGCCCAATGGCAAATGCCCCCCACTATCTTTGCCCATGACCCGCCCCACCTCAAGCTGGGACCATACAGCGAAACCACCTCAACCTGTCTCCTCGGGATGGAACGACAGACAGACTGGCGCTCCTCAATCATCCCCAGTGCCAACCAAGTAGTTGGGCATCACACCCGAATCAGTAACAGTTGACTCACAACTTGTTATCGATAAACTACGCATTAAGTAATGGTGCATAAGTAGCCGTATTCGATTTGGGCCTACTGGTCTGACCGCCCTAGGCGGTCTGACCGGTTGAAGCACCAGCAATTTCGGTGTGACAACAACCGGTCAGACCGCCTAGGGCGGTCAGACCAGAGCATACGCTTACTTCTGCATTCGTACTTAATCGTAGCAAAAAAGGCGGTCATGCTCATCTGGCGTCCGCTTGCCGAAGCATCTCTACCGCGTAAGCAATCAGTTTACTACTGCGGTAGAGATGCTTCGGCAAGCGGACGCCAGATGAGCATGACGTTCTAAATTCAGTACGCTTACTTCTGCACGAGTACTTAGCATTGACCACCAATTTGCCCCTGCTGCCGATGTATAAATCCCTTGTTAAACCCCTGCTCTTCAACCTCGATGCGGAGCGCGCCCACCACCTCGTTTTCGATAACCTGCGCCGCGCCGCGCGGGTGCCGGGCATGCCCGCCCTGCTCCGCACACTCTACGGTTTCCAGCACCCCAGCCTGGAACGCGAGGTTTTCGGGCTGAAATTTCCCAACCCGGTGGGGTTGGCGGCGGGGTTTGATAAGAACGCAGCCCTGACCGACGAGTTGGCCACGCTGGGCTTTGGCTTTGTGGAAATCGGCACGGTGACGCCCCGGCCGCAGCCCGGCAACCCCACGCCGCGCCTGTTCCGGCTGCCCCAGGACGAGGCGCTGCTCAACCGCATGGGCTTCAACAACGAGGGGGCGGCCGTGGTGGCAGCGCGCTTGGCCCAACGGCGCAACCGGCAACTTCTTATCGGCGGTAACATCGGCAAGAACAAGGACACGCCCAACGAGCGCGCCGCCGACGACTACGTGGCCTGCTTTGAGGCGTTGGCCGAGGTGGTGGACTACTTCGTGGTGAACGTGAGCTCGCCCAACACGCCTAACCTGCGCCAGCTGCAGGAGAAAAAGCCACTGATTGACCTGTTGCAGCAGGTACAGGCCCGCAACAAGGCCCGCCCCACGCCGCGGCCGCTGCTGCTCAAAATCGCACCCGACCTCACCGACTCGCAACTCGACGATATTCTGGAAATAGCCCGCGAAACCCGGCTGAGTGGCCTCGTGGCTACCAACACCACCATCAGCCGCGACAACCTGCGCACGGAGGCCGCCCACGTGGCCAGCCTGGGCGCGGGCGGCCTGAGCGGGCGGCCGCTGCGGGCCCGGGCCACCGAAGTCATCCGCTACCTGCACCAGAAATCCGACGGCGGGCTGCCCATTATTGGCGCGGGCGGCATTCATTCGGCCGCCGACGCGCAGGAGAAGCTGGCCGCCGGGGCTTCGCTGATTCAGCTGTATACCGGCTTCATTTACGAAGGCCCGGCGCTGGTGAGCCAGATAAACCGGAGCCTGGTGCGGGGCTGAGGCAGTTCAACTTACTCAGGCCACCCCCGGCACTACTGGTGCCGGCCAGAAATGAAACAGCCCCTGAAATACCGAGTACTTCAGGGGCTGTTCGTTGCCGCCGCCTAGTAGCTTGCGAACACTAAGTGGCGGAATAAAGAGCCAAAGTTAGGACGGATGTGCTTGCCAAGCAATCTGTTGCGCGGCCCATATTTTTATTTGGCGGCGAAAATAGGAACAAAAGGCGCGTCTTTCAGCCCCTTAGCTTGAAAAATTGAATCTGAAAAAAGCAGCCCTGGGCAATTAGCAGTACCGATGAATTATCGGGCGTAACTAATGCCGTAACTTTGCACCATGCTTCAACCAAAACCCCAGTTGATGAAGCGTGGGATACTGCTCGGCAGAGACCCGCGAGAAGACCGGAAGGTCTTCGCTACTGTCGGTTTTTCCGATTTGGCCGCTGGTATTTCCGTTGATTTTTCTGAGTATTGCCCCGCCACCGTTTCGGATTCCGAAACGGTTTTTTTATGTCCCTTGAGTGCGTCGGCTGCCGCCCCGCAGCCAATTTTTCCCCAACTCCGGTATGGCACGTAAAGACCTGCTCGACATTGCATCGCTTCACCCTGAGGAAATCGGGTTCCTGCTCGACCAATCATCGTCCTTTAAGAAACTGTTCACCCATTCGGTGAAGAAGATTCCCGCGCTGGAAGGCAAGTCCGTGCTCATGCTGTTTTATGAGGCTAGCACCCGGACGCACTCCTCCTTCGAGGTGGCGGCCAAACGGCTCTCGGCGGAGGTAACGAACTTCGACGTGGCCCACTCCTCCATCTCCAAGGGCGAGTCGGTGCGCGAGACGATTGAGACGCTCCAGGCCATGCGCACCGACTACATCGTTGTTCGCCACAGCCACCCCGGCCTGCCCGGCATGATTGCCCGCCAAACCACGGCGTCGGTTATCAATGCCGGCGACGGGGCCCACGAGCACCCCACCCAGGCCCTGCTGGACGCCTTTACCATCAAGGAAAAATTCCCGGACCCCCGGGGCAAAAAAGTCCTCATCATCGGCGACATTCTCCACTCCCGCGTCGCGCGCTCCACCAGCACGCTGCTGCAAAAGCTGGGCATCGAGGTGGCGTACCTGGGGCCGGGCTCGCTGGTGCCCAAGTACGGCCCGGCCACTATCCCCCGCTTCACCGACTACGAGGCAGCCATGGCTTGGGCACCCGACGTGGTGTACCTGCTGCGCGTGCAGATGGAGCGCCAGGACGTGCAGTTTTTCCCCAGCCTGCGCGAATACCACCGGGTGTACGGCATCACCACGGCCCGGCTGGCGGAAATCAGCGACCAGGGCCTCTACATCATGCACCCCGGCCCCGTAAACCGGGGGGTGGAGCTGTGCGACGCCGTGATGGACTACGAGCGCAGCCTGATTACCAACCAGGTCGAAAACGGCATCTCGGTGCGCATGGCCGTGCTCGACTGGCTCAAGCCGGGCGGGGATTTCCCTAAGCAGGAATCGTACGTCGCGCGGCCGCAAACCAGTTCAACGGTGCTGATGCCCTAAGCGCCGTTCGCAACTGCTGACGCTGCTTCTCAACTTTATCTCCATCATAACCCTCGCCGGTTTACCGAAATCACCCCTTTATGCTGCTGCTTCAAAACGCTCGTATCGCCTCCGAAAACTCCCCCATACTTGTCGAAAGTGACGTCCTGATTGTCGAAGGAAAAATTCAGGAAATCGGCAGCGGTCTGGCCGTTCCCGAGGGTGCCCGGGTCATCGACGCGCGCGCCCGGGTGCTGATGCCCGGCATGTTTGATGCCCACGTTCATTTCCGCGCTCCGGGGTTTGAGAACAAGGAAACCATCACCACGGGCAGCGAAGCGGCCATCAATGGCGGCGTTACCGGGGTGGTGATGATGCCCAATACCCGCCCGGCCCTCGACTCGGCTACTGCAGTAGCCACCGTGCTCGACAACGCCCGCGACCGGTCGCGCATTCCGGTGTACACCTCCGGCTGCGTCACTAAGAACCGCGAGGGCAAGGAACTGGCCGAAATTGAGGGCATGCGCGAGCTCGGGGTGACCATGCTCACCGACGACGGGGATACCACGGCCGACCCGGCCGTGCTTTTCCGGGCCATGCAGTATGCTACCGAGTTCGGGATGTTTTTCGCCAGCCACTGCGAGGTGCCGGAGCTAGCCGGGCCGCGCGCCCTCAACGAAGGGGTGATGAGCTACCGGCTCGGCATCAAGGGTTCACCGGCATGCGCGGAGGAAATCATCATCGACCGCGACATCCGCCTGGCCCATGCGGCAGGCGCACACGTGCACATCCAACACGTTTCCAGCAAGCTGGGCATGGAAACCATTCGCTGGTGGAAATCGCGCGGCGATGTGAAAGTAACGGCAGAGGTCACCCCGCACCACCTGATGTTCACCGACGAGCACATCGGCGACTACGACACGAACTACAAAATGAACCCGCCGCTGCGCACCCAGGCCGATTGTGATGCGCTGCTCGAAGGGCTCATCGAAGGCGTGTTCGATATCATTTCCACCGACCACGCGCCGCACACGCCGTTTGAGAAAGCCCAGGATTTCATCACCGCGCCCAATGGTATCACCGGCCTGGATACGGCCCTGGTGTCACTCTACCATCACTTCGTGGAGCCCGGAAAATTTGGGTGGGATGTGCTGTTGAAGCGCTATTCGGCGGAGCCCCGCCGCCTGATGGGCCTGCCGGCAGCCGCCATCGAAGTCGGCCAGCAAGCCAACTGCGTCCTGTTCGATACCGAAGCGGAAACCACCTTCACGCGGGACTTCATGAAATCCAAATCCCAGAACACACCCTTTATCGACCAGACGTTGAAAGGCCGGGTGGACCTGGTGATTTTGGGGACCGAAATCCTGCTGGAACGGGAATAGGTAGCGAAAAGCAAGACATAAAATCAAAGAACGTGTCATGCTGAGCGAAGCCGAAGCATCTCTACCGCAATGCTAACCCTGTCGACTGCAACGAAGCGGTAGAGATGCTTCGACTGCGCTCCGCTTCGCTCAGCATGACGACCAACCATATTCCCATGAATAACCCTTCCACACCTGACACCCCTAAGCCCCTGGTGGGCGTGGTGATGGGCTCCAGCAGCGACTGGGATACCATGCAGCATGCCGTGCAGATGCTCACGCACTTTGGCGTGGCCCATGAGGCGCGCGTGGTGTCGGCCCACCGCATGCCCGACGACCTGTTTGCCTACGCTGAACAAGCTGGTCCGCGCGGTTTGCAGGCCATCATTGCCGGGGCCGGGGGAGCCGCCCACCTGCCGGGCATGCTGGCCGCCAAAACTACGGTGCCCGTGCTGGGCGTGCCGGTGGCCAGCCGGCATTTGCAGGGCGTGGATTCGCTGCACAGCATCGTGCAGATGCCCAAAGGGGTGCCCGTCGCTACGTTTGCCATTGGCAATGCCGGGGCGGCCAATGCCGCCCTGTTCGCCCTGAGCATGCTGGCCCTGCACGACCCGGCCCTGGCTGCCAAACTGCACACGTTCCGCGCCGAACAAACCGAGGCCGCCCGCGCCATGACGCTGCCCATATGAGCGACGGAACGCACAGCCTCGCCATGAGCCCGATTTTTCCGGGCAGTACGGATGCCGCTGGCCAGCGGGCAACCCTGGGGGTGCTGGGCGGCGGCCAGCTGGGCCGCATGTTCGTGCATGCCGCCCAGCGCCTGGGCTATTTTACCGCCGTGCTGGAGCCCGACGCGCAAAGCCCGGCCGGGCTGGTGAGCCACCACCACATCCAGACCAGGTACGACGACCCGGCCGGGCTGGCGCAACTGGCCCAGTTATGTCAGGCCATCACCACCGAGTTTGAAAACGTGCCCGCCCAGGCCCTGCAAACGCTGGCCCTAACCTGCCCCGTTGCTCCGGGCGCGGCCGTGGTCGGCATTGCCCAAGACCGCATCGAGGAAAAAGCCCACTTCACGGCTGGCTCCGATTTGTCGGGGGTGGCCTGCGCGCCCTACGCGGTGATTGAAACGCCGGCCCAGCTCCAGGCCATCCAGAACGACCGGGATGATTTGCTGCCTGGCATCCTAAAAACAGCGCGCATGGGCTACGACGGCAAGGGTCAGGTCAGGGTGAAAACCGCCGCCGAGCTGGCCGCCGCCTGGGCCGAGCTGGGCAGCGTGGCCTGCGTGCTGGAAAAGATGCTGCCGCTCATGGCCGAGTGTTCGGTGTTGGTGGCGCGTGGCTGGGACGGGCAGGCCGTCAGCTACGCCCCGCAGCGCAACGTGCACGTCGATGGCATTTTGGCCGTGACCCACGCTTACGAAGGCAATATGCCGCCCACCCTGGCCACCAGGGCCCGCAACGCGGCCGTTTCCCTGGCGCAGCAGCTGGGCTATGTGGGCGTGCTGTGCGTCGAGTTTTTTGTGGTGGAAGGCGACGACGAGCACGGCGACTTAGTAGTCAATGAGATGGCCCCGCGCCCGCACAACAGCGGCCACTACACCCTGGACGCCTGCAACGTGTCGCAGTTTGACCTGCAGGTTCATGCCATGGCGGGCCTGCCCTTGCCACTGCCGCGCCAGCATTCCCCGGCCATCATGCTCAACCTGCTGGGTGAGGTGTGGTTTGACGGCAACGGGCAACGGCGGGAGCCGGACTGGCACGCCGTGCTGAGTTTACCGGGTACGCATCTGCATCTGTACGGCAAAGCGGAAGCGCGTGCCGGCCGCAAAATGGGCCACCTGACCATCACCGGCCCGGATGTCGCCAGTGTAAAAACCACTGCGCGCCGTGCCGCTGGTTTACTCGGCTTGCCGGGTCTGGATGCCATTTAAATACCGTTTGTGTTAAGAAAAATCACCTTAAACGAACGGTCATGCTGAGCTTGTCGAAGCATCTCTACCGCTTCGGCTGAGCCATTCAACGAAGCGGTAGAGATGCTTGACAAGCTCAGCATGACGTTCTTCCTGCGCTCCTCCATCATGACCCAAACAGTAAAACTCATCCTCGAAGACGGCACCTGCATTGAGGGCGAATCCTTCGGCGCGTTCACCTCCGCCGCGGGCGAAGTGGTGTTCAGCACGGCCATGACCGGCTACCCCGAAAACCTGACCGACCCGTCCTTCGCCGGCCAGATTCTGGTGCTCACCACCCCCATGGTGGGCAACTACGGCGTGCCCGGCGAAGACCTCTACGAGTCGATTTCGAAGATTTTCGAGTCCGATAAGATTCACATTGCCGGGCTGGTCGTCAACTACTACTCCGAGGAGCACAGCCACTGGAACGCCGCCAAAAGCCTCGGCGACTGGCTCCAGGAGTACAACATCCCCGGTATTTTCAACGTCGACACGCGCATGCTCACCAAAAAGCTGCGCGAGAAAGGCGCCATGCTGGGCAAAATCGTAGCCGAAACCGACGTACCCTTCCACGACCCCAATCGCGACAACCTCGTGGCCCAGGTGAGCCCGGCCGGCGTGCAGCACTACGGCCACGGCCAGCACAAAATCGTGCTCGTGGACTGCGGCACCAAAACCAACATCATCCGCTGCTTCCTCGAGCGCGACGTGGAGCTGATTCGCGTGCCCTGGGACTACGATTTCACGACCCTGGACTACGACGGCCTGTT
>NZ_MDZC01000070.1 GCF_001816165.1 Hymenobacter glacialis
CCCCGGTGCGCCTATGGTACTGCCTTCACCGGTGGGAGAGTCGGTCGCCGCCAACCTTACATCCCGCAATGCCTGCCGCTTTCACCAGCGGCAGGCATTCGCTTTTATACCAACCCCCCCCAAAAGAATTTCATTCAGGGCGATATAAGCGTTCCAAGTTATCTTTCATTTTTATTTGCGTAATTATTTCGATGATTATTAGCTCAATCCTTTAACAATTACGCTTTAAAGTTGCTGTTCAATTTAGGTTATTATCAGGTAGCGTATTGACTTTAATAAGCGAACAATGCAATTAGTGTATCCGTGGTTCTTGGCTGGTTTAGGAGCAGTAGCCATTCCTGTGGTTATTCATTTATTGAATTTGAGGCGGCCCCAACGAGTATTATTTACTAATACATCTATCATAAGGGAGGTTGAGGTAACAATGGTTAAGCATCGCAGGGTGCAGAACCTTGTGTTGTTACTGATAAGGATACTAGGAGTAGTTGCTCTGGTAATTGCTTTTGCTCAGCCTTTCATTGCCAATTCCCGAGCTGCTGCTAACGGTAGTAATGGTGGTATTGATGTATTTGTAGATAACTCTATGAGCACTCAAAGGAGGGGTAAGATAGAAGAGAATATATTTGAAAGTGCTGTTGCGCAGGCTAGAGGGCTAGCAATGGGTAACAAGGCATTAAACTATTTCAGATTGTTGAACACTGGAAATAATTTAGTTTCTAGTTCGTTGTATCTTGAAAAACTTGATGGTCTCAGTATAAGTGCACAGCAGCCTTTATCTAAAATTGGTAGTAGGGATAATGATGCTAGAGACTTATATATAATATCTGACTTTCAGCGCAATGCTATTGATGGTGAGGTAATTGATAAGATTGACGGGCAGGGCAAGGTTATTTTACTACCTATAGTTGCCAAGCCCGCTGCTAACGTGTATGTTGATAGTGTGTGGCTGGATGATGCCTTTGTAAGGCCTCGCATGAATGTGGGATTGCATGTGCTATTGCGAAATGGAGGGGCATTGGCAGCGCAGGATTGTCCTGTGAAAGTATTCCTTGGGAACCACCAGGTTGGTGCTTTCCGAGTAGATGTGGGGGCTGGTCAGGCTACGACCCATGTGCTGCAAGTGCAGGTGCAAGACGATGTGATGGTATTGGGAAGGGTAGTCACGGAGGACCCTGCCGTGACCTTCGATAATGTTTTCAATTTTACCTTACAACCGGCGGGCTTAATTAAGATTTTAGAAATTGGTAACGAGTCAGTTACTAGGGGTTTGTATGCAAACGAGCCGTTGTTTTCCTACTCATTTTCGAGGACGGGCAGTGTGGATTATGCCCGGTTGCGGGAGGCTGATTTGGTTGTGGTGCGCGAGGTGAAGGAGGTTGAGGCTGGCTTGCGAGAGGGGCTGCGCGCTGTGCTGAAGCGTGGTGGCAGCGTGGTAGTAGTGCCCAGTAGTGAGCCAGTGGGGCGCCGCAGCTACCAACTGCTTTTTACTGACCTGGGGCTAGGCACCGTGGAATGGGAGCAAAAGTCAGTTGCACCAGAGCTCCGTGAAGTAGCCATGCCAAATGCCCGAGAGCCTTTCTTTAGAAATGTTTTTGGGGCGCAGCAACGTGCGGTGACCATGCCGCGGGTTGCTCCTGTACTGCGTTGGGCCCGCACAGGAACAGATATTCTGCGGCTGCGGGATGGTGATAGTTATCTGGCTAAGTTTGCCAGCGGCGCCGGTCACGTCTATGTGTTTTCTGCCCCTTTTACCAGGGAATATTCTGATTTTGTGGCGCATGCGCTGTTTGTGCCGGTGATGTACCGGATGGCGATGTTGAGCTACCGAAACGAGCAACTGCCGGCTTACCGGCTGTCGAGTAGGAGTGTGGCGTTGCAGTTGGGCCGAGAGTCGGGGGCTACGTTGAACGATAGGCGGCAGGGGGATGAAACAGGCTTTCGCTTTGTGAAGGACAGTTTAGTGTTTATTCCACCGCAACGCGTGGTGGGTCAGGAAGTGCAATTGGAACTGCCGGAAGGCATGGACCAGGCTGGATTTTACCAGGTTAAGAGAGGTGCCAGCATCATAACTACGCTTGCTTTCAACCAGAGCAAGCAAGAATCGGAGCTGGCGAGTTACTCTGCGGACGAACTGCGGGCACTGATAGGGCCAAACAGGCCGAATATGCAGGTGCTCGATGGTGACGTCGACGGATTAGACTTAGCAAAATACCGGTCTGAACAAGCAGGAACGCCGCTTTGGCGGTATTTTGTAGCGCTGGCGCTGGTCTGCCTGCTAGCCGAGGCAATGTTGGTGCGATTCGGGGGGGGGCGCAAGCCTGGGGCCAAGCTGAGCGCGGCTTGATCAAGGAGCAGACTTGCTTCTTTTGTGCCGTGAAGCAGTTTGAGGCCGTATCTTGCTGCCTTAATTGATGCATTTAATTATGGCTGACTCTTCCGTTCGACCCCCGATATCCAGTGTGAAGGCAATAGATGGGGAGGTAACTCGGGTGGGGTTGCGCTTTGGTGTTGGGGTGGGGCTGGTGTGCGCAGGATGGATGCTGTTTTTGCACATGAGCGGTAATAATGCCTTCGGGCCCAAGCAAATTCTTGCGCAGCTACTCGTGCCATTGGCGGCGGTTGCAAGTCAATGGGTGATGCGCCGAAAGCTGAAGCCCGAAAAACCGGGATTGGGGCGCGCTTTGAGAGTGGGGGCCCTTACCGTACTGGTGGCGGCCGTCATTTCTTCTCTAAGCCTTATGGGCCTGGCGGCAGTTGCGGGCGAGAAGGCACTGGACTTGAATCGGGCAGAAATGCTGGAAATTGTGCGTGCCCAACAGCGGGAAAATCCCAAAGTGAAGCGCAGCGAGCAGGAAATGCAGCAGCAGATTCGCAACGTAGGCAACATCACATCCCGGGAATTGGCTGGTGGGAATTTCACTCAGATTATGCTTTTGGGCCTAGCTTTGGCTATTCCGGCTGGTATTTTTCTGCGGGAGTAATTTAGTCTACCTTTCCGCTCATATACCATTCAAATACCACATGGAAACAAGTTCTACTCCGGTTTCAACCACTTCGGTTGGTATGCGCTATGGGCTGCTCACGGGATTGGTGAGCATCATCTTCTCCTTCGGCCTTTTCGCTGCCCAAATGGAGGACAGTCCCATCAAATACGTTGGTTATTTGGTGTTGATTGGAGGATTAATAATGGCTATGCGCTACTACAAGGCCAGTAATTTCGGCTTTATGAGCTATGGTGAAGGGCTGGGTATTGGGATTCTGGTTTCGGCAGTGGTGGGGGCGCTCAGCGCTATTTTCACGTATGTGTACATGAACGTTATCGACCCGGACGCCGTGAGCCGCATGACGGAGAAGGTGCGGGCCGGCATGGAAGAGGGCGGTAAGCTGACGGACGAGCAAATCGACCAGAGCATGGCCATGGCTGGAAAGTTTATGAACGGGCCCTTTATGGTAGTTGCCGTTGTGATTTCGAGCGTGTTGGTCGGCTTGTTGTTGTCGTTGGTCATTTCCGCTTTTATTAAGCATACGAAGCCAGAATTTGAATAAGCCATCTGTCGTTTTTCCGGTGGAAGCATCCATCGTCATTCCGCTGCTGAACGAGGCAGAATCGTTGCCTGAACTCACGCGCTGGATAGGGAAGGTGCTTAACGCGCACAGCCTGACGTATGAGGTAATTCTGATTGACGACGGGTCGACGGATGATTCCTGGGCAGTGATTGAGGAACTGGCGGCGGTGGATAGCTCCTTGCGGGGCATCCGGTTCAACCGGAACTACGGCAAGTCTGCGGCCCTCAACGTGGGGTTTGAAGCCGCGCGGGGCCGGGTGGTTTTTACCATGGACGCCGACTTGCAGGATTCGCCGGAGGAGCTGCCGGAGCTCTACCGCATGATTGTGGAGGACAAATACGACCTGGTGAGCGGCTGGAAGCAGAAGCGCTACGACCCGCTGTCGAAAACCATCCCCACCAAGCTCTTTAATGGCGCTACCCGGGCCATGTCGGGCATTCAGCTGCATGATTTTAATTGCGGGCTGAAGGCGTACGATTCGCGGGTAATAAAAAGTATAGAAGTGTACGGCGAGATGCACCGCTACATTCCCGTCATTGCGAAATGGAACGGGTTTCGCAAGATTGGGGAGAAGGTGGTGCAGCACCAGGAGCGCAAATACGGTGTGACTAAATTTGGCCTGGAGCGCTTCATCTTCGGATTTCTGGACTTGCTGAGCATTACGTTTGTGGGCCGATTCCGGCGGGCACCGATGCACTTTTTTGGGACGTTGGGTACGTTGTCGTTTCTGCTGGGCCTGCTGATTACACTCTGGCTGACGGGCGAGAAGGTATGGCTGTCGATGCACAACCTAAAGGCGCGGCAGGTGACGGAACAGCCGTTGTTCTTCATGGCCCTGACGGCGGTAATTGTGGGGGTGCTGCTATTTGTGGCCGGATTCCTGGGTGAAATGATTCAGCTGAACGGCCCGAAACGTGACGATTACCTGGTGCGGGAAACCCTTAACTAACGCCCATTGCTGCGCAAGCAGGGGTGTTTGCCAATGCTCTTGACTAGCTGCTGGATGGCAACCGAAAAAATGAAAGTGGTAATAATTGGCCCGGCGTACCCGTTGCGGGGCGGGCTGGCTACCTATAACGAGCGGCTGGCGCGTGCTTTTGCCGAGGCGGGCGATGCAGTGCGCATTGTTACGTTTTCGCTGCAATACCCGGACTTCTTATTTCCCGGGCAAACGCAGTTTAGTACGGAGGCCGGGCCGGCAGATGTGGCGATTGAAGTAAGCCTGAACTCGGTGAGCCCGTGGTCGTGGTGGCAGGTGGGGCGCCGGCTGCGCGCCGAGCGGCCGGACCTGGTGATATTCCGGTTTTGGCTGCCGTTTATGGGGCCGGCGCTGGGTTCGGTGGCGCGATTGGTGCGCGGCAACGGCCACACGCGGGTAGTAGCCATCACCGACAATGTGATTCCCCACGAAAAGCGGCCCGGCGACGGGCCGCTTACCCGGTACTTTCTGAGCGCCTGCGACGGGTTTGTGACCATGAGCCGCAGCGTGCTGGCTGATTTGCAACGGCTGGGTTTCGGCAGCAAGCCGGCCCTGTACCGCCCGCATCCCTTGTACGACAATTTCGGCCAAATAAAACCGAAAGCCGCGGCCTTGCAGGCGCTGGGGCTTTCTGAATCGACGGGCTACTTGTTGTTTTTTGGGTTTATCCGGGCTTACAAAGGGCTGGATATTATGCTGGAAGCATTTGCCGATGCCCGTGTGGCTGCGCTGCCGGTTAAGCTGATTGTGGCCGGTGAGTTTTACGAAGATGCCGCGCCGTATAATGCGCTTATTCAGCGGCATAATCTGGAAGAACGGATAGTGCGGGCCACCGATTTTATACCCAACGAGCAGGTGGTGGACTACTTCTGCGCCGCCGATTTGGTGGTGCAGCCGTACAAAAACGCCACCCAGAGCGGCGTTTCCCAAATTGCCTATCATTTTGAGCGGCCCATGCTGGTGACGGACGTGGGCGGGCTGGCCGAGCTGATTCCCGACGGCGTGGTGGGGTACGTGGTGCCGCCTTCCCCGGCGGCCATTGCCGATGCCATTGTTGATTTTTATGCCAACAGCCGGGAGGAGAACTTTGCCTCTGGCGTTCGGGAGCAGAAAAAACAGTTTTCCTGGCCACTCATGGTTGCCGCGCTCAAGCAGGTGGCAGGCTTGGGAGGCAAGAACCCCGAGTAGGCGCTACACTACGTGCAGCGGCAGGGTACTTTGCACGGCGGCCAGCACTTTTTCGGCTGGTAAATCCTCCATGCAGCTGGTGCCCAATTTGCAGCTGCCCCGGTAAAAACACACGCAGTCTTTGTTAGGCTGCACAATTTGGCCCCGTCCGTAGAGGTCGAATTCGTGGGGATTGAAGATGTTGTTCATCAGGATGGTGGGCTTGCGCAGGGCAATGCTGATGTGCATGCCCATGGTTACCTGGGTCACGATGCCATCCATTTGGTTCATCAGGTTGATGAACTGGGGCAGGGGGAAGGTGCCCGGGTAGGCCGCACCGGTGGCGGTTTGTAGCACGCGGTTGCGGGCATCTTCGGCCTCGCCGCCCAGCAGCACGGGCGTGTAGCCGGTTGCCTGCAGGCCCTGAATGAGTGTAATCCACTTTTCGTCGCTCCACAGGCGGGTGGTCCACCGGTCGCCGCAACCGGTGTTCAGGCCAATGCGGGGCTGCGTGGTGGGCAGAGAACTCCAGTCGTAGCCCTTGTCCTCGTGAGTATCGAACACGTACTCTTCACCCCGAAAATCAAACCCACAAAGCTCGAATATCTCCTGCACGTAGGGCTTGGTATTGGCCTGGCTCACTTGGTCGAAAACCCCGGTGAGGAATTTATGCTCGGCCAGCGCATTCACGGGCCATGCCACGCCGTCGTGAGGGCGCAGGGCGTAGCCGTATTTCTCTTTGGCCTCGATGGTGTTCAGCAGCGCGCAGGCTTCCTTCTCTTTGTCGAGGTTGATGACGACATCAAATTGCCGGGCCTGCAGCTGCAGGGCGCTGGCGAAATCAAATTTTAGAATCTCCTCAATCTCAGCCTGGGGCAGAATGGCCGGCGTGAGCGTGAGCCAGGTAATGGCGCAGCCCGGCCGCTCCTGGCGCAGGCGCCGCAGCAGCGGCGTGGTGCGAATCACGTCGCCGATGGCGCCCAGCTTGATGATGAGCACCCGTTGCGTGACGGGCGCGTAGATCGGGCAGCCCTCGCAGACGTAGCCGTGGGTTTTGTTGGGGCGGCAGGGCAGGTCGCCGCGAAAATGGCGGCAATCGGGGTGAAGCGTCAAGGGAAGCGGCAAAAGGATGGAACCCAAAGGTAGGCGGCTTTAAGCCCCTACATAACTGGACGGCGTAATGGTCCGTAGCTCAGTTTTAATATCCTCACTCACGTCCAGCCCGTCGATAAACGCCCCGATGCTACTGGCCGAAATGGCCTCGCCCGTACGGGTGAGGGCCTTGAGGGCGTTGTAGGGGTCGGGGTAGGCTTCGCGGCGCAGGATGGTTTGGATGCCTTCGGCCACCACGGCCCAGTTGGCTTCGAGGTCGCGCTGCAACGCCGATTCGTCGAGGGCCAGCTTGCCCAGGCCGCGCTGCAGGGCGCCCAGGGCAATGAGAATGTGGCCCAGCGGAACGCCCAGGTTGCGGAGTACCGTGGAGTCGGTGAGGTCGCGCTGGAGGCGGGAGATGGGCAATTTGGCAGCAAAGTGCTCAAGCAGGGCACTGGCTACGCCCAGGTTGCCTTCGGCGTTTTCAAAGTCGATGGGATTGACCTTGTGCGGCATGGCCGAAGAGCCCACTTCGCCGGCTTTGATGGTTTGCTTGAAGTAGCCGAGGGAAATGTATTGCCACACGTCGCGGGCGAGGTCTAGCAGAATGGTATTCAGCCGTTTGAGGCCGTCGCAATGCGCGGCCAGGTGGTCGTAGTGCTCAATTTGGGTGGTGGGGAAGGAGCGGTGCAGGCCCAGCCGGTCGTTGACGAAGGTGGCGGCAAAAGCGTGCCAGTCCACTTGGGGGTAAGCCACGTAGTGGGCGTTGAAGTTGCCGGTGGCGCCGCCAAACTTAGCGCCAAAGGGTACCTGCGCCAGCAGCGCCACTTGGGCATCGAGCCGCGCCACAAACACCTCAATTTCTTTGCCCAGGCGCGTGGGCGAGGCCGGCTGGCCGTGGGTGCGGGCCAGCATGGGCACGGCGGCCCACTCCTGCGCCCGCGCCGCCAGGGCGTTGCGCACCTGCGCAAAAGCCGGGAGCAGCACCCCCATCAACGCGTCGCGGAAACTCAACGGGATGGCCGTGTTGTTGATGTCCTGCGACGTGAGGCCGAAGTGAATAAACTCCAGGTAATTGCCCAGGCCCAATGCTGTAAACCGGTCGCGCAGCCAGTATTCTACTGCTTTTACGTCGTGGTTCGTTACGGCTTCGTGCGCTTTCACGGCGTCGGCGTCGGCCTCGGCAAACCCCTCGTAAAGTTGGCGCAGCGCCGGAAAGACATCAGCTGGAACTGCCTGCAGCTGGGGCAATGGCAGCTCGGCCAGGGCGATGAAATACTCTACTTCGACGAGCACGCGGTAGCGTATCAGGGCCATTTCGGAGAAGCGCTGGGCCAGAGGGGCGGTGGCGCGGGCGTAGCGCCCGTCGAGGGGCGAAAGAGCGGTGAGGGGACTGGGCATGAGCGCAAAAGTACGGGGCAGAACAGGGGCAGCCTATTGCCGGGCTGCACCGTGAGTCTCATCCTGCGTATAGCCTGTGTAGCCCGGCGGGGGCAATTACGCATTAAGGCTTCTGTTATTCTTACCTTTGGCGCTGGCGAACCAGCCCACATTATTGAGTTCCGTGTATATATCCCCTTCCCGCAAACGACTTATTTTCGGCATTTTGGGCAGCTTTGCTGTTCTGTTGCTGCTGGCTTTCGCTGTATTTCAGTGGAAGCGCCAGCAGCTGCTCACCTATGCGCTGGGAGAAGTAAAGGCCAAGGTAGAACGCAAATACCCTGTGATTCTGACCCTGGGACCTGCCCAGTTCGTGGGCTTCAAAACCGTGGAGATTTCAGGCATGAGCCTGGTGCCCCGCGCCACCCCCACCGATACGCTGTTGACGGCCAGGCGCTTACAGGCCAGCCTGAGCGTGCGCTCCCTGTTTGCCGGCCGCCCGGTATTTAGTGAGCTCGAAATTCTGACGGCCCGCCTCACGGCCCGCAAAACCGCGACCAGCAATAACTACAGCTTTCTGGTGAAAAAGCAGAAAGCCAGCACGGTGCCGGTAGACACCACCAAGGGCACCAATTACGGCCTGCTGCTCAACCAGGTACTGGAAGCTGCCTTTGATAACGTGCCGGGCCAGGCCCGCTTCCGGGACTTCTACGTGAGCTACCTCAGCGTGCGCCACACGGCATTTCTGAATCTGCCGGAGCTCAAAATTGAGGACGGCGACATTTCTGGACGCCTCACGGCCAACATCGATTCTGTATCAAACGAGTTGGGCATCAGCGGGCACATCGAGCCCCGCGACTACGCCCTCACGGCGCGTGTGTATGGCGTGGGCGGGTCGGTGCAGCTGCCGTACGTGCCCCGCCGGTTTGGGGCCATGGTGAGCTTCGATACGGTGCTGGTGCGCCTCGACGGCAAGGATTTTGAAAACAACAGCACCGGGGGCGAGCTTAGCGTGCGCGGCTCGGTGGCCGCCCGCAACTTCAGCCTCTACCATCCCAAGCTGGCCGCCGATGAGATTGAGGTGAAAAGCGGCGCCCTCGATTTTGTGGCCACGCTGGGCCGGGGCACGGTTGCGCTGGAGAAAGGCAGCCAGGTCACAGTGAATAAGATAGTGATGTATCCCGAAATCAGCGTGCGCATGAAGCCCAGCCGGGCCATTGCCATCAAGGTGCGCTCGGCTGAAACTCAGGCCAACGACTTCTTCTCGTCGCTTCCCACCGGTATTTTCGACGAAGTGCGGGGCGTGCAGGGCACGGGTACCCTCACGTACAGCATGAGCGGCAGCCTCGACATGGCGCAGGTCGACAGCCTCAGGTTTGACTCGCGCCTGCAGGGCAAGAACTTCAAGCTCACCAGCTTCGGCGAAGGCGAGCAGGACTTGAGCAAGCTGAACACCGCCTTCCAGCACACCGTGTACAACGACAAGGGCGACTCGGTGCGCACCTTCACCGTGGGCCCACCCAACCAGGATTTTGTACCCTACAACGACGTGTCGCCCTACCTCATTCACGCCATTACCACGGCCGAGGACCCGCGCTTCTTCACGCACAAGGGCTTCATGGAAAAGGCTTTCGTCAAATCGGCCATTCAGAACATCAAGGAAAAGCGCTTTGCCCGCGGTGGCAGCACGCTCTCGATGCAGCTGGTGAAAAACGTGTTTTTGACCCGCCAAAAAACCGTGGCCCGCAAGGTGGAAGAAGCCCTGATTGTGTGGCTGCTCGAAAATACCCGCATTGCCAGCAAGCAGCGCATGTTTGAGGTGTACCTCAACATCATTGAGTGGGGGCCCAGCAAGTACCGCTGGCCCAGCGGCAAGCGTGGCGTATACGGCGTGAAAGACGCCGCCCTGTTCTACTACGGCAAGCGCCCCAGCGAGCTGAACTTGTCCGAAAGCCTGTACCTGGCCAGCATCATTCCCAAGCCCAAGTACTCGCGGTACTCATTTGATGCCTACGGCGGGCTGCGTAGCAGCACCCGGTACTTCTTCCGCCTCATCGCGAACATCATGGTCACACGCGGCCTTATCCGGGACGCTGACCGCGATAACATGCCGTACTCCCTGAGTCTGAACGGGCCGGCGCGTCAGTTCATGAATTTCGCCGCGCGCCCCGATACCACGCGCGTCACGGCCGCTGCTGATTCCAGCCAGTTTGAGCCGCTCAATCTGATTGACTTGCTCAACACCGGCGCCACGACTCCCGATGCAGGCGTTAACTCCGGCGTGCCCGGTGTTAACCCTCCCAAGTAGGTTGTCGCTTAGAAGTGGCTGTAGCTATAAGGCCGTCATGCTGAGCGCAGTCGAAGCATCGCTACTGCAATAGTAAACCCAATTACTTGCTCCGTAGAAGTGCTTCGACTCGCTCAGCCTGACGGTTTTTCAGTTGCAGTCATTTGACCGCAAATTATTGACAGGCAACAGGAACTGCCTCCACACAACACTACTCTGCCTTTGCTTCTGACGCCTCCGCTTTGGGCCACATCAACGAAGCCAGCACGCTGAACAGGAGCAGGCCGCCCACTACGCCCAGCGCAACGGGCATGGGAATGCGGTAGAAGCTTTCGAGCAGGATTTTGGCGCCGATGAACACAAGTATCAGCGACAGGCCGTAGTGCAGGTAGTGGAACAGGCGCATCATGCCGGCCAGGGCGAAGTACATGGCGCGCAGGCCCAATAAGGCAAAAACGTTGGACGTGAATACGATAAAGGTATCGCGGGTGATGGCCAGGATGGCGGGAATGCTATCGGCCGCAAACACCACGTCGGTGGTTTCTACCATCACCAGCACCACAAACAAGGGCGTGGCAAACCGCACGCCGTCGCGGCGCACGAAGAATTTGCCGCCTTCCATCTGGCGGGTAATGGGCAGGTGGCGGCTCAGGAACCGCACCACCGGGTTGTTTTCGGGGTCGATGTCGGGCTGGTCGCCGCTCAGGCCCATTTTCACGCCGGTGTACATCAGGAACGCGCCGAGGATGTAGATGAGGAAGTGGAACTTGGCCAGGAGCGCGCCCCCCACCAGAATGAACACCGCCCGCAGAATGAGCGCCCCAAGTACCCCCCAGAACAAAATACGATGCTGGTACTGGTCGGGAACCTTGAAGTAGTTGAAAATGAGAAGAAAGACAAACAAATTGTCGACGCTCAGTGCTTTTTCAACCAGGTAGCCCGTGAGCCACTGCAGGCCGGCTTCGGAGCCCATGGTGCGGTACACCAGGAAGTTGAAGGCCAGCGAAAGAACCACCCAGAAGGCGCTCCAGCCCAGCGCTTCGCGCATCTTCACGGCGTGGGCCTTGCGGTTGAATACCAGCAAATCGAGCAAGAGCAGCCCGATAACAAACACGTTGAAAATTAACCAGAAAAGGGGGGTGTTCTGCATGCGTTGGGCAAGATACGCTTGGGGCAGCAAGCGGGTAGCAAAAGGAAAGCTGCTGGCCAAGGGCAGTAGGTGGGCGGCAGCTCCTGGGATTCAATGAAAACCGCAGTTCTGGCAAGCCGGTTTACTCGCTACGACGCTACCGCGTTGCCTACCGGCTTGAGCGGGCGCAGCCAACTGCTGATTTTCATTTGCAACACGCCGAAGAAGGCTTCCTGCACAATGCCTTTCGACATCTTGGAGGTGCCCCGCGTGCGGTCGGTGAAAATGATGGGAACCTCCTTGATGCGGAAGCCCAGCTGGTAAGCCAGCCACTTCATCTCAATTTGAAAGGCATAGCCCACAAAGTGTATATTGGGCAGGTCGATGCTGCGCAGCACCCGCGTGGAATAGCACTTGAAGCCGGCCGTGGCGTCGTGAATGGGCATGCCCGTGACGAATCGCACATATTGCGAAGCGAAATAGGACATCAGCACCCGCGACATGGGCCAGTTCACCACGTTCACGCCCTGGATGTAGCGCGAGCCAATAGCCAGGTCGTAACCTCCGATTAGGCAAGCGTCGTGCAGGCGCAGTAGGTCGTCGGGGTTGTGCGAGAAGTCGGCGTCCATCTCAAACACGTACTCGTAGCCGCGCGCCAGCGCCCACGTAAAGCCAAAAATGTAGGCAGTGCCCAGGCCCTGCTTGCCACTTCGCTCTTCTAAGAAAAGCCGTCCGGGAAACTCGGCCTGCAGGCTGCGCACAATGGCGGCCGTGCCATCGGGCGAGCCATCGTCGATGACGAGCACATCAAAGGCTCTCGGCAACGACATCACCTTCCGGATTATCAGCTCCGCGTTTTCGCGCTCGTTGTAAGTAGGAATTAGGACGACGCCAGCACTCATGGGCTCAAAGATAGGGTTTCGGGGTACGAAGCTGCACTGGCGGCAGCCTGTAATGGATGATGAACATCGATGAAGTGGGAAAGGAGTACCCAATCGAGGCAACTCCCAGGGTTGGTGCGGGGGATAAAAGCGTAACATCCTGCGTTCTTATTCCCCGCTCAAAAGACCACAATCAACTTTGAGGCTGCGTTAGTATGGCGGCTGTGTTTTTGGCGTAGCGCACGCAGTCGGGCACGCTCACGCCCGCCCGCCAGTTGGCGACGGAGACAATGTTTTCGGCTTCGAGCTGAGCGGCTGCGGCGTGGGCGGCCACAATGCGGGCATCGAACTGCGGGATGCTGCGCGGCCACAGGTAGCGGCCCTGCCAGAGCGGGGGGGCTGAAATATTATAGAAACGACTCAGCTCGGCGTGCACGGCCGCTCGCTGGGCATCTTCGGGTTGGGTGGCGGCGGCTTCGTATTGCGACCCGCCCACGAACGTGGTGAACAGCACCTGCCCGGCCGGCACGCGCTCGGGAAACAGGGCGCTGGTCCAGATGGAGCCAGCGGCGTAGGCGCCTTCTACCTTGGGATGCAGTGCCCCAAAGCCGTGGAGCGGATGCGCCACGGCCGGGCGCGCGTAAGCCGAGAACACCACGCTCATGGGCGGGTAGTGCACCGCCGCCAGCGCCGCCGCCGCCTGCGGAAACAACCGCTGCAGCAGGGGCGCCGCCGCATACGCCGGCAGCGCCAGCGCCAGGTGCGTGTAGGTGCGGGGGGCAGCGCCGGTGGCCACCTCCACCTGGTACCCGCCACTGGCCGGCCGGACTATGGCCGTGACGGCCGTGGCCGGGTGGTAGTGCGTGAGCTGGCTGGCCAGCGCGCTGGTAAGCGTATCAATGCCGTTTTTGAGCGTGACGATGCGGCGGCGCGGGGCGCCCTTGCCGGTTTTGGTCAGGCCGCGCAGCACCGAGCCGTGTTCCTGCTCCAGGGCCACCAGCTGCGGAAACGTTTTGTGCAGGAGCAGCTTTTCCGGGTCGCCGGCGTAGATGCCGGCCATGAACGGGTTGACGGCGTAGTCCAGGATTTCGGGGCCGAAGCGGCGGCGGAAAAAGTGCGCCACGGTTTCGGCGGCATCCACGGGCGCGGCGGGCTTGCGCAGCTCCTGCAGCAGCTGCCACTTGGCTTTGAGGCTGAAGAAGCCGCTGGTGAGCAGGGCGGGAGGGGAGCCCGGCAGCTGCCGGTAGCGGCCGCCGCGCAGCACGTAGCGCTGCTTGCTCACGGCAGCGCTGTCCTGAATCTGGTCGGTGAGGCCCAGCTCGGTGAGCAGCTCGGCCAGCTCCGGGCTCAGCTGCAGGGAGTTGGGGCCGGTTTCGAGCAGGTAGCCCTCGGGGGTGTGCAGGCTGTGCAGGTTGCCCCCGGGGCGGGCGTCGGCTTCGTAGAGGTCGTAGGCCACGCCGGCCCGCTGCAGGTACCACGCCAGGGTAAGGCCGCTGATGCCGCCGCCGATAATGGCAATGTTCATAAAGTCGTTCCGGAAGAAGTACTGCAAAGGTACCTGCGCCATCCTGCCGGTGGCCCGTAGCTTTGCCCCAATGACAACAAAGAACAAAGCAGTTTTCCTGGACCGCGACGGCGTCCTGAACGACGAGATAGGCGACTACGTGTGGAAGCTCGATGAATTCATCGTGAGCCCCGGCGTGCCCGAAAGTCTGGCCCGCCTCAAAGCGGCCGGCTACTACCTGGTGGTGGTCACAAACCAGGCTGGCATCGCCAAAAAGCTGTACACCGCAGCCGATGTGCACGCCTGCCACGCCAAGCTGCAGGCCGCCTGCAACGGGGCTCTGGACGCCCTCTATTTTGGCGATGCGCACCCCAGCGTGAGCGAATCCATTCTGCGCAAGCCCGATTCGGGCATGTTCGAAAAAGCCGTGGCCCGCTTCAACCTCGACCCGGCGCAGTGCTGGGTAGTGGGCGACCGGTACCGCGACATGGAAGCCGGCGCCAAAATCGGCGTTCGTGGCATCATGGTGGGCGAAACGGAGGCTGTGGATTTTACGCCCCGCGTAGCCGACCTGCAAGCCGCCACGGAAATCATATTGATGTAGGAAAGCGCTTCGGCGCGTTCAATTATTCAACGATTTCACGTGCCACCCTGCCGCCGAACGCGCCAAAGTGCGTTCCTACAGCACCAAAAAGCGCTCCCTGTGCAGGGAGCCGGCCTTTTTGTTGTCAAAACCCGAAATTACTGGCGCTCGGCAGGGGTAGCGGTGCTGGCCGTGATGGGCGCGGCAGCGGGCTTCGCTACGGTGCTGCTGCTGTAGGCAGGGCAAATCTGGCGGTTGCAGGCACCGAGCGAGAGCGTCGCGAAACCGGCAGCGAGTAAAATGAGCTTCTTCATAATGATAGTAAAAAACGAGTGAGGGATGGCGGATTTGGGCTTCAAAGATAAGCAGCTACGCCTATATTTCTCTAAAAATCTGCCAACGCTAAAATTGTATTTTTAGTATCCGAGGATGTGCATCATACTGGCCGCTTCCTGGGCGGGCGCAAAAACATGGTCGGAGAGGGTGCCGTCCTCGGCGCGGTCGATGATGATGTGCTGGGGCGCGGGTATGAGGCAGTGCTTGATGCCGCCGTAGCCGCTGAGGCTTTCCTGGTAGGCGCCGGTGTGGAAAAAGCCCACATACAGCGGCTTCGCATCGGCCAGCTTAGCTGACGCCGACCTCTGGTTGCGCTCAGGCAGGAAGGTCTGGTAGATGTGCTTTTCGGAGTTGTAGTAATCCTGCGAGTCGCAGGTAAGACCGCCGAGCTGAATCTTCTTGTACTGCTTCTCCCAGCCATTGACAGCCAGCATAATAAAGCGCTGGTTGAGGGCCCAGGTATCGGGCAGGTTGGTAATAAACGAGCCGTCAATCATGTACCAGAGCTCCTTGTCGTTTTGCAGTTTTTCGTCAAGGATGCTGTAAATCGTGGCCCCGCTTTCGCCTACCGTGAAGATGCCGAACTCGGTGAAAATGTGGGGCTCGGGCACGCCTTCCTGGGCGCAGATGCGCTGAATGGTGCGCAGAATTTCGGCCACCATGTAGGGGTAGTCGTAGTCGGGCTGGATGCTGGTTTGAATGGGCAGGCCACCGCCAATGTCGATGGTGGTGAGCGTGGGGCACACTTTGCGCAGCTCGCAGTACTTGTGCACGAAGCGGCTCAGCTCCGACCAATAATAGGACGTGTCCTTGATGCCGGTGCTGATGAAGTAGTGCAGCATGGTGAGCGTGAAGCGCGGGTCATCCTTGATGCGCTGCTCGTAGATGGGGATGGCGTCGGCGTAGCGCACGCCCAGGCGCGAGGTGTAGAACTGGAAGCGCGGCTCCTCGTCAGAAGCCAGGCGCATGCCCAGGTTCACCTTTTCCGTCACGTGGTCGTGGTAGTATTCGATTTCATTGGGGGAATCGATGATGGGCATGCAGTTCACAAACCCGTCGTTGATGAGGTCGGCGATTTCCTTTTTGTAGGCCTCGGGCTTGAAGCCATTGCAGATGATGTGCTTCTGCTTATCGACCTTGCCCTGGGCGTGCAGGTTGCGGATGATGCTGATGTCAAACCACGACGAGGTTTCGAGGTGGATGTCGTTTTTCAGGGCCTCTTCCAGCACGAAGCGGAAGTGCGACGACTTGGTGCAATAGGCGTAGGAATAGGAGCCGGTGTAACCGGTTTCGGCAATGCCATCGGCAAACCATTTCTTGGCCCGCTGAATCTGGGAGCTGATTTTGGGTAGGTAGGTGAGGCGCAGCGGGGTGCCGTACTTCTCCACCAGGGCCATGAGGTCAATGTCGTGGAAGCGCAGCTCGTGGTCCTGCACGGTGAAGTCGGCCGTGGGGAAATCGAACGTTTGGGAGATTAGGTCGTGATAGGTATCCATGAATAGGTGTCAGTTGTCAGTTGCTGGTTGTCAGATGTTAGGAATCCGTTACCGGTTGTCAGACGTTTTTCACTAAAAACAGACAACCAGCAGCGGACAACTAACGGAAATTTCCGACCTTTACGGCGGGCAGTACAAAAGTACCGCCGGGGTCAGGATAATAACCGGAGAACCACTCATTGTTCTCCTGGAAGTCCGCCCTGCATCGTGACGATGGAACAGTAGCGACTTGGCTACGGCAGATGCTTTCTGCCGCAAGGCAGCGTGATTCTAGCGGTTAACGGTTAGTGATAAGTGGTTATTTTTTTCGGTCTCCCGATGATTAACCGCTCACCACTAATCACTCACCACTAAAAAAAACGGTGCCGCCATCCTGCTATCCCAATTCCCACCTGATGAAACGCATAAAATTACTGGAAGTCCGTTCCGAGCTGGGGGCCGGTACGCGCGGCGCCAGCATGGGCCCCGACGCGCTGCGTGTGGCCTGCCTCAACAAGGGTTCCGATTACTTCCGCCGGTTCAACTCCGTGGTCGTGCCCGACCTGAACCACGTGCTGTTCGACAAGAACCACTTTCCCTTCGCCAAGCACATCGACAGCATTCTCACCGTGCAGAAGGGCATCGCCAATGCCGTGGAGCAGACGCTGCGCTTTGGCGAATTCCCGCTGGTGCTGGCCGGCGACCACAGCAGCGCCAACGCCACCATTGCCGGCATCAAGGCCACCTACCCGCACAAAACCCTGGGCGTGGTCTGGATTGATGCCCACGCCGACATTCACTCGCCCTACACCACGCCCAGCGGCAACGTGCACGGCATGCCCCTGGCCGCCGCCCTGGGCCAGGACAACCTCGCGCACCAGCGCAACGTGCCCGAGCCCGAAACGGAGTTTTTCTGGCGCCGCCTGAAGGACCTGGGTGAGCCCGGCCCCAAGCTCACCCCCGACCACCTCGTGTACGTGGTGGTGCGCGACACCGAGGAACAGGAAAACGCCATTATCGAGCAGCTGGGCATCAAGAACTTCAAGCTGCCGGAGTTCCGCGCCAAAGGCCCGCGCCAGGTGGCCCGCGAGATTTACGAGCAGCTGCGTTTCTGCGACATGGTGTACATCTCCTTCGATGTGGACTCGCTCGATTCGCGCTTCAGTAAGGGCACCGGCACGCCGGTGGAGCTGGGCCTCGATGTGCCCGAAGCCATTGCACTGTGCCGCGCCCTGCTCGAAAACGACCGGGTGGTGTGCTTCGAAATGGTGGAAATAAACCCCACCCTGGATAGCGAGAACACCATGGCCAATAATGCCTTCAATATTCTGGAAGCCGCCACCGAGGCCATTGAGCTGCGCCTGCGGCTGGATGAGGTGGTGAGTAGGTAGGAAACCAAAAAAAAGGTCATGCTAAGCGTAGTCGAAGCATCTCTACCGCCTAGTTTGTCATGCTGACGAAGGAAGCATCCTATAGCCGCAGAACAACTCGTGCTCCGGTGAGAGGATGCTTCCTTCGTCAGCATGACAAGGGGTGCCCTTAATACTGGCTGATAAACGCGTACGCGCCCAGCGTGTAGGTGGTGGCCGAAGTGAAGTGGTTGCCGCCCTGTATGGGGCGCAGCTGCACCTGCGTGGCCCCGCGCTTTTGCATGGCGTCGTAGGCGTCCTGGGAGTTGAAGAAGGGCACGTAGTCGTCGGCGGTGCCGTGGAACAGGGCCAGCGGCGCGCGCGGCTTCCAGTCGTGAATGTCGTTGTCGGCCAGGGCGGCGGCCAGGGGTGCGTCGCTGTTGTTCAGCACGGCATTGCGGAAGGCGGGGGCGAATAATTGCGCCTGCTGGCTGGGCACAGGGCCAAACGGGTCGGCCTGCAGCTGCGTGGCGTAAGGCTCCTGGTAGTAGAAGGCGAAGGGCCGGTTGAGGGCGTAGATGCGGTCGTAGGTGCGCAGCACCCACACGTAGGAACTCAGGAAGCTGAGCGGCTGCGTGGCACTCAGGATGTAGCGGGCAAAGGCGCTTTTGTGGTAGGCACCCGCGCCGGGCGCGCTGGCCGTGACCGGCAGCGCCGTGGCGTATTTCTCTTCCAGCAGCTTGTGGAGGGCCATGGTGGCGTACCCGCCTTCGGAATAGCCGAGGAGGAAATTCTTCTGATTGACGGCGATTTTCTCCCGCTCGCAAAACTCCCGGGTGGCCCGCAGCATGTCGGCCGAGGCCGAGGCCAGCGAGGCGGCGTGCTCGTAGGGGTGGGGCAGGGCCTTGGAAGCGCCGTAGCCCAGGTAGTCGGGTGCCGACACCACGTAGCCCGTGGAAGCCAGCACCGACACCACCGACCACACGTCGGAGCCCGGGGCGTAGTAGGAGGGGGCCTGGGTTTCGCTGCGGGGCTCCAGGGTGCCGTGCTGGTAGCTGAGCACTGGCAGCGGCGCCGTGGCCACGGGCACCAGCACCGCGCCCGAAGCCGTGGTTTCGGTGCCCTCCGGGGTGCGGGTGCGGTAGGTGAGGCGGTAGGCTTTGATGGGGTAGCGCACCAGACTGCCCGCCAGCGGCACGCCCTGCACCCGCCCGGCCAGGTCGGCGGGGCTCACTTCGGCAATCAAGGTGCTGCCGGTGAGGACGGTTTCGGCGGCTACGGGCGCTTCCGGGGCGGGCTCCGGCGGGGTGCTCTTGCAGGCTGGAGCCCCCAACAGGGCTATAAACAGCCAGATAATACGGAATTTTGGAACGGTCAGGAAGTGGGATGGTAGCAAGTGGGGCGGGGTTTGGTTGGAATCTGAAACGCCAACGTTTTTGAACGGGGTGGGCGTTCCGAAAGATAACCCGCCCCCCCAGCTCGCCGCCTGAGCTGCTGTAGAAACAAAGCGCCCCGCCAGTAGCTGGCGGGGCGCTTTCATAGGTATGGTTACGTTAAGCAGACTAACTTGCGAAGAGTTAGTAGACCACGTTTTCCACCGTTTTTATAGACATACGGAATACGTTTGCGGTCAGTGACCGGAGCACAATTTTACCTTCACACGATGCCTTTTCGACACGTTACGCCGGCTTTCTTCGCCGCTCTGCACGATGCGGTCGTGGAGGAATTTGTATTTGATGCGGCGGGTGGCCGCTTGCAGTTGACACTGCGGCTCGTGGCGTTCGCCAATAACCAGTTTGAGCACCGCCGCGAACAGGTCATGCTCTCGGGCCTGCGCCACAAAGCGGATGTGGAGCGGGTACACCAACGCGTTAAAGCAGTGCTGAGTAAAACCGGCCGACCCGAACTGGGCTACGGACTAGACGAATTCCGCCTGCTGCCGCCAGAAGCGTTGGAGCGCGAGCAGGGACGACTGAACGTGCTGCTCGCCATCGACCATTTACCAGTGTTGCACCTGGATTGCCAAAAAATTACCAGCCAAGGGATGGGCCTTCTCTGAGGTTTCCCATTCCCAGTGGCCAAAGCATCTAGACCCTCCTTAAACTGAATTGCCCTGTCTACCTTCCGACCGTTTGGATAAACTTGACCTTCGCGTAAATGCGCTGTCTCAACTCTGATTTATGAACCAGCGAATAGCCGGATTGCTCTTGTCCCTGCTGCTTTTACCCACGGTGGCCTTTGCGAGTGGAAATGAAATAATACCGACTATAATCCTCATGGGGGGGGCGCTGTTGCTCTTTTTCGCTGTGCTTTTGCTCGTGCGGCTGCCACTTACCGAGAAGATAGTTTTAGCCGCCATGTACCCGTTGACTATGTGGGCTGTGCTTTATAGCTCTAGCTGGCTGCCTTTTTTGAACAACCTAGTTGTCTTCAACTTGACCGTAGGGATTATGCCGGTGTTTACGACAGTCACAACTTGGCTCCTGCTAAAGAGAAAAAGGCAAAGCGTCACGAAATAACGCTCCATTTCTTAAACTACTAACTTAAACAGCCAGCAAGTTGCATTGGGGCTTGGTGCCGCCTTCATTACGTGAGCCAAGTTTAAGAAACTCCATTAGTCGATGAGTTTCGTAAACTTTAAGAATCAACCAAAATCCCCGCCAGCCACCGCGGGCGCGTTGAGTTGCTGCAAGTTTCGGGGGCTATGCGGTGGGCGGGCGGGGCGGGGCCACAGTTCAGTGCGAAGCGTAGTGTCGCTGACCCTTTGTTAGGCTCCCCTCTCTTTTGGAGAGGGGCCGGGGGTGAGGTTCGACGTGAGGACGAAGCGGGAGAGATGCTTCGGCAAGCTCAGCATGACGGGCTGGCATGGGGTTGTCTGCAAACGTACCTTTGCCCCGTGCAACAGTTAGAAAACTCCCTCAAAACCGCCCTGCAAACTGCCGCTCAGGCAGTTTTTGGCCTCGATATACCCGCCGCTAGCCTCACGCTCCAGCCCACGCGCAAGGAGTTTGCCGGCAGCTTCACCCTCGTCACGTTTCCGCTCACCAAGGCGTTCGGCAAGGGGCCGGAGCAAATTGGGCAGGCGCTGGGCGAGTGGCTGAAAAACAACGAACCCCGCGTGAGCGGCTACAACGTAGTAAAAGGCTTCCTCAACCTGGAAATAGCCGATGCCGAGTGGCTGCAGGTGTTCAGCCAGCTCAGCGCCCGGCCCGCCACCGCCCCCGTGGCCACCAACGGCCCCCAGAACGTGGTGGTGGAGTACTCCTCGCCCAACACCAACAAGCCCCTACACCTGGGCCACCTGCGCAACAACTTCCTAGGCTACTCAGTGGCCGAGATTCTGAAAGCCACCGGCGCCACCGTCACCAAGGCCAACCTGGTGAACGACCGCGGCATTCACATCTGTAAGTCGATGATTGCCTACCAGCGCTTCGGCGAGGGCGAAACCCCGGCGAGCGCCGGCATGAAGGGCGACCACCTCGCCGGCAAGTACTACGTGCTGTTTGAGAAGCATTACCGTGAGGAAATAAAGCAGCTCGAAGCCGAAGGCGTGGCCACCGACGTAGCCAAGAAAAGCGCCCCGCTCATGGCCGAGGCCCAGCAGATGCTGCAAGCCTGGGAAGCCAACGACGAGGCTGTGGTGAGCCTCTGGCGCCAAATGAACGGCTGGGTGTACGAAGGCTTCGACGAAACCTACAAGAACATCGGCGTCGATTTCGACCAGTTCTACTACGAGTCGGGCACCTACCTGCTGGGCAAGGAGCGGGTAGAAGAAGGCCTGCAGAAAGGCGTGTTCTTCAAAAAGGAAAACGGCTCGGTGTGGGTTGATTTACAGGCCGAGGGCCTCGACGAGAAGCTCCTGCTCCGCGCCGACGGCACCAGCGTGTACATCACCCAGGACCTGGGCACGGCCGAGCTTAAGTACCAGGATTTCGGCTACGACAGCAGCATCTACGTCATTGCCGACGAGCAGAACTACCACATGCAGGTGCTGCAGGCCACGCTCAAAAAGCTGGGCAAGCCCTATGCCGACGCCATCCATCACCTCAGCTACGGCATGGTGGACCTGCCCTCCGGCAAGATGAAATCGCGCGAAGGCACTGTGGTGGACGCCGACGAGCTGGTGCGCGACGTAGTGGCCGCCGCCAAAGCCGCCACCCTCGAAAAAGGCAAAACCGAGGGGCTGACCGATGCCGAGCTGGAAGAGCTCTACCACATGCTCGGCCTGGGTGCCCTGAAGTACTACCTGCTGAAAGTGGACCCCAAGAAGCGCATGCTATTCAACCCCGAAGAGTCGGTGAACCTGGAAGGCGACACGGGGCCGTTTATTCAGTATTCACACTCGCGCACGGCCGCCGTGCGGCGCAAAGCCGCTGAGCTGGGAGCTTCTGAAACCGCCGACTACAGCACCGTGACCGAGCTGCACCCCGCCGACAGCGAGCTGATTCAGGAGTTGGCGCGCTACGCAACGGTGGTGGCCGAAGCGGCCAAAAACCTGTCGCCCGCCGTGGTGGCCCAATACGCCTACGACCTGGCCCGCAACTACAACCGCTTCTACGCCAAAGTGCCCATCTTCGCCGAAACCGACCTGGCCAAGCGCAACCTGCGCCTGGCCCTCTCGGCCCGCACCGGCGAGCAGCTGAAAGCCGCCTTCGGCCTGCTGGGCATCCAGGTACCCGAGCGCATGTAATAATAGGGTTAGCTGTACCCCGTTAACGCTACCCAGAACGTCATGTCGAGCGCAGCCGGGACATCTCGCGTGCTGAAATAATCAAATGCCTCTTTGCTCTTTCGGAGTTGTACTCCGAAAGTCCCTTGAGTGAGACCCGACCTCAGGCGACTTTCGGAGTACAACTCCGAAAGAGCGACTAGCAACAAGAGCAACAAGCGCTACCCTGACCAATCCTTCCTTTACCTATGAAAAGCATTGCCGTTTATTGCGGTTCCAGCACCGGAACCAATCCAAAATACATTGCCCAAGCCCAGGCCCTCGGCGCGGCCATGGTGGCGCAGGGCCTCACGCTGGTGTACGGCGGCGGCCGCGTGGGCCTCATGGGCACCATCGCCGATGCCGTACTGGCCCACGGCGGGCAGGTGGTGGGCGTAATTCCCGATTTTCTGGCCGATAAGGAGCTGGCCCACCTGGGCTGCACGGAGCTGCACGTGGTGAAAAGCATGCACGAGCGCAAGTTGCTGATGGCCGACCGCGCCGATGCCTTCGTGGCCATGCCCGGCGGCTTCGGCACGCTGGAGGAGCTGTTTGAAGTCCTGACCTGGGGCCAGCTGGGCCTGCACCGCAAGCCCGTGGCCGTACTCAACGTAGATGGCTACTACGACCACCTGCTGCTGGCCCTCGACCGCATGCGCGACGACCAGCTGCTGCGCGCCGAAAACCGCGGCCAGCTCCTGCAGGCCGCCGACCCGCAGGACCTGCTGGCCAAACTGGCGGCCTACCAGCCCATTCAGCTGGAGAAGTGGCTCACACCGCCCACCACCTAAACCGCACCCGGCCAAAACCCAGCCCGCCGGTGCGCGGTTACGCAGGCGTCGATGCGGCCCTGCGTTTCTGTTTTCAGAATAAACCCATTCACTTTACGCTGGCCCTGGCCGCCAACGCGGCGGCCGGCCCCGTGGCCAAACCAGCCCAACCCCTCCCCATGACTACTTCCACCGAAACCACCGCGCCCGCTTCCGTTTACGATTTTACGGTAAAATCCATTGATGGTAAGGACGTGGAACTGAGCCAGTACAAAGGCAAGAAATTGCTGATTGTGAACACCGCCTCCGAGTGCGGCTACACGCCGCAGTACAAGGACCTGGAGGAGCTCTACAAAAAGCACGGCGACCAGGTGACCGTGCTGGGCTTCCCTGCCAATAACTTCGGCGCCCAGGAGCCCGGCACCGAAGCCCAGATTGCCACGTTTTGCGAAAAGAACTACGGCGTCACCTTCCCCTTGTTCAGCAAGGTGTCAGTGGCCGGCGCCGACACCGCGCCGCTGTTCAAGTTCCTGGCCGACAAGCAGCAGAACGGTGCCGTGGACAGCGCGCCCTCGTGGAATTTCTGCAAGTACCTGGTCGATGAAAACGGCCGCGTGCTGAAGTTCTACAAAGCAGACGTGAAGCCCTTGAGCCCCGAGTTGCTGGCGGATATCGCAGGGTAGTTTTTGCCATTGCTGATTAATAAGAACGTCATGCTGAGCTTGTCGAAGCATCTCTACCGCGCCTTCTGTCATCCTGAGCTTGCGAAGGACCTTCTCACAGCGGAACGATTTGTTCTAACCTGATAAGATGCTTCCTTCGTCAGCATGACAGAAAGCGCGGTAGAGATGCTTCGACAAGCTCAGCATGACGTTGTTTTTTGCTAGTTGATTTCCCAATCCCATGTCCCCCTGGATTTCTGCATTCCGCCCCCGTACGCTGCCGCTGGCTTTGGCCAGCATTCTCACGGGCGCGTTTCTGGCCGCCGCCAACAGCCAGTTCAACGGGCCGGTAGTGGCCCTGGCGGCGCTCACCACCATCTTGCTCCAAATCCTGAGCAACCTCGCCAACGACTACGGCGACTCCCAGAACGGCGCCGATAGCGTGCACCGCGAGGGCCCGCAACGCGCCGTGCAGAGCGGCGCCATCAGTCCGACGCAGATGAAGAGCGGCATGTGGATTTGCGGCCTATTGGCCCTGGGTAGTGGCCTGGCGCTGCTGTGGGTGGCGCTGGGTGCGGCCGGGCTGGGCCTGTTCCTGGCGTTTCTGGCGCTGGGGCTGGCCGCCATCTGGGCGGCGGTAAACTACACGGCCGGCGCCAAGCCCTACGGCTATGCCGGCCTGGGCGACCTGTCGGTATTCCTTTTCTTCGGCCTGGTGGGGGTTTGTGGTACCTACTTTCTGCAGGCGCGGGCGCTGCCGTTGCAAATTCTGCTGCCCGCCGCCGCGCTGGGCTGCTTCGCCACGGCAGTGCTGAACGTGAATAACATCCGCGACATCAAGTCCGATGTGCTGGCGGGTAAAATCACCATTCCGGTGCGGCTGGGTCCGGTGCACGCGCGGCGCTACCATTGGCTGCTGCTGCTGCTGGGCCTGGGCTGCGCCACGGTGTTTGTGGCCCTCACGTACCGCTCGCCCTGGCAGTGGCTGTTTGCGCTGGCCACGCCGCTGTTTGCCTTCAATGCCGTTCAGGTGTGGCAGCGGCAGGACTCCATGCAGATTGACCCGCTGCTGAAGCAAATGGCCCTGAGCACGCTGGTGTTTACGGTGCTGTTTGGGGTAGGGCAGGTGGTGGGATAAGTAGTATAATTTGCAGGTGAAATAATTGCCCCATAATTCCGCCTAATCACTAATGCAGCGCGCCTACTACCACGCCTCAATAGCCGCTTTCCTTGAGCACGATGAGAACCTGATTATGGGTGCCTTGGCCGTAGCACATACCCACGCCCTCGAAGAGCTTCAGAAAGCTGCCTGGCAACAACAGATTCGCATTCTAAAGCAGCAACTGTCTGGTCTACAGCGGGGGTACTTACTGTTCGAAGTGGCTATTCCACGCATGGGCAAGCGAGCAGATGCGATTGTGCTGTTGGATGATGCGGTTTTTGTACTCGAGTTTAAAGTGGGAAGTAGGGCTTACGACCAAGCTGCTCTGGACCAAGTGCTGGATTACGCGCTCGACCTAAAAAACTTCCATGCTGGCAGCCACTCGGTGAGAATTTTACCTCTCCTAATTGCCACTCAGGCCCCTCCACATCAAAACGAGTTGCATGCCTTCACTGATGGCTTGTACCGCACACTCTTAGCTAATGCAACTCAGATAGCTGAATGCTTGCATTTAGGTACTGCTGTAATGAGCGGGCCTATTATCAATGTCGTAGCGTGGTTGCAGGCTGGCTACCAGCCTACTCCCACCATTATTGAGGCTGCCCAAGCTCTATATAAAGGGCATCGAGTGATGGATATTACCCGCTCCGATGCGGGCGCAGTGAATTTATCCATTACAGGGGCCTGTATCGATGGAATTATTGACAAAGCAAAGGCACGCGGCACCAAAGCCATTTGCTTTGTGACGGGCGTGCCGGGAGCAGGTAAAACTTTGGCGGGCTTAAATATTGCCAGCGAACGCACCAAAATCGATGCACAGGAACACGCCGTATTTCTGTCTGGCAATGGACCACTAGTGGAGGTGTTGCGCGAGGCATTAGCTCGCGATAAAGTGAAGGATGCTAAACAGCAAGGCCGAGGCCTAGGAAAAAAACAGGCGGTGTCGGAAGTACAGTCCTTTATTCAGAATATTCATCACTTTCGCGACGAAGCGCTACGCCACTCCGGGCCGCCTATAGAGAAAGTAACTGTTTTTGATGAAGCTCAACGAGCATGGTCGGCACAACAGGCCAGCAAGTTTATGCAGCAGAAGAGGGGGCAAGTCGACTTTTTTATGTCAGAACCTGAATTTCTAGTAGAAGTAATGGACCGGCATTCTGATTGGTGCACGGTGGTGTGTCTCATTGGCGGTGGTCAGGAAATTAATACAGGCGAAGCAGGTCTCGAAGAGTGGCTGCGAGCCTTCGAATCACGCTTTGCAGATTGGGACATCTATTACTCCCGCCGTATCCGCGAAGACCGAAATTATCTAAAGGATGATGCTGCAGTTGCCCGGCTAGATGCCTTACAAGCAGAACCACTAGATGATTTGCATTTAGCTGTGTCAGTGCGCTCTTTCCGCGCCGAAAAACTAGCCGCCTTTATACAGGCTGTTCTTGATGCCCGCTTAGCGGAGGCTCGAAGCATTTATAGCACTTATTTACAAGCCGTGTACCCTTTGTATATCACACGTGAGCTGGAAGTAGCCAAAACTTGGCTTCGGCAGCAGGCCCGTGGAAGCGAACGTTGTGGCCTAGTAGCCTCATCGGGCGCCCACCGGCTTAAGCCATTGGGATTAAATATCAGAGATAAAATTGATGCGTCGGTGTGGTTTCTAAACGACCGGAACGATGTCCGTTCGTCGTACTACCTCGAAGACGTTGCAACGGAGTTCGATATTCAGGGACTGGAACTGGATTGGGTGGGCGTGGCGTGGGATGCCGATTTCTGGTTGCAGAACGGACATTGGCAATTCCGCAAATTCGTGGGTACACGATGGCAGCAGTGCAATACTGCTGATAGCCGGCGCTACTTACTCAATGCCTACCGTGTACTGCTCACCCGTGCCCGCCAAGGCATGGTACTTTTCATTCCCACAGGAAGTGCAACAGATATCACCCGTCTCCCCGAGTTTTATAATGAGGTGTACGAGTTTTTTCGAGCCATAGGGATTCCTGAACTTGAGTAAGTTTTTGTACAGATACTATGTCCTATTTCTAGAAAAATGAGGATGAGACATCATTTATCAAAAAAGGCAGCTCAGTTAGGCTGCTTTTTTGATAAATGATGTAAGTAAATCTAGTTAACGACGGGTGCTGTTGGTGTTTCGCCGGAAGCCGGAGCACCCTCACCACCCTCGGGCTTGGGGCCGCGTTTGCGGTTGCGGCCACCGCGGCTGCGACGCTCGCCTTCGGGCCGGGGCTCACGGGGTTCGCCTTCGGCGTGGGGCTCACGCGGGGGCCGAGCCTCACCTTCCGGACGTGGGGCGCGGGGCTCACGCGGGGGGGCGGGCTTCGCC
>NZ_MDZC01000071.1 GCF_001816165.1 Hymenobacter glacialis
AGCAATGCCGCCACGCCGGCTGCGGTGCTGGCGCGGCTGGCCACCAAAGACCCCGACTATCGGGTGCGGCTCAGCGCGCTGCGCGCCCTCCCGTTTGGAGCGGGCACGTATGGCGCCAGCCGCAAGGCCGTTTTCTACGCCCTGCGCCACGACCGCGCCCCGGTGGCCCTCACGGCCGCCGAGTGGCTGCTGGCCCACGCCAAAGGCGAATCGGGTCCCATGATGGCCGCCCTGGCCGACGGCAACAAGCAGGCCTCGCCGCGGGTGCGGGCGGCCTTGCTGCAGGCCGCCGTGCGCCACGCCAGCCCCGCCGCCCGGCCCAGCCTCACCGAAACCATTCGCAAGCGCTACCCGGTGGTGCCCACGGTGTACGAAAAAGGCTTCCTGCTGCAGGCCCTGGCCGAAGACCCCGTTTCGTTCGACTTCGTGCAGGCCGAGGCATTCGGGGCTGGTAAGTCGCCGGTGGTGGCTGGCTATGCCCTGGGCGCGCTGCTCACCATGCGCCGCAATGCTGATTTTCCCGCGGCCCGCCAGGCCGATTTTGCCGCCGCCGTGCGCCAGGCCCTGGCCACCGGCGACGTGGCCCAGCTGGGCACCGCCGCCGAGGCCCTTACCGACGCCAAACTGTATCCCGAACCCCAGCCCGCCGACCTGGCGGCCATTCGCCAGGCCCAGGCCAAGCTCCAGCTGCCCCGCGAGATTGAGGCCTGGCAGGGCTTGCAGCAGGCCCTGGACAAGCTCACGAAAAACCCTAACCCCACGCCCACGCCCGTGGCCACGGCCCAGCAGCACCCCATCGACTGGGCCGTGGTGCAGCGTGTGCCGCTGGGCAAGCAGGTGCGCCTGCGCACGTCCAAAGGCATCATTCTACTGGAGCTGAAACCCAACGAGGCGCCCGGTGCCGTGGCCAGCTTCGTCACGCTCATCGAGCAGAAGTTCTACGACAGCCTGTATTTCCACCGCGTGGTGCCCAACTTTGTGGCCCAGGGCGGCGACCCGCGCGGCGATGGCAACGGCAGCGCGCCCTACAACCTGCGGTCGGAGTTTGGCGACCTGCACTACGAGGAGGGCAGCGTGGGCCTGGCCTCGGCCGGCAAAGACACTGAGAGTTGCCAGTTCTTCATCACCCACACGCCCACCCCGCACCTCGACGGCCGCTACCCCATCTTCGCCCAGGTAGTGGGCGGCATGGACGTGGCGCACAAGCTCGAAATCGGAGACCAGATTCTGGGCGTAGAGCTGGTGAAATAAGCACGGTGGAGCCGTCTGGTTCGTTGCGGCATTTCGTTGAATTCAATAGTTAGTAACCCGCGTTTTTTTTATGGATAAAGTCATCACATTTGCTCAGCGGCACCAAAACATTCTCCTGCTCTACCTGCCCCGCTTGCTAATGGCCGTGGTGGTGCTGGTGGTGGGCTGGTGGCTCATTGGCTGGGCCACGCGGCTGTTGTTGCGCGCCACCCTGCACCTGGATGTATCGCTGAGCTCCTTCCTGAGAAGCCTGGTTAATATTGTGCTTAAGGTGCTGCTGCTGATATCGGTAGCGGGCATGGTGGGTATCGAAACCACGTCATTTGTAGCCATACTGGGCGCGGCGGGCCTGGCGGTGGGCCTGGCGCTACAGGGCACGCTGGCCAATTTTGCCGGGGGCGTGCTCATTCTCATTTTTAAGCCCTACGTGGTGGGCGACACCATCGAATCGCAGGGAAAATCGGGGGAGGTGCGGGAAATCCAGATTTTCAACACCATTCTGACCAACGGGCAGGGCGATACCATTATCCTGCCCAACGGCGCCACCTCCAACAATGTCATTGTAAACAAAACGGCCCAAAACAAGGCCATGGTGGAAATACTGGCCGAGCTAGACAACCCCACCAGCCTCGATGCGCTGCGCAGCTGGGCCGTGCCCCTCATGCAGGCCGACGCGCAGGTGCTGCCAATGCCGGCCCCGCAGGTAGTGGTGACTGCCCTGAAACCCGGCGGCGTGACCGTGGCGTTCCGGGCCTACACGCTGGCCGGCCAAAACGGCGCGGCTCACGGCCGGCTCATCGAGCAGCTGCAGCGCGCCTTTGCCGAGCATGGCGTCGGTTAAGCCGGATTCCGTGTCGCACCGCCGCATTCAATGCATGCTGCAGTAAGGCATGCCAGCAGACGTTGGCTGGTTTCGCGGGGGGGCAACAAGAGCGTGTCTAATACATTATCTTGCAGCAAAGAGGAGAAGCAGACCATGACCCCCGCCGAGCTACAACACGCCCTGGAGCAGCAGCAGGCCGAGAATGCCGCCTTGCGCGCTGCTCTAGCCAAGGCCACGAGCGCCCCCGGCCCGGCGGTGGCTTCCCCTTTGCCCAACTACCAGCAGCTGGTGCTGCTGATGCAGCAGCTATACCCCGCCGTGCTCCTTACCGATGCAAACAGGCGGGTCACGTGGGTCAACGAGGGGTTTACGGCGCTGTGCGGCTTTGCGCTGCACGAAGTGGTGGGCCTGCTGCCCGAAACGTTTATGCGCCCCGACCTGGACGACCCGGCTACGGTGGCTTACATAGAGGCCGGAATCCGCAACAGGGAGCCTTTTCAATACGAGGTGCGCAACCCACGGGCCGGCAATGCTCCCGGCTGGATTCGGGTAAAAGTGCAGCCCGTTGTCAACGAACAGGGCGAAGCCGTGCTGGCCGGCCTGCTGGAAGACATCACCGAGTGGAAAGAAAGCCAGCTTGCCCTCGTCGAGAACGAACAGCGCTTCCGGGCACTGGCCGAAAACGTGCCGGTGGTGCTCTACGAATGGCGCCAAAACTTTGACGGCACCTTTGGCACCAACTACATGAGCCCGAAGATGTTCGAGTTGTTTGGTGTCCCGACCACTGACTTCAGCGACGTGCTCAAGTACTCGTACCCCGAGGACTTGCCTGCGCTCTGGCAGTCCATTGAGGAAGCCACGCGCACGCAAACGCCGTGGTTCTACGAGGGCCGGGTAGCGGTGCCGGGCCAGCCCCTGCGCTGGGTTCGGGGGAGCTCCGTGCTCACGGGCCGCGACGAAACCGGCGTGAACTACAGCGGCATCCTGCAGGACATTACCCCGCTGAAGCAGGCGCTGCGGGAAACCGACCTGCGCTGGCGCCTGGCCGTGGAAGGCTTTGGCGATGGCATCTGGGAGCAGAACCTGCTCAACCCGGCACTGGTGACCTATTCCGCAGAATACAAAGCCATGCTGGGCTACCAGGAAGACGAATTTCCGGATGGCTACGCGTCTTTCACCACGCACATCCACCCCGAGGACCTGGAAAGCACTGTGCGTACCATCAATGCCTATTTGCAAGGCAATGCAGCGCTGCTGGTCGTCGAGTTCCGCATGCGCTGCAAGGACGGTACCTACAAATGGATACTGAGCCGCGGGCTGGTAACCGAACACGCGCCCAACGGCGAGCCGCTCATCTTCTCGGGCACGCACACTGACATTTCGGAGCTGAAAAAAGCCCAGGAAGCCCTCGATGCGTCGACGCGGCGCTTGTCTACGGTTATTGCCAATTTTCAGGATGGCCTGGTGTTGGAGGACGAAAACCGCCGCATTGTGCTCACCAACGAGGCTTTTTGCAACCTGCTCGCGGTGCCCACCTTGCCGCCGCAGCTAATTGGCAAAGACGGGGGCTGGCTGACGGAGGGTTCCAAAGCCTACATCAAAGACCCCCAGCACTACGTGGCGCGCATTGAGGCACTACTCAAGCATCGGCAGCCTGTGGTGGGCGATGCCATTAGCCTGCTCGACGGCCGGACGATTCAGCGGGACTTCGCGCCAATCTTTGACCAGAGCCGCTACATCGGCCACCTGTGGAAATACGCGGATATCACCGTCCGCACCCAGGCCAATGAGGAGCTCAAGCGCCGGGAGGAAAAATACCGCGGCATCATCGAGAACATGTCGTTAGGGCTGGTAGAAGCTGATTTGGACGACCACCTGCTCTATGCCAACCACAGCTTCTGCAGCATGACGGGCTTCTGCACCGATGAGCTGGTGGGCAGCCAGATTTCGTCCCTGCTCCTGAGCGGCGAAGACCTGGCGCTGGTGGAGAGCAAGAAAGAAATTCGGAAGCAGGGCATCATCGATTCCTACGAAATTGCCGTGACCACCAAGAGCGGGGAAATTAAGTGGCTGCTGGTGAGCGGCGCCCCGCTCTACGACGACCGGCAGCGGCTGATTGGCTCCATTGGCATCTACCTCGACGTGACGCCCCAAAAGCGCCTTGAGGCCAGCTTGCGCGAAGCCAAAGGACTGGCCGAAATCAGCTCAAGGGCCAAGCAGGACTTCCTGGCCAACATGAGCCACGAAATCCGCACGCCCATGAATGCCATTCTGGGCATGAGCCAGCTGCTGACCAAAACCGAGCTCGACAGCTCCCAAACCAGCTACCTGCACGCCATCACGGCCTCGGCCGAAAACCTGCTGGTCATCATCAACGATATTCTGGACTTGTCCAAAATTGAGGCCGGGCGCATGGCCATCGAGAAAATCGGCTTCAGCCCCGAGCGCGTGGCCGTGCAAGTCGAAAAAACCCTGGTTTACAAAGCCGAAGAAAAGGGCCTGAGCTTTAAAACGCGCATCGGGCCGGGCGTGCCCCCCGTGTTGCTCGGCGACCCGTACCGCATTGCCCAAATCCTGCTCAATCTGGCCGGCAACTCGGTCAAGTTTACAGAAAAAGGCAGCGTGAGTGTCTCCTGTGAACTGGTGCAGCTGCTTGATGAGGGCGAGGCGCTTATCGAATTCACGGTGAAAGACACCGGCATCGGCATCGATGCCGAGTACCTGGCGGAGGTTTTCGAAGATTTCAGCCAGGAAGACTCGTCCGTGTCGCGCAAGTTTGGCGGCACCGGCCTGGGCCTGAGTATTAGCAAAAACCTGGTGGAGCTGCTGGGCGGCACGCTGCTCATTGAGAGCCAGAAGAACAGGGGCACCACCAGCCGCTTTACCCTGCGCCTGCCGGTGGGAACCGGCACCGACGTACCCCAAAAAGACGAGGCCGACACCAGCAGCCTCATGCCGGCGCTACAAGGCAAGCGCATTCTGCTGGTGGAAGACAACGTGTTCAACCGCATGCTGGCCAACATCTTCCTGACCAATGCCGGCATGGAAGTAACCGAAGCCGAAAACGGCCAGGTAGCCGTGAGACTGGCCGAAAACGAGGCGTTCGACCTGGTGCTGATGGACCTGCAGATGCCCCTGATGAACGGCTACGTGGCCACGGCCATGCTGCGTCAGCAGCTCACGCTTACCGTGCCCATCATTGCCCTCACGGCCAATGCCATTAAGGGGGAGCGCGGCAAGTGCCTGGCCGCGGGCATGAACGACTATCTCACCAAGCCGTTTCAGGAAGCGTCGCTGGTGAAGCTGGTCTACGACTGGACCGTGGGGCCGCTGAGCCGCGTGCCAGCCTCGCCACAGGAAGGACCAGCTACCCGCTAGCGGTTCACCAGCTTTAGGGCGCCTTCGCCGTAGCGGGCCCCCACCACCGGATGGGCCGCCAGCAAGGCCTGCAGCCGGTGGCTTTCGGCCGTCGATAGCACCACCTCCGCGGCTGCGCGTTTTCGTCCAGGTACTTCCGGCGCTTGGTGCCCGGAATGGGGATAATGTGCGCGTCCTGAGCCAGCAGCCACGCCAGGGCCAGCTGCGCCGTGCTGATGCCTTTTTCGGTGGCCAGCTGGTGCAGGCCCGCCAGCAGGGGCGAGTTGGCGTCGCCCACCTCCTCGCCGAAGCGGGGCATGCTGCGGCGCAGGTCCTTTGCGGCCAGCTGCGGCCCCGGGTTGGTGAGCAGCCCCCGGCCCAGCGGCGAGAAAGGCACCAGGCTGATGCCCAGCTCCTGGCAGGCGGGCAGGATTTCGGCCTCTACATCGCGGGTGAAGATGGAATACTCCGACTGCAGCGCCGCGATAGGATGCGTGGCTGCAGCCCGCCGCAACGACGACGCCGAGGCTTCGGAAAGCCCCAGGTGCCGCACTTTGCCGGCCTGTACCAGCGCGGCCATGGCACCCACCATTTCCTCCACGGGCACGGCCGGGTCGATGCGGTGGGCGTAGTACAGGTCGATGGTTTCGATGCCCAGGCGCTGCAGGCTGGCGTCGCAGGCCGCGGCAATGCGCTCGGGGCGCACGTCCACGGCCGAGCCGCCCTGCCCATCGGTCACAAAGCCGAACTTGGTGGCCAGAAACACCCGCGCGCGGTTTGGCACCAGCACCTGCCGCAGTAGCTCCTCGTTGGCCCCAAAACCGTAGATGTCGGCCGTGTCCCACAGCGTCACGTCCAACTCTAGGGCGCGGTGCAGGGTGGCCACGGCTTCCTGCTCATCGCTGGGTCCGTAGGCATAATCCGAAGCCATCGACATGCAGCCCAGGCCCAGGGCCGATACCTGCTGGCCGGTGCGGCCGAGTTCACGTGTTTTCATGCGGGGAGGGAAATTGGTTGTGCAGAAAGAGTACGACACAAAAACGTCGTGAGAAAGGGAGGCATACAAGAACGTCATGCTGAGCGCAACCGAAGCATCTCCACCGAATTACTAAAATTGATTAGTTGCCCGGTAGAGATGCTTCGACTGCGCTCAGCATGACGTTTTTTTAACTACAAATAGCCTTAGCGGCCTATAATGCGGCTATTCTTCGTCGCGGCCGTGTACCTGGGCCGGGGGCGAAGTGGCCTCCACCGCCGAAAAGCTTTCCAGAATCTTGTAGGTGTGCTCGGCACCTTTGGGCACTACCCAGGAATTGCCCTGCTCCAGTATTACTACCTGGCCCGCCAGGTGCAGCTCGGCGCGGCCGCTGAGCACGTAGCCCACGGTTTCATAAGCGCTGCTGGACGGTTCTTTGGGCTCGCCGGGCTGCTCGTTTTCCCACATGCGCATGGCAACGTGCTTGCCGGAGGCGAGGTATTTTTCGCCGTCTTTGCCTTTGGGCGAATGGCGCGAATCAACTTTGGTGATGGTGGTATCGGACATGGTGTTGGTTGGGAAAGGAATGAACAAGGAACTTTTGAGGCGAGCTCCGGACCCGTAAAAACGCGGAGCCAGCGCTTGAAGTAAACGGGCCGTTTGCCCTCACAGTTGTCCGGCTGGACCGAAACCTTCGTTAGACCATCTGGTTAAGTCCCTCCATTCTTTCGCTCCATATTCCCGTTGCTGTGCCCCTCGATTTATTTTGTGCTGAACTAGCCCGCGCCCACGCATCGGTTCCCGATGCCCTGCCCGGTGCCGCCTTTTGCGCCCTGGCCGACAACCTGCTGGCACTCCTTTTCCCGCACCGCGCCGAGCGGCCGCTGGCCACGGCCGACGCCGTAGCGGCCGAGCTGCATCATTTCCGGTCCGAACTGGCCACGCTGCTGGCCCTGGTACCGTCTTTGCCTTCGCCGGCCCCCGCGCTGGCCGATGAATTTACGGCGCAGCTGCCTGCGTTGCGGGCCGCCCTGCTGCGCGACGCCAGCGCCATTCTGGCCAGTGACCCCGCCGCCCAGGGCCTGGCCGAAATCATCAGCTCGTACCCCGGCTTCTACGCCACGGCGCTGCACCGGCTGGCCCACGCCCTCTACCAGCGCGGCTTGCCCCGGCTGCCCCGGCTCCTGAGCGAGTACGCCCACCAGCGCACCGGCATCGACATTCACCCCGGTGCGCAAATCGGCCATTCCTTCTGCATTGACCACGGTACGGGCCTGGTCATTGGCGAAACCGCCATCATCGGAGCCAACGTGCAGATTTATCAGGGCGTCACCCTGGGAGCTCTGAGCGTGACCAAAGGCCTGCAGGGCACCAAGCGGCATCCCACCATTGAAGACCACGTGGTGATTTATGCCGGAGCCACCATTTTGGGAGGCAGCACGCTGGTAGGCGCCCACAGCATCATCGGGGGCAACGTCTGGCTCACCGAAAGCGTACCCTCGCACTCCCGCGTGTACCACCGCGCCCACATTCAGATATCCCGTAGCGTAGACCCGGCTGCGGAGCTGGTTTTTTCCATTTAGCGAGGCTTTTAAGGCGTGCGTGGGGCGTTTCAGCTGCACCACCAAACTGCTCCTCTTCGCCATCACCTCACCTCACCGTTTCACCTCATGAAAGCCAATACCATTCTAGAAACCATCGGCAACACCCCGCTGGTGCGCCTCAACCGCCTGTTTGCTACCGTTCGGCCCGACATAGAAGTGTGGGTGAAGCTCGAGCGCGCCAATCCCGGCGGGTCCATCAAAGACCGGATAGCCTTGTCCATGATTAATCAGGCTGAAAAAGATGGCATTCTGAACAAAGACAGCCTCATTGTGGAGCCTACTTCGGGCAATACCGGCGTGGGCCTGGCCCTGGTAGCCGCCGTGAAAGGCTACAAGCTCACGCTGGTAATGCCCGAGAGCATGAGCGTGGAGCGCCGCCGCCTCATGGTGGCCTACGGTGCCAACCTCGAGCTCACGCCCCGCGAAAAAGGCATGAAAGGCGCCATTGACAAAGCCCAGGAAATTGTGGCCTCCACGCCCGGCGCCTGGATGCCCATGCAGTTCTCCAACCCCGCTAACATCAAGGTGCACGCCGAAACCACGGCCCAGGAACTCCTGCGCGATATGCCCGAGGGGTTTGACTTCCACATTACGGGCGTGGGCACCGGCGGCCACATCACCGCCGTGACGGAAATGCTCAAGCCCCTGTTTCCAAACATGAAAACCTTCGCCGTGGAGCCCGAGGGCTCGCCGGTTATCGGCGGCGGTGCGCCGGGGCCGCACGCCATCCAGGGCATCGGGGCGGGCTTCATTCCCGAAAACCTCCACGTTAGCGTGCTCGATGGCACCATCCAGGTATCGCAGCAGGAAGCTTATGAAATGACTCGCCGCGCCGCCCGCGAGGAAGGCATGTTCATCGGCGTGTCCTCGGGCGCTTCGCTCGCGGCCATTGCCAAGAAGCTGGTGGATGTGCCCCAGGGCAGCCGCATTCTCACCTTCTGCTACGACACCGGCGAGCGATACCTGTCGGTAGAAGGCTTGTTTGTGTAAGGCAGTGGTACTGGGTTTCAGGACCGCCGCCGGTTCGCTGATGCCTTCTCAAATAGCACAAGTTACTTGCAGGCAAAGCCAACGGAAACAGATTCGGGGTGCCCGGTACAAAACCACGTACCGGGCACCCCGTATACTTTAGGCATGCGCCATACATGCCGTGGGCTTGTTCTGGTACCTTGTAGCCATCCGGCCATCCAACCATCCAACTCGGAATTTGCTTCCTCCGTGGTTGCGGCTTGGCAAAATAGCAGCCACAGAAGGCGGCGTGCTACCAATTCAATGCGCAACTGCTCCGGCAGCTATTGATACTGTACTATCCATTCACTTTTTACCCTTGAAAATCATGGCAACTGACAACACCGATTACAGCGATAAACTGACAACCAGCGAGAATGAGCACCGCCGCACGCAGCAGCAGGTAGCCAACTCGGGCAATAACGCAGCCCGCCCCGAAAATGTGGGCGGCGTGAGCGTGCAGCAGCAGGGCGGCGGAGAGCTCACCTCTTCACCCGATAGCGACGGTACCCATGGTGGCAACCGCGGCGGCACGCACGAAACTGCTCCGAGTGCCGAGGGCAGCAGCAACCGCGGCGACCAGCCCGGTGCCGACCAGAAAAACCAGGGCGGCGGCTCCGATGCTGAAAAAGCCGATCAAACCAAAAACACTACCGCTTACAACTCCGAATACAGCAATGCCCGCTCGGCGCCGAGCTCAGCCAACGACGGTGGCAAAATGGGCGATGCCGACAATCCGGCCGAATAGGTGTGATAAAGGCCAAGCACTCAAACGTAAGGTCCTCCCGCTTCCACTAAATCCAAAACTGTTCTAGGGAGCCGCGCACAAGTAGTCGTATTCAATTTGGTCATGCCGAGCATTCTGCGCATCAAGCAGAGCCCGAGGCATGACAGCTTGGAAACTACGGTTACTTGCGCGCGGCTACTGTAAGCTGCTGGCCGTCCCCTAGTACAAGCAGGTAGTTCAGAGTAGAATAAAAAAGCAGTCCGGTATTTACCGGAGCTGCCTTTTTTATTCTACTTTTTTTCCGTGGAGAATATCGGAGTCGAACCGATGACCTCTTGCATGCCATGCAAGCGCTCTAGCCAACTGAGCTAATCCCCCGGGTTGTGCTTACCGCCGTGCCTATTGCGCTTTGGTTCGACAAAAGTACGGCCAGTTTGCGGTTTGGCAAGGGTAACGCATACTTTATTTTGGCAGAAAAGCGCAAGCACCAAATAATCAGTCACAAAAAAGAGGGCCGGAATTAATTCCGGCCCTCTTTGGCGTTGCGCTAAGCGGAGGAGCTTAGTTGAAGATGATGCGCAGGCCCAACTGGCCCTGCCAGCGCGAGCTGAGTCCGCCGGTGTCGTCGCGGAAGGTTTCGGTGAGCTTACGGCCGGCGTTAACCGTAGCATCCGCGTTCCGGGTGGGGTTCACGAGGTAAGGGAACTGGAACACTGGCTGGCTTTGGGCATTGTAGCCGGCAAAGGTGAGCGGGTTGGTGCGGTTGGCCGTCTGGAACGTGCCCCAGTTGCTGTTAATCAGGTTGCCCACGTTGAACAGGTCAAGGCTCAGTTGCACCGTGCCGCGGTTTTCGGAACCCAGGTCGGTGAAAATGTCCTGCAGCAAGCGCACATCCAGGCGGTTCTGCCAAGGACGAGCGCCGCCGTTACGCTCGGCGTATTCGCCCCGGCGCGTCTTGAGGTAGTCGTCCTGGCTGATGTAATTATTCAGGTCGTCCCACTGCTGCGCCGCGGTGTAGGTAGAGAACACGGTACCACCGGAGGTGTAGTTAATGTCCCGCAGGTTGATTTCGCTCTGGTTGCGGGGCACGTATATCAGGTCGTTTGACGTCTGGTTGTCGCCGTTCATGTCGCCCGCATACACGTAGGAGAAACGGCCTGCGGGTGCCGCCTCGTAGAAGAACGAGACGGTGGTAGCCAGGCGGTTCAGATACTCGCGGCGGTACGAAGCCGAGGCAATGATGCGGTGCTGCTGCAGGAAGTTGGAGTAGCTCAGGGCGCTGGCGTTGGGGTCGCCCGAAATCGAGCGGTCACGCCAGATGGACTGGGCAATCGAGCCGCCGTCGTTCACCGACCGCGAATCGGAGTAGGTGTAGGCCGCGCTCGCAAACAAGCCGTTGCTGAAGGACTTCTGCAATTGTGCCGTGGCCGCGTACGAATAGCCCTTGCTGATGTTCTTCATCAGGATGGCGTCGCTGATTTCGGGGCGTGCCGCCGTGTTGCCACCCTGGGCCGAAGGCACGGGGCCATAAATCTGGAAGTTGCGGGTGGTGCTCACCAATCCGGCGTTGTTGCCCGTGAGGGGCGCGCCAAACGAGTAGAAGATGGGACGGGTATCGGCGCCGGAAGAACGAGCAAACGGGTTTGCTTCGGTGCCGGGCAGGTTCACGTTCTGGTTGTATACGGCGTTGATGTCCTTGGTGTAGAACGCTTCGAGCGTACCGACGATGCCACCAAGCAGCTCCTGGTCAACGGCAAGGTTAGTGCGCCATACCTGCGGAAATTTGAAGTCCTTGTCGGTTACCGCCAGGTTGTAGCGGGTGTTGGCCGTGGCGTTTTGCGGGCGGTAGGCGTCTACGCTGGGGTTGAAGGGGTAGATGGAAGCGCCGGGGTTGGTGCCATTGGGTACTGCGCCAGCGGTGCTGAACGAGCCAAACTGCACGCCGTTGTTGCTGGCCTGGTTCGAGAGCCACACGAAGGGTACGCGGCCCGTGAATACGCCCGTGCCGCCACGCAGCTGCGTTTTGCGGTCGTCGTTCACGTCCCAGTTGAAGCCCACGCGGGGCGACAGCAGCACGTTCTTGGCAGGAGTCTGGCCGGTGTTGATTTTAACGCCGTCGCGGAACGTGAGGTTAGCCGCGTTGGTGTTTTGCGTCAGGTCCGAAGTCAGGTAGGGCAGGTCGGCGCGCAGGCCAACGATGACGCGCAGGTTGTTGCGCGGCGACCACTCGTCCTGGCCGTACAGGCCAAATTGGATGGCCTTGATGTCGGCGAACGGAAAGGCGCCGCCGGGTAGTGCCGAGTACGACAGGTTGTAGCGCTGCGGGCCCGGACGGGTGCCGGTGAGCGGCGCGAAGGTGCCCGCCGTGCGGTTGTAGTCGAAACCAGCCGAAGCGTAGAAGTCTTCCAGCGAGTTGTAGGAGTAGTTGCCGTAGTAGTTAGGCGAGAAACCGTTGCGGAACTCGTAGTACTCGTTGTAGGTGCCCACCGTCACGTTGTGCTTGCCAAGGTAAGCCGTGAAGTTGTCGCCAAACTGGTACACGTCCGAATTCAGCACGTTGAAGGCCGAAAACGGCTCGTAACCAAACGTGGTGAACGAGTTGGTGGCCGTGATGCCGTTGAGGCCCGTGCCGGTGCTGCGGCCCGTGCCGGTTCCGATGTCCACCAGCGGAAAGATGCCAGCGCTGCTCTCGCGGAAGTCGCGGAACGCCGTGAAGCCCGCCGTCATGTTGTTCGAAAACTTGCCCCCGCCCAGGGTGCTGTTCAGTTCCGCGATGAAGGAGTTCAGGTTGTTGTTGATGGTGTAGTACGACGACAGAAAGGGCAAGCCAAACTGCGACTGCGAGCGTTGGCCGGCAATGGCACCCGAGGTGCTCGGGTTGATGTCGCTGAGCGACTTCAGGTAGTTGTACTTGATGTTGAAGCGGTGGTTGTTGCTGATGTTCCAGTCGAGCTTCACCGTGGCTTTGTCGCTATTCGAGCGCAGGCTGTAGCTTTCGTACGGGCCGGGGTTGTAGCCGTATTCCCGCTGCAGGAAGCTGCTGAGAATATCGAGCTGGGTGCCGGAGGCGTTGGAAACCGTGCCGCCAGGCGTGGGAGGGGTATCGCTGCGGTTGGCGGTGAAGTTGCCGTTCGGCGGGTCGTTGCGGCGCTCGCGCTCAGCATTCACAAACAGAAACAGCTTGTCTTTGATAAGCGGGCCGCCTACGCGGAAGCCGAAATTGTTCAAGTCAAACTTGGGGTAGTCGGACTTGATGTCGCCCACTTTGCTGCCCACCAGGTCCTGGTTGCGGCCAAAGTAGTAAGCCGAGGCCTGCACCTTGTTGGTGCCCGAACGGGTCACCACGTTGATGCCCGCGCCAGTGAACGAGCTGACGTACGTCGAAGGGCGCAATGCTCACCTGAATCTGGTCGATGGCATCCAGCGAAATGGGCTGCGCACCGGCCTGGCCGCCTACCGTCGACGACAGGCCGAAGGCGTTGTTGAAAATGGCACCGTCGATGGTGATGTTGTTGAACGCGCCGCTGCGGCCGCCGAAGCTTTGGCCGTTGGCCTGAGGCGTGAGGCGGGTAAAGTCGTTCAGCGAGCGGTTCAGGGTGGGCAGGCGCTCAATGGTTTCGCGCTGCACCGTGGTGCTGGCGCCGGTGTGGTCGGCGCTCATGATGGGGTCGCGGCGGCCGCCTACCACCACTTCGGCCAACTCCGTGCTGGTGTCGCTCAGCTTCTGGTCGAAGCGTAGGTTTTGGCCCAGCGACAGGCTGAGGCCTTCCCGCATCAGGTCTTTGTAGCCCACGAAGGTGACGCGAACCGTATAGGGACCACCTACGCGCATGTTCTGGATGTTGAAGCGTCCGTCGGAGTTGGTAGGAGCTACGTACTGCGTGTTGGTGGGCGTGTGCACGGCAATAACCGTAGCGCCGGGCAGGCCTTCGCCTTTGCTATCGGTGATGACTCCACTCATAGACGCGGTGGTGGCGCCTTGGCTCCAGCCTAAGCGGGCAGTGAAAAGCATCAGCGCCAGCAGGAAAAAATGGCGTAAACGTATATTATTCATACAAAAAGGGTTGGTGAAATGAATGAGCATGAGCAAACTCGATACAAAGGTAACAGCAAGGTGAGTGTGCCAATGTTACCTCAATATTACCGCTAGGGGGATACCTTGTTTTGGTGCTTTGAGTGGGGAGCAAATTCATTAGCTGGCATAAAAAAAAACGGCTGGGAGAACCCCAGCCGTTTTTCAAATGAAAATCCGCGTTGCTTAGTTGTGAGTAACGACCGAAATGCCGAGCGGAGTGCTGCTGTTGCCAGCTATGCCCCGAACGTAAAAGGTGTAGATTTTGCCAGCGACCAGCGTGATGACCTGCTGGGTGCCCACCAGCGGCGTTGTAGCTACGCTGCGAACGTCCAGGGTGTAAGTGCCCGCTGCAACCTCCGTAAAGTTGGCGAAGCTGACCGCTGCGGTGCCTGTTCCTGACGAGGTGGCCCGGTAGGTGCGCAGGGGGATTGACGAGAACAGCGAAGCCTGGGTCAAGCTGTTGTAGATGCCGTAGCTGGTGCTGCCGCTGGTAGCCGTGGTGGCCAGGTTCACAAAGCGAATCTTGGCGTTGGTGGCCACGGCGGGGGGCGCCAGGTTATCCGTTAGCGTGACCGTGCGAATGCCGCCCTGGTCCGTGCCCGCAGATGCCCGGGTGGGCACGTCAGTCACGAAAACGGTGTAGTTGGTGCCGCCCAGGTAGGCAGTGCGTGCTGCCACCGTGCGGGGCGTGGCGGGCGCCGTGGCGTTGGAGGGGATGTTGGCCGGGTCGTTGAACAAGAACAAACGCTGGCCAGCGCTCACGCCTGTGTACGTAGCGGCGGCGGTGCCCAGGTAAGGGGCAACAGCCCCGAATGGGCTGCTGTCGACCGTAGTCGTAACGCCCTGCGAACCCGGGGCAGCGTTTACCACCAACACGCGGGCCTGGCCCACGCTGGACTCCGTTACCGGAGTAGGGGTGGGGTAATTAGGCTCGTCGCAGCCAACCAAGGCGCCAGCTACCGAAGTAGCCAGCGTTAGTTTGGTGAAGAGCGAAGCAAAGGAGAATTTCATATGGAGATGCGTTTAGCTAAACCTTCTGACTGATTAAAACAAGTAACGGGCGCCAAACTGGGCCTGCCAGCGCGAAGACAGCTGGCTAATCTGGTACGCCTGCTTGGCAGTAGGCGTGGTGCCGTTGCCGTAGCTAAACGTAGGGCGGCCAGTGGTGCCGTTCTCCAGACCCTGGTAACGCAGCAAGCCAAAGTTCTGGTTCGCTACGAAGTAGTCGCGGCCCCACTCGTTGTTCAGCAGGTTGCCGAAGTTGGTCACGTCAGCCGTCAGCTGCAGGGTGTGGGTTTTGCTGCCCACCGTAAAGAAAATGTCCTGCATCAGACGCACGTCGATGCGGTGCTGCCATGGGGTGCGGGCGCCGTTGCGGGCAGCGTACTCGCCGCGGTGCTCCTTCAGGAATTTGTCGCTCTCGATGAAGGAGTTCAGCTCGCTCCAAATCTGAGCGGTGGTGCGACGGTCGTTTACGCCATCGGTTACCAGCACGATTTCGTTCTGGCTACGCGGGATGTAAATCAGGTCGTTCGAGCTGCCCGAAGGGTTGCCACCGTCGTTGTTGATGTCGGTGCCGAAGTACGTGTAGGAGAAAGGCGTGCCCGACTGCCCGTTGTAGAAGGCCGACAGGGTGGTGGCGAAGTGGCCGGCGTACTCCTTGCGGTAGGAGAACGAGCCAATCACGCGGTGACGCAGGTCGAAGTTGGAGTACGAGAGCGGCAGGTTGTTCGGGCCGGATACGTGGGGGTTGAACTCCCAGGTCGAAACGGCTACCGAGCTGGTACCAGAGTACAGGTCGCGCGACTGGCCGTAGGTGTAAGCCGACGTGGCAAAGAAGCCGCTTTCAAACTGCTTTTTCAGTTCTGCCGTGAGGCTGTACTGGTAGCCTTTGCTGGTGTTGGTCAGCAAAATCACGTTGTTGAAGTCGCGGCTGTTGCGGTAGCGGTTCGGGCCGCCGGTGGCGGGGTTGGTACCAGCGGTGTATACTGGGCGGCCATCGCCTAGCAGCGTGCTGGTGGGGTTGGCCAGGTTGATGTCCTGGGGCAACACGTCGTTCAGGGTCTTGGAGAATATACCTTCCAGGGTGGCCACCAGGCCAAACGGCAAGCGGTAGTCCACGGCCAGGTTGGTGCGGAGCAGCTGCGGGTTGCGGAACTCCTTATCGGTTACGGCAATGCTGCCTTTCGAAGCCTTGGCGGGCAGGCGCGACACGGAGTCGGGCACGACAGTAGCCAGGCGAGGAGCATTTACGCCGGTGCGGTCGAAGTTGGCAAAGTCCACGCCGGTGCCGCCGTACTGGTTCGAAATCCAGACATAGGCAGGGCGGCCGGTGAAGATACCTACGCCACCACGGGTCTGCAGCGACTGGTCGCCGCGCACGTCCCAGTTGAAGCCCAAGCGGGGCGACACCTGCAACCGCGACTTGGGCAGCCGGTCGGTCCGCACGTCATAGGCCGCACCCTGAGCGGGGCCGGTCGTTACCGCATTGGCAAAAGTGGAGTCTACGCGGGGGTTGTAGGAAGGGGTGTTGAAGTAAGCGGGCAGGTCGAGGCGAACACCGGCTGTCAGGCGCAGCTTATCGGTCACGTTGTATTCGTCCTGGGCATACACGCCAAACTGGGCAGCGCCGAACTTGGCAGTGGGCTTGCCGCCGGGCAAGCCATAGTTTTGGCGGTAGCGGTAGTTGGTGGCGTTGCTGCGGCCGGCCAGGAAGCTGGCCAGGTCCGGGAAGTCATAACGACCAGCGGCGTCGTTCACAAACAGGTTGTCGAAACGGAAAATCTCGTTATTGGTACCGAACGTCAGCACGTGCTTACCTGCGAATACGTTGAAGTTGTCCGTGATTTCGAGGATGTCCTGGTCGAGGCGGTTTTGGGTGGAGCTACGCTCCGAGCCGGCCACCACGGTGTTTGCACCGAAGTTGATGGTAACGGAAGGAAACAGGCTGCCATTAATGGAGCGCTGGTCGCGAATGGTGGAGTAGCCCAGCAACAGGTTGTTGGCAAACTTGCTGCCGAAACGGCTTTTCAATTCCATAACCGACGAATTGGTCTTGCTCACAAACCGGTAGCCGTTGTTGCTAAAGCGGAAGTTGTTCTGGGAGCGCGAGAGGTTGTCGTCCGAGGCATCCACGAAGTTGTGGCGCAGCGTGAGCTGGTGGTTCTGGCTGATGTTCCAGTCCAGGCGAGCAAACGCCTTGTTGGAGCGGGTTTCGTTGTTGATTTCGCCAAAGCTGCCGGCGTCGTAGCCGTACCGCTCGCGCAGCACGTTCGAAATTTGCTGCAATTGGTCGTTGTTCACGAAGTTCACAATGCCGGAGCCCACTTCGTTCACGCCGTTTACCTGGTTGGCGGCGCGGAACAACAGCGGCGCGCTGCGGCGGGTAATTTCGCCATTTACGAAGAAAAACAGCTTGTCCTTAATGACCGGGCCACCGAGACGGAAGCCGGTCTGGTAGTCCGAGAACTCAGCCAGCTTGGTGCGCTGGCCGGTCAGAGGGTCTGGCGTGGGGCTTTTGCCCGCCGTGTTCTGGTTGCGGCCGAAAACGAAAGCCGAACCCGAGACTTCGTTGGTGCCGGAGCGCGTCACGGCGTTGATGCCGCCGCCGCTGAAACGGCCCTGACGCACGTCGTAAGGGGCAATAACTACCTGGAATTCCTGAATAGCGTCCAGGGAAATGGGCTGGGTGCCAGCCTGGCCGCCCGGCGTGCCGGAGCTGCCAAGACCGAACAGGTCGTTGTTGGAAGCACCGTCAATCTGGATGTTGTTGAAACGGCCGTTACGACCCGAAATCGAGTTGCCGTTGGCCTGGGGCGTCAAGCGCGTGAAGTCCTGGAAGCTACGCGAAATGGTAGGCAGGCGCTCAATTTGCTCGCGCCGCACCGTGGTGGCGGCACCCGTGCGGTCGGCGCTCATCACCGCGTCGCGGCGTTGCGATACCACCACTTCGGCGAGCTCAGTGGAGGAGTCGCTCAGCTTCTGGTCGAAGCGAAAGTTCTGACCCAGCGCTAGGTTGAGGCCTTCGCGCGTCAGGTCTTTGTAGCCCACAAAAGTGACGCGAACCGTGTAGGGACCACCCACGCGCATGTTCTGGATGTTGAAGCGTCCGTCGGAGTTGGTAGGAGCTACGTACTGCGTGTTGGTGGGCGTGTGCACGGCAATAACCGTAGCGCCGGGCAGGCCTTCGCCTTTGCTATCGGAAATGACCCCGCTCATGGCGGCAGTGGTCACACCCTGAGCCCAGCCCAAGTGGGCAGTGAAGAGCATCAACACCAACAAAAACAAGTGGCGTAAACGTGAATTATTCATACAAACAGGAATTGGTGAGAATGGTGAGCTGGTGAGAATGCAAAGCAAAAGCAAGCTTGGGAATGAACCTGGTTTGCAGGTGTTTTGCTATTATTTATATCAAGACACGGTTCTGTCTACGCCGCAAAGGTAACAGGCTGGTCTCACAGTTGAGGCCGCACGGCCCGAATAAATCGACTTAAATAATAGTCGGATTCCAAGCTGTTTTCGATGACTCCCAGGGAGGTGGAAGCATGAATAAAGTCCACCCCTTCCTCGTCTACCACCGTTACCAGGCCCACGTGCGTGATGGTGCGGCTGCCCGGGGAAGCCCCAAAAAACACCAAGTCACCGGGTTTCAACTCCGAGCTTCGCACCGGCGAGCCCCACACGGCTTGCTCGTTGGAGGAGCGAGGAATGCTGATGCCAGCCTCGCCAAACGAGAGCTGCAGCAGGCCCGAGCAGTCGAGACCCAGGCGGGTGGTGCCGCCGTAGCGGTAGGGCGTGCCCTGGTAGGACCGGGCCGTTTCTATCACGGATGCCAGCGCACCGGTGGCACTGCCGTCGCGCAGCGGGCGCCGCGTCACGGTTTTGGCCTTGCCACCGCTGGGCGTTTTGCCCACGGTTTTAGTTTTGCCCACGGGCCGGGCGGCGTAGCGGCCCCCTTTTTTCAGGCGAACCATTTCGCGGGCCGTGCGGTACTTGCCGTCGCGGTAATTGAGCTTCTGCTGGCAGCCGGCTAGCCAGAGCAAAGCCAGCAGCAGTAGCGGTAGTATCTTCGTTGTCACCCTCCTCATTGGCTGCAAATATAGTTTACGCGGCCTGCCTAAGTTTATCCGCCGATGCCGTTCAACGCCCTGACCCCCGAATTAATTGTCGCGTTTGAGGCCATTGTGGGCCCTGCCCACGTGCTCACTGCCCAGCGCGCCGAGGCCGCTGCCACCGCCGAAATGTACGCTGACTACGGACGCGACCACACCGAGGACCTGCACTACGCCCCCGACGTGGTGTTGCGCCCCGCCAATGCCGATGAAATCAGCCAGATTATGCGCCTGTGCCACGAGCACCGCGTGCCGGTGACGCCCCGCGGCGCGGGCACGGGCCTGAGCGGCGGCGCCCTGCCCGTGCACCACGGCGTGGTGCTGAGCACCGAGCGGCTCAATAAAATCATTCAGATTGACGAACGCAACCTGCAGGCCACCGTGGAGCCGGGCGTGGTAAACGAGGCGTTTCAGAATGCTGTGAAAGAAGTGGGCCTGTTTTACCCGCCCGACCCGGCCAGCAAGGGCAGCTGTTTCTTGGGCGGCAACCTGGCCCACAGCAGCGGCGGCCCTAAGGCCGTGAAATACGGCACCACCCGCGACTACGTGCTCAACCTGCAAGTGGTGCTGCCCACCGGTGAAATCATCTGGACCGCCGCCAATACCCTCAAAAACTCCACCGGCTATAACCTCACGCAACTCATGGTGGGCTCCGAGGGTACGTTGGGCATTATTACGCAGGCGGTATTTCGACTCCTGCCTTATCCCCAGCACAATGTGCTGATGCTGGTGCCTTTCCGGCAGGAAGCGCAGGCGGCGGAGGCGGTGTCGGCGGTGTTTCGGGCGGGCGTCATTCCCTCGGGCATGGAGTTTATGGAGCGCATTGCCATGGAATGGTCGGCGCGCTACTTGGGCATTCCGCTCACCGTGCCCGAAGACGTGCGCGCCCACCTGCTCATCGAACTCGACGGCCAGGACCTGGACCAGTTGTATAAAGAAGCCGAGCAGGTGTACGCCGTGCTTGACAATTACAACGTAGGCGAGATTCTACTAGCCGACACTGCTGCGCAGAAAGACGAGCTCTGGCGCATACGTCGCAACATCGGCAACGCCGTGAAGAGCGCCGTGTACAAGGAAGAAGACACCGTGGTGCCCCGCGCCGAACTGGGCACCCTGCTGGCCGGGGTGAAGGAGATAGGTGCCCGCTACGGCTTTCAGAGTGTGTGCTACGGCCACGTGGGCGACGGCAACCTGCACGTCAACATTATTCGCGGCAACCTGAGCGACGAAATGTGGAACGTGGGGCTGCGCGAGCCCATCAGCGAGATTTTCCGCCTGTGCGTGAAGCTGGGCGGCACCATTTCCGGCGAGCACGGCATCGGCCTGGTGCAAAAAGGCTACATCGGCATCGCCCTGGCCGAAACCAACCTGAACCTGATGCGCGGCATCAAAAAAGTGTTTGACCCGCACGGGATTTTAAACCCGGGCAAGATATTCTAAGGGTTGTTTGACAACGCTTGTCATCCGGAGCGCAGCGAAGGACCTTGTCACGCTGGAGCATAACGCTATTGCTTGCTCTCTGCGCACACGTGATAAGGTCCTTTGCTGTGCTCAGGATGACAGATGTTTTTTCAAACCCAAGTGGTTAGCCCGCCACCGTGGGCAGGAACTTCGGAGCCATACGCTTTTTCGAGGCCTGCTCATACGCGTAGCCCAGGGCCAGCACCCGGCCTTCCTCATACGCCGGGCCCACGAACGACAGGCCCACCGGCAGCCCCAGCACTTGCCCCATGGGCACGGTGAGGTGCGGGTAGCCCGCCATGGCAGCAGGTGAAGAAAACCCAATGCCGGTGGAGTAGTCGCCATTGACCCAGTCGATGCACCAAGCCGGGCCGGTGGTCACGCCCACAATGGCCATGAGCTGGTTGTCGCGCATTACGCTGTCCAGGGCCTTGCGGGCACCGGCTACCGATTTCTGAACCGCCGCCTTATACTTGGCACTGCTCAGGCCATCGGTCTTTTCGGCATCCATCAGAATTTCCTGCTGGAAGTAGGGCATGGCTTCCGCTTCGTGGGCTTTGTTGAAAGCAATAACCTCCGCTAGGTTGCGCACGGTGGCCCCGGCGCTGGCCAGGTACTTGTTCACGCCGTCCTTAAACTCATAGAGCAGCACCTCGTACTCGGCTTCGCCCAGCGGGTCGGTCTGTTTCAGCAGTTCCACCTCTACGATGGTCGCGCCCTGGGCCTTGAGCACGGCCACGGCCGCTTTGAACAGCGCCGCTACGGCTGGCGGCCCGCTTAGGTGCGACTTCTCCACCCCAATCCGCTGGCCTTTCAGCGCGTCGGCTTTAAGAAACGTGGTATAGTCGGCGGGAATAGGAGCGGAATTGACGAGCTGGGCCGGGTCGGCGGGGTCGGGGCCTTGCAGCGCCCCAAGCAAAATGGCCGCGTCGCGCACGGTGCGCGTCATGGGGCCGGCCGTGTCCTGGGTACTGGAAATGGGAATGATGCCGCTGCGGCTCAGCAGGCCCACCGTGGGCTTGAGGCCCACCAGCCCGTTGCAGGACGCGGGCGACACCACCGAGCCATCGGTTTCGGTGCCCACGGCCACGGCGCACAGATTGGCCGATGCCGCCGCACCCGAGCCGGAGCTGGAGCCGCTGGTGTTGCGGTCCAGCGCATACGGGTTGCGGCTTTGGCGGCCGCGGCTGCTCCAGCCGCTCACCGAGCGCGTGGACCGGAAGTTGGCCCATTCGCTCAGGTTGGTTTTGCCCAGGAGCACGGCGCCGGCCGCCCGCAGCTTCTGCACAATGAAGGCATCCTGCTTAGCCTTGTGCCCGGACAGGGCCAAGGCGCCGGCTGTGGTCATCATCTGGTCGCCGCTGTCAATATTGTCCTTAATCAGCACCGGAATGCCGTGCAGCGGGCCGCGCACCTTGCCCGCTTTGCGCTCCTTGTCCAGCTCATCGGCAATCTTCAGCGCATCGGGGTTGGTCTCGATGACGGCCCGGAGCATGGGCCCCTGTTCGTTCACTTCCTTGATGCGGGCCAGGTATTTTTCGCTCAGGCTGCGGGCGGTTTCGGTGCCCTTGGCCATGCGGTCCTGTAGCTCCGTCACCGTGGCCTCGTGCAGGGCAAAGGCCGAGCCATCGTCCGAGCCGGTAGTGGCGGGCGGTGCCGCCGCTTCACCGGGCGCTTTCTCAGTGGTGGGTTGGCAGGCCACCACGGGCAGCAGCGCGGTGGTGAGGGCGGCCAAAGTGCTGCGATTCAAAAAAAGACGACGGTCCATCGAAACAATATGAAATAGGGGAGAGGCTGAGAGCCAGTTAACAATAATACTACCGGCAGGGTGATGCACCGCCCGTTCCTTGCCGAAATGGTTATTCGCCCAAAAAGAGTGAAGCTCCGGTTCGTACCCTAAATCCCCCTGCAAACAGAAAAGGCCACCGCGAAAGCAGTGGCCTTTTCTTAAATTTTGATCGGTTCATTTCTTTTCAAAAAAGAACGGTTCCGCGCAAGGAGTGGGGGTTACGACTGTTGCTCTTTGAGCAGGTCCTCGCCGCCATAGGGAGCGCCGGCCGTGATGTCGCCACGCAGGCCGCCAGCCGTGGTTTGGCCGGGGCCGTGGTCGGCGGCTGTGTTACCCGGGTTGTTGGGCTGGCCGCTTGGTGCGTTGGTGGCCGCATCGGTCGCTACCGTATTGGTAGGCGCACCGGCGCCTTCTCCGCCTGTGATTTCAGTGGTACGGGCCACGTACCGGCGTTTGGCCTCTTCTTCAGGCACGCCCTTGTACTGGTTCCAGGAGTCCCACTGGGCCTGGGATAGTCCACCGGGGCCGCTGGCCTGGTCGGCCTCGTTGGCGTCTACTTCGCCGGGCTTCATGTTCACATCGCCCGCAGTGGCTTGTTTGTAGAGGCCGTAAAGCTCGGTCATGTGAGCGCCGGCCGCATCGGCAGGCAGGTTGTTTACTTTGTCGGCCGCGGCCTGGAATTGCTGGTTGAGGTCCATGGGAAGAAATAAGGAAGAGAAAATGAATTAAACGGCCTCGCGACCGCCACGGCCGGAGCCAATTGCAACCGAAGGGATAGTCGTGGAGCTTGAAAATTCGTAAAGGGCGCGAAGTTGGCAGAAATCGTGCGTGTTTGCCCTGCTGACAATACCCTGCTGCTGGCCTTTAGGTTGCGGGGTCGTACTTTTGCTGGCTACTATGTGTGGAATTACTGGAGTATTTGCCTTTACGCAAACGGGTCGTCAGTCGCTGAACAACCTGCAGGCATCAACGGATGCCATCATTCGCCGCGGTCCCGACTCGGAGGGCCATTTCGTGTACGACCAGTGCGGGCTGGGCTTCCGCCGATTGGCCATCCTCGACCTTTCGGCCGATGGCAACCAGCCCATGACCGATGCGGCCGGCCGCTACACCATCGTGTTCAACGGCGAAATATTCAACTTCCGCGAGCTGCGCGAGAAGCTCGTTAAGCGCGGCTGCCAGTTTCACTCCCAGACTGATACCGAGGTTATTCTGCAGCTCTATATTACGGAGGGCCGCAGCTTCATCAAAAAGCTCAACGGCTTCTTTGGCCTGGCCATTTTCGACAAGGAAGAGAATTCCCTTTTCATTGCCCGCGACCGGTTTGGCGTGAAGCCGCTGCTCATTTACCGCGACGAAGACAAGCTGTTCTTCGCTTCGGAAATGAAGTCGATGATGGCCCTGGGCGTGCCGCGTAAGCTCGACTATGTGGCCCTCACGCAGTACTTGCAGCTGAACTACATTCCGGGGCCGGCCAGCATTTTCAAGGGCGTCAAGAAGCTGTTACCCGGCCACTACCTCTACATTAAGGACGGCAAAGTGGTGGGCAAAGCGTGGTATAAAATCCCCTACGACCCCAAAAAAGTAGCCAAGAACAAGCTCAGCTACGAACAGCAGCAGCACAAGCTGGTGGAGCTGATGGACGGTGCCGTGCAGCGCCGCCTCGTGGCCGACGTGCCCCTGGGTTGTTTCCTGAGCGGCGGCATCGATTCCAGCGTCATCGCCGCGCTGGCCTCCCGGCACACGCCCCACCTCAACACGTTCAGCATCGGTTTCAAAGACGAGCCGTTCTTTGACGAAACCAAGTACGCCAACCTCGTGGCGGCTCGGCACAACACCAACCACACGGTGTTTTCGCTGACCAACAACGACCTGTACGAGCACATTCACGACATGCTGGCCTACCTCGACGAGCCGTTTGCTGACTCCTCGGCCCTGGCCGTGTACATCCTCAGCCAGCGCACTCGCCAGAAAGTAACCGTGGCCCTGAGCGGCGACGGGGCCGACGAAATGTTCGGCGGCTACAACAAGCACATGGGCGAGTTCAAGGTGCGCCAGGGCGGCTTCAAGGCCGAAGCCGTAACGGGCCTGGGCTTTCTGTGGGACATACTGCCCAAGTCGCGCAACAGCTTCATTGGCAACCGGGTGCGACAGTTTCAGCGCTTCTCGCGCGGCATGCTCGCCGGCGTGAAGGACCGGTACTGGGACTGGGCCAGCTTCGCATCGGCGGAAGATGCCAACACGCTGCTCAGCGCTGCCAGCCGCCGTAAGGTGGGCAAGAAAGCCCTCGCCAAGCGCCGGAAAGATATTCTGGAGCACCTGCACGCCGACGGCGACCTCAACGAGGTGCTGCTCACCGACATGAAGCTGGTGCTGCCCTACGACATGCTCACCAAGGTGGACATGATGAGCATGGCCAATTCCCTGGAAGTGCGCACGCCGTTCCTAGACTACAAAGTGGTGGACTTTGCCTTTTCGCTCCCCGTGAGCAGCAAAGTCGACGCCACCATGAAGAAGCGCATCGTGCAGGACGCCTTCCGCTCCGAGCTGCCCGCCGAGCTCTACGACCGGCCCAAGCACGGCTTTGAAGTGCCCCTGCTCAAGTGGATGCGCGGCGAGCTACGCTCCTTAATTGAGGACGACCTATTGCGCGATGAGTTCATCGAAGCCCAGGGCGTTTTTGATGTGGATGCCATCCGCGCCCTCAAAACTCAGCTGTTTTCACGCAACCCCGGCGATGTGCACGCCCGCATCTGGGGCCTTATCGTGTTCCAGACCTGGTGGAAGCAATATATGGCGGGTTAAGTAATTAATAATGAAGCTGTTTAGGAAGTGGGAGGCGGGACAATTTTACGGAGCAGTAGCACCGTGAAGGCCACCCAGTGCAGGGCCATCCAGTTTTGCAGGCTGTTTCGT
>NZ_MDZC01000072.1 GCF_001816165.1 Hymenobacter glacialis
CACCCGTGCGGGCGGGCAGGTGGGGCAATATCCAGCGGGTAATCATATCTTTGGTCAGGACTTCCATGAGGGAGGGAAAGGAGATGGGTCGCACCTCAAATTTCCCGCTTTTTTGGAAGTCTTTTCTGTTTTGCGCGCTGCTGGCTACTTCCTAAACAGCTTCAGCGTCATTCCACTATCGGGTACCGAACTCAGCAGCAGGTCCAAATCCGACTCAGCTGTGGCCTCGCCCCGCGCATAGGAGCCGAACACCTGCACCCGTTTCACGGGCTTATCGGCGAAGTACTCGGCCACTACTTGCCGGATGTAATCGAGCGAAAGCGGGAGCTGTTGCATGCCACAAAGTACGGAAATTTACCCCGCCCACCCCTCCCGGTCGAGGCTGCGGTACTGAATGGCTTCGGCCAAATGATTAATCTGAATGTCGTCGGTGCCGGCCAAATCGGCAATGGTGCGGGCTACTTTCAGAATCCGGTCGTAGGCGCGGGCCGATAGGCCGAGGCGCTCCATAGCCGTTTTCAGCAGCGTGCGGCCCTCTTCGCTGATTTGGCACAGGTCCTTCACCATCTGCGGCGGCATCATGGCGTTGGAATGAATGTCGGCGTACTCCCGAAACCGCGTTTCCTGCACCTGACGGGCCTTGTCTACCCGGGGCTGGATGTCGGCGCTGGTTTCGGCCTTGCGCGTTTCGGTCATCTGGTCGAAGGTCACGGGCGTTACTTCCACGTGCAGGTCTATGCGGTCGAGTAGTGGGCCCGATACCTTGTTTAGGTACTTCTGCACCACGCCGGGGCCGCACACGCATTCCTTTTCGGGGTGGTTGTAGTAGCCGCAGGGGCAGGGATTCATGCTGGCTATCAGCATGAAGTTGGCCGGAAACTCAATGCTGAGCTTGGCCCGCGCAATGGTCACGCGGCGCTCCTCCAGCGGCTGGCGCATCACCTCCAGCACCGTCCGCTTAAACTCTGGCAGCTCATCCAAAAACAGCACCCCGTTGTGCGAGAGCGAGATTTCGCCCGGCTGCGGGTTGCTGCCGCCGCCCACCAGGGCCACGTCCGAAATAGTGTGGTGCGGGGCCCGGAACGGGCGCGAGCTCAGCAGCCCGCCGCCCGCTAGCTTGCCCGCTACGGAGTGGATTTTGGTGGTTTCCAGCGCTTCCTGCATGCTCAGGGGCGGTAATATGCTGGGCAGGCGCTTGGCCAGCATGGTCTTGCCCGCGCCGGGCGGGCCTATCATGATGACGTTGTGGCCGCCGGCCGCCGCTATTTCCAGCGCCCGCTTAATGTTTTCCTGGCCCTGCACGTCGGCAAAGTCGGCGGTGTACTTGTTCACCGCGTGCTGGAACAGCTCACGTGTGTCCACCACCGTGGGCGCAATTTCCAGTCGGCCCTCAAAGAAATCGATGGCCTCCTGCATGCTCCCCACGGCTATCACGTCGAGGTTGTTCACAATGGCGGCTTCCTCGGCGTTCTCCCTGGGTAGAATAATGCCCTTGAAGCCTTCCTTGCGGGCCTGAATGGCAATGGGCAGTACCCCGCGAATGGGCCGCAGGTCGCCATCGAGCGACATTTCACCCATAATTACATACTCCCCCAGCCGCTCCGTATTCAGCTGCTGCGAGGCGTGCAGAATGCCCAGCGCGATGGGCAAATCATACGCCGCGCCTTCCTTGCGGATATCGGCCGGGGCCATGTTCACCACCACTTTGGTGCGCGGCATGCGGTAGCCGCGCAGCTTCAGCGCCGCCTCGATGCGCTGCTGGCTCTCCTTAATGGCATTATCCGGCAGGCCCACCACAAAGAAATTCGTCCCGGCGGTCACCACTACTTCTATGGTGATGGTGTAGGCGTTGACGCCCTGCACGGCTGAGCCGAAGGTTTTGGTAAGCATGTGGATGGTAGAGGGTAGTGAAATAGTAATCGAAGCGCGACTGAAACACGAAACAGATGCTTCGCGGCACAAGCTACAGCACCAGCTTCTCAATCAGTAAAATCAGAATGTGAATCACCTTGATGTGAACTTCCTGAATCCGGTCGGCATAGCCGAAGTGCGGCACCCGAATTTCCACATCGCTGAGGCCTGCCAGCTGCCCGCCGTCTTTGCCGGTGAGGGAAACGACGCGCATGCCGGCCTCCTTAGCGGCCTCGGCGGCGCGGAGAATGTTAGGCGAATTGCCGCTGGTGCTGATGGCCAGCAGCACGTCGCCGGGCCGGCCCAGCGCCTGCACGAAGCGGCTGAATACGAATTCAAAGCCGAAATCATTGGCCACACAGGTCATGTGCGAGGCGTCGGTGAGAGCGAGGGCAGCCAGGGCGCGGCGGTCCTGGCGGTAGCGGCCGCTTAGCTCCTCGGCAAAGTGCTGGGCGTCGCAGAGGCTGCCGCCGTTGCCGCAGGTGAGGACCTTGCCGCCGTTGCGCAGGCTCTGGGCAAACAGCTCCGCCGCTTCGGCAATGCGGGCCAGGTTGGCGGGGTCAGCCAGAAACTGGTCGAGCACGTTGCGGGCTTCGGCCAGCTCGGCGCGGATGAGGTCGGGAAGCAGGTGGGCGTGGTCGGGCACTGAGGGGTATTCAGGGGCGGGAAGAGCAGGAGCGAGGGGCCGGGCGAGCTACAGCGGTGGCCGTTCGGCTGGCGGGGTGTTGGTCAGGCTGGGGTCGCTCTGCGGGAAAATGGGCTGGGGGAGGTGGTCGCTGGTGCGGTGCTCGGTAGTGCTCACGGTGCCGGCGGCCTGGCTTTGTGTCAGGGTGGCAGGTGCATCCAGGGCGGCGGGCGCATCCAGGGTACGGCCGTCAATGGTGCGGCCGGTGTGGGCTACGGCCGGAGCCGGGCCGCGCTGCTGCTGGTCATATAGTTTGGCCTTGAGCTCGTTGATGCGGTTTTCGTACTGCGCCACGGAGCGGCGCAGTATCACGCTGTCCAGGTTTTCGGTAACAAGGTGCAGGGCGAGAATCACGGCCCCGATGACGAACAGGGTATAGTAAAAATGCCGTTCCTGCTCCAGGGCCGACAAGCCCGAGCCCATGCCCATCACGGATGTGCGCACGGCTGGAACAAGGATGAACAAGAGCGCCAGCAACAGGTAAACCATTACGGCAACGGTAACAATGCGTTTGAGGGCGAGCATGGTGAAGAAAGGCTAAGGTGAAAGAGAGAAGGCCGCGGAAAGCGACCCTGCGGGAAACAGCCGCAAAATAGCGCTTATTAAACGAGCTAATTGACAGGCGCGGCCATCCGGGCCGCTTCTACCGAGTCGGCGGGGTCGATGGTGACGCCCCGCAGCCCCTGCGCCTGCCGGTTGGCCTGAGTAGGTGGCGGCGCCGTTTCCGTAGTTGGGTTCAGTCTGCGCGAAGCATAGCGGTACCCCAGGTTATAGGCTAGTTTCGCCAACACAATGGCTACCAGGAAATAAAGAAACCAGCGAAAACGGTTTTTGCCAAGCATGGGCGGAGAGAATTGAATAGGAAAGTGCCCCGCCCAACGTGGGCCGGCGCGTTGGAGCAGCAACTACGCCAGCGCAGCATTGGTTTGCAGGGAGCTCAGCCGCTGGTAGGCTCCACCCTCGCGCTGCACCAGCTCCTGGTGGGTGCCGCGCTCCACGATGCGGCCATGCTGCAGCACCACAATCTCATCGGCGTGCTGCACGGTGCTCAGGCGGTGGGCAATCACGAGGGAGGTGCGGTTTTGCATCAGGCGCTGCAGGGCCTCCTGCACCAGCTTTTCGCTCTCGGTATCGAGGGCCGACGTGGCTTCGTCCAGAATCAAAATCGGCGGGTTGCGCAGAATGGCGCGGGCGATGCTCAGCCGCTGCCGCTGCCCGCCCGATAGCCGCGAGCCCCGGTCGCCAATCACCGTGTGGTAGCCCTCGGGGCTGGCCTCAATGAATTCGTGGGCGTTAGCAATTTTGGCGGCCTCAATGACTTCGGCCTCGGTGGCTTCGGTATTAAAGCGGATGTTGTTAAAAATGGTGTCGTTGAATAAGATGCTTTCCTGCGTCACGATGCCCATCTGGTCGCGCACGGAGTGCAGCGTGCAGGCGCGTAGGTCGTGCCCGTCGATGAGCAACTGGCCGCCCGTGGGGTCGTAGAAACGGGGCAGCAGGTCGGCCAGGGTGCTTTTGCCGCCGCCACTGCCGCCCACCAGCGCCACCGTGCTGCCCTTGCGAATGGTCAGGCTAATGTCGTGAAGCACGGGCGTGTCGCCGTAGCTGAATTGCAGGTTGCGCATCTCAATTTCGCGCTCGAATGGCGGGAGCACCTGGGCACCGGGCTGGTCGCGCACGGTAGGTTCGGTATCGATGATGCCCAGCACCCGCTCGCCGGCCACCAGCCCGCGCTGGATGTTGCCAAACGACGAGGACAGGGCCTTGGCCGGCGTGAGCACCTGCGAAAACAGCACCACGTAGCCAATAAACGTTTCGCCGGTCAGGGTAGATTCTCCGCCCAGAATCAGGGTGCCGCCAAAGTAAAGCAGCCCCGCCACCACTGCCACGCCCGCGAACTCGGAGAAGGGCGAGGCCAGGTCGCGGGTGTTGTCGATGCGGCGGGAAGTGCGCGCATACTGGTCGTTTTGCTCCTCAAACTTGCCTTTGATGTAGGCCTGGGCATTGAATGCCTTGATAACCCGGATGCCGCCCAGGGTCTCGTCAATCACCGACATCATGGAGCCCAGCGTGGTTTGGCTCACCTGGGCCTGCCGCCGCAGCCGCTTGGCCACCGTGGCAATGATGCCCCCCGAAAGCGGCAGCAAAATCAGCGTAAACAGCGTGAGCGGCAGCGAGATGTAGAACAGCAGCCCAAAAAAGGCGATGATTTTGAGCGGCTCCTGAATCACGGCGGTGAGCGTGTTCACCACCGATGTTTCCACCTCCTGCACGTCGCTCGTGAAGCGCGACATCAGGTCGCCCTTGCGCTCGCCGGCAAAGTATTGCAGCTGCAGCTCCACAATGCGGTAGTAGAGCGCCCGGCGCAGGTTGCGGATAACGCGGGCCCGCACCTGGGCCAGCAACCGCAGGCTGAGGTAGCGAAACACGTTGCTCAAGAGCACCGATACCACCACAATGACGCACACGAAAGCCAGCGCGCCCATTTTGCCCTGCGCCGCCAGCACGTCGGCAAAGTAGAAGTTGAAGGTGTCCTTTATCCAGTCCAGGCTCATTTGAAAGGCTGGGAGCTGGTCGGGAGCCTGCAGCGGTACCGTGTCCGTTTTGTCAAACAGTACCTTCAGCAGCGGAATGATGAGCGTGAAGTTGGCCAGGCCAAAAAAAATGGCCAGCAGCGTACACGCCAGGTACTGCGGCAGGAAGCTGGCCAACGGCCGGGCGTACTGCAGGATGCGAAGGTAAGTTTTCATGCGGGCTGCAAAGCTACGCTCCTGCCCACATGCGCCCGCCGGCAAACCCGAGCCGGGCTTTACTACGTAGGTGGGCACAGGCGCGGCACTCACGCTGTTAAAACCTTGTAATAGTATGAAACGCGACGAATTTCTACACCTATTTGGCTTCGGTGCCACGCTACTGGTAAGCGGTTGCCTGGGCGGTTGCAGCAGTAAATCCGACAACCCCCAGCCCGGCCCGGGTTCAAGTCCGGCCCCCGCTCCCGGCTCCATCGACTTTACCGTTGATTTGGCTGCACCGGCCAACGCCCGTCTCAACGACCCGGCCTTTGGCTACGTGTACGGGGCTGGTAACAGTGTAATTGTAGCCAAAACCGCAGGGGGAAGCTACGTGGCGCTGGCCGCCGCCTGCACCCATCAGGGCACCACGGTGGAGTTTCAGACCGGGCCCAACAACTTCTTCTGCCCCAATCACGGGTCTCGGTTTAGCACCAGCGGCGCTGCGCTCAACGGCCCAGCTTCGTCTCCACTGCGAGTCTACACCCTGGTGCAAACCGGCAACACGCTGCGCATCACCGGCTAAAAAAGGCGGGTCTTAAGGAGTCGTGCAGAAGCAAACGTCTCCCATTAAAACGTCATGCTGAGCGGAGCCGAAGCATTTCTACTACGCAAGTAATTCATTTACTATGGCGGTAGAAATGCTTCGGCTCCGCTCAGCATGACGGCCTTTTAGCTGCGGAGACTTCTGCTTGGTTGTTTAAAATTCGTGAAGGCGCTGCGCGATGTTCCAGCGCAGTGCCAGCGAGGCGAACACTTGGTTGCCGTCCTGCTCGGGCGTGAGGGTATAGGTCTGGTTGCGGGCAATGACTTTGGCGTCAACGAACAGATTGAGGCGCGGCTGGTACGTGGCCGTAAAATCGGCGTGCAGCAGGCGGCTTTTGTTGCCCTGGCCCACACGGTTGTCGAAGTCCCTCACCCGGGTGTTGTACGACTTGAGCACGTTGCCGCCAAAGTTCTGCCCGTCTACATCGGCAGGGGTGAGGTCCCGGCCCTGGTGCGAGTAAAAGGCCTTGCCCACCACCATGAGGCGGGGTAGGGGCTGGTAGCTGAGCACGCCCAGAATTTCGGCCACGTTGGCGCCCATGGGGTGCGCCAGCGGCTGTTGGTAGTGCTGGTAGTTGGTGTAGATGTCGGCGTGCTGGTAAGTGAAGGGCCGGATGTAGTTGAACTCCACCTGCAGGTCCAGGTTGCGCAGGCCAGCCACATCAATGTACTTGCCACCCAGCTGAAACGCCTGCTTGTTGGCCCACCAGCCGTTGCCCGCCCGTATTTCGCTAATCTTGAACTCGTCCAGTACCAGCTGTCCGTAGAGCTGCGCAGTGCGGAAGACGTTCCACTTAAAATCCACGCCCAGAATAGCGTTGTCGGCCGAGCCCACATTCTGCTCCACCGCCCGGTAAAAAATAATAGGGTTCAGGTACTGCAGTTCGAAGCCGCGGCCCCGGCGCCCGGGCACAATCTTGCCGCCGGCTACCACGCTGTCCGGCTCGGCGTTGCGGCCACCCAGTATGGCACTCTCAAACACGCCAATGTTCAGGTTCGGCGTCACATCAAAGCTGAGGTGGTGCAGGGCCATGTACTTCTTGGGGTACACCTGGTCCTCGTTTTTCCGCTCCGCGGTCAGCTCGGCAAACAGATTCTGGTAGTTAAATTTCCAGACCCGGGTGTTGGCTTTCAGGAAGAAATACGGCGCGCTGTAGTCCGATAGAATGAGCGAGCGGTAGCCGTTGCCGATAAAATTCCGGTCGTGGGCCAGCTGCAGGTTGATGTGCTTGGTGGCGGCGTAGGTAATGCCGCCCCGAGCCGTAAAAAAGTCATACTGGCTGCCGCCCACGGTCTTAAAATACTTCCAGTAGCCCTCGTGCGGCACTATCTGGTCGCGCTGAATCCGGTCCTGCACGTACTGCGGCACGCCCATCTGGTTGTCGGCCAGAAAGGTATAGAAGCCTAGCTTCTGGTCGATGACACCCTCCAGCTGCAGCCCGCGGGTGTTCACGTAGCGCAGGTCGCTGGTTTCGCTGTCCTTGCCCACTTGCAGCAGCGCCACCGGGTTCACCCGCAGCGCAAAGCCGTCGGTCTGCACGTGGAACAGGTCGGTTTGGTTGCGGTAGAAGTTGGTGAGGAACGGCTTGGCGCTTTCGTTCAGGGCCGCGCCCTGGGCGCTGTTCATCCAGTTGTCCTTTAGCAGGTATTCGGCGTTGAACCGGTCGGCCGCCGAAAGGGTGATGCCCTGGCTGGCGCTGTCAGGCGAGAAGATTCGCTCGCCCAGCCGCGCGGCGGCAGCCCGGGTGTAGGGCCGCACGCTAGTGTGAGGGTCGTTGAAGGCGTCGGGCCCAAACTTGATGGCGTACCGGTCAATCAGGCGGTAGATGTCGGCATCGAGAGGCACATAATTGGCTCCCTGCGTGGTTTTGCTCGGCGGCGTCTCGGCCACGGGCTTGTCGGCCAGCGGTTCGTCAAAGACCAGCCACGGGCCTTTTTCCGGTTTAGCAGCATCGGCAGGCACTGGGGGAGTGGCAGGTACAGTTTGAGCAGCCAGCGGACCAGCCAACAGGGCCAGGGTGCCGTACAAAAGCAGAGCTTTGAGCATAAAGACGGATAATTCTTATAAAACGACGCCGCGCCACCCGGCTTAGGCCGAACGCGCCAATTTCTTAACAAACCTACGCAGCAGGCCGTTGGGAAGGATGTGCCCCCGTCAGCGAATCCCGGCCGGCAATTGCAGAGGGCCGCTGGCAACGAAGACGAATTCGCGGGCTATTCTTGCCCGCCCTCGGTTTTTGTGCCAACTTCGGGGCTCCCGCCCGGGTAGTTCGCCTGGTTTTACTTTCTTCTTCCTTCGCAGCATGGCCCAAAACCCACTTCCTTCCGCCTCGGCTGCCTCCGACGATGCTGCCGAGCCCATGGCCAAGGTGCACGTGGTGTGCGCCGAGCCCAGCATTGCCAACCACTTTCTGGCCGAGCTGCGCGACAAAGAAGTGCAGAAAGACAGCCTCCGCTTCCGCCGCAACCTGCAACGCTTGGGCGAAATCATTGCCTACCGCATCAGCGCCCACCTCAGCTACACCGACAAAGTCATTCAGACCCCGATGGCCGAAACCACCGGCAAGTTGCTGCACGATTTTCCCGTTTTGGCCACCGTGCTGCGGGCCGGCCTGCCGTTCCACCAGGGCTTTCTCAATTACTTCGACCAGAGTCCCAGTGCCTTTGTGGCCGCCTACCGCATCGAGGGCACGGCCCAGGTGCAGGTGCAGGTCGATTACCTCTCGGCCCCCAGTCTCGACGAGCGGGTGCTCATTCTTGTAGACCCCATGCTGGCCTCGGGCAAAAGCCTGGTGCAAACCTACCGGGCCATGCTGCGCTTCGGCACGCCGCGGCAGGTGCACATCGCTGCCGTCATCGCCTCGCCCGAAGGCCTGGCCTACTTGGCCCGCGAAATCCCCGAAGCCACCCTCTGGGTGGCCGCCATCGACGAGCGCCTGAACGAGCAAGCCTACATCATCCCCGGCCTCGGCGACGCCGGCGACCTCTCCTTCGGCAGCAAGCTCTAGCGCCCCCAGTACGAGCTGATGCATGTGCTGCAATCCCCCGTAGTACACGCTTCAGCTTGTGCCCCATTGAACAACACAGGCCGGGTGAACAGCGCATGCCAAGCTGCACAAGCCAAACCAAGTGCTGCAATCCGGGGTATCTTTGTCGGGCGCCCACCCTGCGTTGTCATTGCTTCCCCACCGCCTGTTTTTCCTGTTCAGTAGTGCTCCAACTCGCCGTTAAATACGCGTCTGTGTTCTTGTTGAGCACGGTCAAGTTTTTGGGCGGCCCGCTGGCTGGTGCTTCCCTGGGACTGAGTTTTTGGTGGACCATGGGCCTTACGGTGGCCGGCATGATGACCAGCGTGTTCATCTTCTCGGGCATTGGCCGCGTCTGGATGCAGCACCGCCAGAAACAGCGCCGGCTGCGCCGCACGCCCATCTTCACCAAACGCTCGCGCAACATTATTAAGGTGTTTCGCAAGTTCGGCATGGGCGGCATTGCCTTTCTCACGCCAATATTGCTCTCGCCCATTGGCGGCACCGTCATTGCCACGCTACTGGGCGTGCCGCGCCAGCGCATTCTGTTGCACATGCTCTGGAGCGCCGTGCTGTGGGGCGGCACCTTGACCTTTGTCAGTGTGCGGTTCGGGCATTGGCTCGGCCATTAGGCTGGCACTGGGCTGAGGGAAGTCAGACGCTTTATTACCCCCGAGGTGTGCAAAAGCAGGGAATAAGGAATGGTTATGGTGTCATCCTTATCAACTGATTTTAAACAACTGGTTTCGGCCGTGACGATTTATGCCGTCTAATCACGAAATTACTTATCCTGTTGCTGTTTTGCTGGACGTGTAGCCTACAGGTTTGGGAACAAAAAACTTCCAAAGAGATTGTCGCCGAAGGTAAAATGCTCTATCGGTCAGAAGCATCTTTCTGGTACGGGACCGACGTTTTTCTGGAAAAGCTACTCTCATGCTGCATGAGAAGTGCCCTAGTTGGAAGCAATGTTATGTTCTTTCTAAAGGTTACGTTTCTACCTGGAGCTGCGAAAAGGGCGGACTCGTAGTAATAACCAAAAAAGCGTGGGATAGAATCAACGAGGACCAGAAGAAGCGTCACCCCGAATCTTCCAAACCCTAGGGGCAGCTATCGTCCGCGCCGCTTCAGTGCCTTCACGCCGGGATTCGAGCCGCCCTTTTTGCCTACGAATGCTTTCGAACCTTTGGTACTCTTCTTCTGGCCTTCGGCGAAGGGCTTGCCGGTGCGCTTGTCAATCGTCACACCGGGCTTAATCCACTCCTTCTTTTCATGGAAAGCACCCTGGAAGGTAGGGTCGAGTTTTTTGCGGCGCTCGTCGAGTTCACGGCCCATCTTCTGCTGCTCCTCAAAAGGAGTTTCCTCCACCACTACTTCCTCGGGCAGTGGCAATAGCTCAATCTTTTGGTTGATGAGCGCCTCAATCTCACCGATGTGCACCATCTCGGCCTCGTTGGCGAAGGTAATGGCGGCGCCCGTGTGCAGTGCCCGGCCCGTGCGGCCAATGCGGTGCACATAGTCATCGTGCACAATCGGCACATCGAAGTTGATAACGTGCGTCACCTGCGGCACGTCAATGCCGCGAGCCGCTACGTCGGTCGCCACCATGTAGCGCACCTCCCCGGCTTTAAACGATTCCATGCTGTTCATGCGCGCGTTCTGGCCCTTGTTGCCGTGTATCACGCGTACTTCGCCGGCGGGGGCTTTGCGCTCCAGGAAATGGGCTACCTGGTCGGCGTGCTGCTTGGTGCGGCAGAAAAGTAGCACCCGTGTCATGGTCTCAATATCGCGGTGCAGCAGGTGATGCAGCAGGTTGATTTTGGTGAGCAGGTTGGGCGCCTCGTACATTACCTGCGACACCGTAGAGGCCGTTTTGGCGGGGGGGCTCACCTCCACGCGAACCGGAAACTCCAGGAATTCCTCGCTCAGCGTGGTCACCCGCTCGGGCATGGTGGCCGAGAACAAGGCGTTCTGGCGCTTGCGCGGAATAATCTCCAGAATCCGCCGAATCTGGGGCATAAAGCCCATGTCCATCATCTTGTCGGCCTCGTCCATCACCAGCGTTTTTAGGTCGGTGAGGCGCACAGCGCCTTTCAGGTAGATTTCCAGCAGCCGGCCCGGTGTGGCCACCAGAATATCGAGGCCTTCGGCAATGGTTTCAATCTGGGTTTTCGGGCCCAGGCCACCATAGATGGCAAAAATGCGCAAGTCGGTATTCACCGCCAGCGCCCTTAGGTGCTTCTCTATCTGCATGGCCAGCTCGCGGGTAGGGGCCAGCACCAGCGCCCGGGGATTAGTGCCCTGGGCGTATTTTACTTTCATCAGCAGCGGCAGGCCGAAGGCGGCCGTCTTGCCGGTTCCGGTTTGGGCAATGCCCAGCACGTCGTGCCCGGCCAACAGTAGCGGGATGGTTTGCACCTGCACCGGCGTGGGGTCAGTGAAACCGGCCGCAGCCACAGCAGATAGGAGTTGTTTGTTGAGCTTGAAATCGTTGAACGACGGGGCAGTGTTGGGTTCCATGCCGCAAAGGTCGGGTTTTTTGTGCGGTAAGCTTAATAGTGATGAAAAAGGCAGTCATGCGTCAGCTACGCTCAGCATGACTGCCTTACCAGCTTGCCAACGCCCTCTAATAAGTTTTTTTGCCATTTCTCGCTTCTCCTGCTATCTTTGCACCACCAAAACCAACACGGTAGATATAGCTCAGCTGGTTAGAGCGCCGGATTGTGATTCCGGAGGTCGTGGGTTCGAGCCCCATTATTTACCCACAAAAAGTTAAGTCCCCGGAGAATTATCCGGGGACTTTTTTGTTGCTTGCTTTAATTCCGTTTTAACACGGCCGTTCTCTCCCACTACAATTCAGCTACATGAGTCTTCTCGTCATCGGCAGCGTCGCGTTCGACGCCATCGAAACGCCCTTCGGCAAAACCGACAAAATCATTGGCGGGGCCGCCACCTTCATCAGCCTCTCGGCTTCCTATTCGCTGAAGCCCGTGAAACTGGTGGCCGTGGTGGGCGAGGACTTTCCGCAGTCCGATATCCTGTTGCTCGAAGAGCACGGCGTGGACGTAGAAGGCCTGCAGGTGAAGAAAGGCGAGAAGTCGTTTTTCTGGTCGGGCAAGTACTCGCAGGACCTCAACTCCCGCGAAACCCTGGTGACGGAGCTCAACGTGCTGGCCGATTTCGACCCCATCATCCCCGACGCCTACCAGGACTGCAAGTACCTCATGCTGGGCAACCTGGCCCCGCAGGTGCAGCGCCTCGTCATTCAGCGCCTCGTAAACCGGCCCAAGCTGATTGTGATGGACACCATGAACTTCTGGATGGACATTGCTTTGGAAGAACTCATCGCCACCATCGAAATGGTGGACGTGCTGAGCATCAACGACGAAGAAGCCCGCCAGCTTTCGGGCGAGTACTCGCTGGTGAAGGCCGCCAAGAAGATAATGGGCATGGGCCCCAAGTTCCTCATCATTAAGAAGGGCGAGCACGGTGCGCTGCTATTTCACAAAAACAAGATTTTCTACGCGCCAGCCCTGCCCCTGGAAGAAGTGTTTGACCCCACCGGCGCCGGCGACACCTTCGCGGGCGGCTTCATCGGCCACCTGGCGGCCACCGACGACATCAGCTTTGAGAATATGAAGCGCGCCGTCATTCACGGCTCGGCCATGGCGTCGTTTTGCGTCGAGAAATTTGGCACCGAGCGCCTGCTCAACCTCACCGACGAGGAGGTGGAAGCCCGCGAGGCGCAGTTTGCCGAGTTGGTGAAAGTGATGCCTGCCATAGCGGTGGCCAGCGTGGGCTAGCGTTGCGCAGGCTTCGGCGGCGGGCGCAACTTTTCGGGTGAAAACGGGGTAAACCAATAAGCTACCTTTCTTTTCACCTAATCCCCACCCGCTATGAGCTTGCATCAAGAAGAGGCCAACCTCGAAAACCAGAACCCACCTGTGGACCCTGCCGTGAGAAACGGTGGCAAAAGCACGCAGGTGCAAAACGCAAACGACAACCAGGTGTCGCATCAGGGCAACACCACCGATGGCAACACCGTCGGCGAGGGCGTTCACAACATTCGCAGCAACCCCCAAAACAACAAGCCGATGTCGGTGAATAAAGGCCCGATGAAAAAAGGCGCCGACAACAGCAAGGACCATTAGTAGCCAGCGCTACACCAGCAAAAGGCCCCGCCGGATTCGTCCGGCGGGGCCTTTTGCTGGTGGTTGGATTAAGCGCTTCGCTCGTCGGCGGAATCAAAAATCCCAACCCAGCCACTGCTGAAACCCACGTTGCTGCGCATCGTCGGCTATTTCCAGCTTGTCTACGGCGTAGCGCTGCCCGAACCGGTTGCCCGGCGTGGCGGTCAGCGTCACCGCCAGAAGTCGGTTTTGACGGAACACGCTCAGCTCATAGCTTGCTGCGCCGCTGCTGAGCAGGGTTTGTAGGTTCATGTCGACGCGGCGGCCGTTCACGGCCACTACCTCGTCATCCACCGTGAGAGCGGCAGCGGCAGGCGAATTGGGCCAGATGTTGGTCACTTCCGTCCGCTCATTCTTCACCACTGTCCGGAAGCCAAAAACTCCTTCTGAAGCCGAGGCATTCTCCCCCACCAGCAGCTGGCAGCCCACGGTGTGCAGCACCTTGTCGAGGGGTTCCAGCACCGGCGCGGTGCCATAGATGAACTTATCGAAATAGGCCTGCATGTTGCGCCCGGCCACTTCGTTCACAATGCGCACGTAATCGTTCTCGGTGTAGCCAATGCCGGTTTTGCCGAATTCCTCGTACAGCCGCCGCATCACATCGTCGAGGCTACGGACGTGATTGGAAAGCTGCCGAATGGTCAAGTCAAGTAGCATGGCTACCAGCGCGCCCTTGTGGTACACGCTCACCTTGCGGTCGGGCGCGCCGGGCTTGTAGCCGTCCAGCCAGAGGTCCATGCTGGCATCGGCCAGCGACAGGTTTTCGCCGCCCGCATCATCGAAGTGCTTGCGCAGCACCGTATTCAGCTCCTCAAAATACTGCGCCGGCGTGTGCACGTGGCACCGGGCCAGCAGGTATTCGCCGTAGTAGGTGGTGATGCCTTCGGCAATGAAGCAGGTGCGGAAGTAATTCTCGCGGCTGTAGTCGTAGGGCTGCATCTCGGCGGGCCGGATGCTCTTGATGTTCCAGGTATGAAACAACTCGTGGCAGCTCACGCCCAGCAATTCCTTGTACAGGCCCTCGCTCATTATCAGCTCGGCCGGCCCCAGCGTAATCACGGTGGAATTGACGTGCTCCACGCCGTGGTAGTGCTTGTAGGGCAGAAACTGGTTCAGGAAGTGGTAATCTGCCACCGGGAAGCCACCGAACAGCGCCAGCTGCTCCTCCGAAAATGCCCGGAAATCGGCCAGCAGGCGCGGCCAGTTAACGTCCGATTCGCCCTGCACCCACACATGGAAGGGCAGCCCGCCCGCCTCGTACTGCTCGTGCACCAGCGTCGGGCTGGCAATGAGGGGCGAATCGGCCAAGTGGTCGAAATTCTGGGCCGCCAGCACGTTCGGGCTGGTTTGGGGCAGCCCGCAGGCAAGCTGCCAGCCTTCGGGCACCGTTATGGTTAGCTCGCACGCTTCCTGCTCGCGCCCGGCCGCATACATCAGTGCCTGCACCGGGTTCAGGTACAGCTGCGACGCGTCGAGCCAAGAGCCGCCCGCATCCATCTGGTGAGCGTAGAAGTTGTAGCGCACCCGTACCGTGCAGCCGGCTGCATTTGTCACCTCCCACCGGTCCTTGGTGACCTTGCGGAAGGGGAGGGGCTGGTTGGTGGCGGCATTGGCCACTTCCACCTTCTGAATCTTCTGTGCAAAGTTTTGCAGCTCGTAGCGGCCTGGCCGCCACGCCGGCAGCTGCAGCTCCAGCGGAGCCGGGGCCTCCGCCGCCACGTCCAGCGTCAGCTCCACCTGAAGGTAAAACGTGAGGGGGTTCGCGTAAGAAATACGGTAGTGAATCATAAGGATGCGGTGAGCTTTGGCTTGCCGTCAAAAGGTGAAGATGATGCGAATGGTGTCGGATTTAGTACGCAATACGGCAAGCTAAAGCTTACCGCACAAAGCCCTTGCCTTTTCCAAACGGAATCCGTACCTTTGCCGGCCCAACTTGAAACTACACATAAGATGAAACGTACCTATCAGCCTTCGAAGCGCAAGCGTGTTAACAAGCACGGCTTCCGCCTCCGCATGGAATCCGCCAATGGCCGTAACGTGCTGGCCCGTCGCCGCGCCAAAGGCCGCAAGCGCCTCACCGTATCCGACGAAGGCAAGCACAAGCGCTAGAAATTTAGCTGTTAGCCACTGCTAATGGCTGTTAGCTAAGCGCTGAAAATGCAAGACCCCCAATCACCTGGCTCCCCTTCTCCCCCGGAGAAGGGGCCGGCCCCGGAGGGGTCTCATGAGGCTACCGGGACTGCGCCGCTCACGCGCCGCTATACCTTCCCGAAAGAGGAACACCTGTGCCGCAAGAAGCTCATCGAAGAGCTTTTTGGGAAGCAGGGTTCCTCTTTTGGCGTTTATCCCCTGCGTATCGTCTGGATAAAAAGTGCGGCGCCCACCACGGCCCCGCCGCAGGTACTCATCAGCGTGAGCAAGCGCACGTTCAAGCGGGCCGTCGACCGCAACCGGCTCAAGCGGCTCATTCGGGAAGCGTATCGGCTCAATAAATATCGGTTGGCGGAGCAACCTGCCGGGCATCAAGTCGCTCTTCTTGGTATTATCTTCACGGGTAAGGAAAAAAGTCCACTGGCTTTGGTGGAAAAAAAATTAATTTCTGCTATCCAACGTTTGATAGGCACCCCGGCGGTAACATCTGCCCCGCCGCCAGCCCCGTAGATTCGCCGACTTGCTACTCGTATTCTATGACTATCCAAAAAAAGCTATTTGCTGCCCTGGCCTTGAGCACGCTGGGTTTGGTTTCCTTCCGGGCTGCTTCTGATAGCGAACGTTACTTCGAAATCGCGAAGAACCTGGACATTTTTGCCACGCTGTTTAAGGAAGTCAACACCTATTACGTAGACGAGGTAACGCCTGGTAAACTCGTGAAAACGGGCATCGACGCTATGTTGCGCTCGCTCGACCCCTACACCAACTACATTCCGGAAGACGATATCGAAGACTTCCGCACCATGACCACCGGCCAGTACGGTGGCATTGGGGCCTCGGTGGTAAAACGCAACGGCAAAACCGTGGTCCAATCCGCTTACGAAGGCTACCCGGCCCAGAAAGCCGGTCTGCTGCCTGGCGACGAAATTCTCGACATCAACGGCGTGTTGGTGGAGAAGAAGTCGAATTCCGACATCAGCAAGCTCCTCAAGGGGCAGGCCAACTCCGTGGTAAAGTTGCTGGTGACGCGCTACGGCCAGGACAAGCCGGTGCAAATTGACATCACCCGCGACAAAATCCAGGTGGATAATGTGCCCTATATCGGCATGATTTCCGGCGATGTGGGCTATTTCCAGCTTGGCGGCTTCACCGTTGACGCGGGCCGCGAAGTGCGCGCCGCTGTCATTAAGCTCAAGGAGCAGGGCGCCAAGAAAATCGTATTCGACATTCGCGACAACCCCGGCGGCTTGCTCAACGAGGCGGTTAACATCTCCAACCTATTCATTGATAAAGGCCTCGACGTGGTGAGCACCAAAGGCAAGGTGACGGAGTGGAACAAAACTTACAAAGCCCTCGACCAGCCGCTAGATACCGACATTCCGGTGGCCATCATTACGAGCAACCGGTCGGCTTCGGCCTCGGAAATCGTATCGGGTGTGTTGCAGGACTACGACCGCGCTGTGGTGGTGGGCGAGCGCACTTTTGGCAAGGGCTTGGTGCAGGCCACGCGCCCCCTCAGCTATAACTCGCAGTTGAAGGTGACCACTGCCAAATACTACATTCCCAGCGGCCGCTGCATTCAGGAAATTGACTATGCCCACCGCAGCGACGATGGCACGCTGGGTAAATTCCCCGATTCGCTGCGCACCGCGTTCAAAACCACCGCCGGCCGCACCGTGTACGACGGCGGCGGCGTGGCTCCCGATATTGAGGTGCAGGACCGCGAAATCGCGGACATCACCCGCGTCCTGCTGCAGAAAAGTTACCTGTTCGACTACGCCACCCGCTACCGGGCCGAGCACACCACCATCCCCGTTGCCCGAGCTTTCAAGCTCAGCGACGTGGATTACCAGAAATTCGTGGGCTTCCTGCAGGGCAAAAACATCAGCTACAGCACCGATACCGAAAAAGCGTTGGCCGACCTAACCAAAAAGGTGAAGGACGACAAGCACTACGACGACGTGAAGCAGGAGATGGATGCCGTCCGCAAGAAAATTACCGTGAACAAGGCCAACGACCTGCAGCGCTTCAAACCCGAAATCAAGGAGTTGCTGGAGCAGGAAATCGTGTCGCGCTACTACTTCGAGAAGGGCCGCACCGAAGCCGGCTTCGACGACGACCCGAACATTCTCGCCGCCGTGGCCGTGCTGAACGACCCAAACCGTTATGCTGCGCTGCTGAAGCCCACGGGCCAAGCCGCCAGCGCCCGCAAGTCGGCCGGGACGAAGTAAGTAAACCCTGATATGCCCAGTTCATCTAACCCCACATACTGTTGTGAGCAGATGGTTTCGCAAGTTACCCATAGTTGCGAAACGCATCCAGACCCATTCCATTGTCCTGATACCCTCGTTCACCAATCCGTTAACAACGGGACTTATGGGCTGATAATTCACGATGGTGGTTCATCGTTTATAAGCATCAGCTTTTGCCCTTGGTGCGGCAGCAAACTGCCGTTAATTTCCGACGCAAACTAGATTTTCATCCATGACCGCCGACCAGCGCCTCGACCAACTCGAACCGCTCGTTTCTCAGACGCTGGCAGTAGCTGACCGCCACACGGCGCAGTTGAAACAACTGATTAATTTGGTAACTCAGCAGAGCGACAACATTCAATTCGTGCTGAAAGAACTGGAAACGGTAAAGGAAAGGCAAATTGCTGCTGACGCTAAAGTCGAGACTATCGGTTCCTCTCTTGAAGCTGTCGGCTCTAGGATTGAAATGGTAAGTTCCTCCCTTGAGGCTGTCAATTCCAAGATTGAGATAACAGATGCGAAAATTGACCGCATTCTTGATTTACTCAGCGGAAGCAAGTAGATAGGTGACGGAAAAACTGGTAAAGCAGGCACGGCCAAATCCAGCCGCCGTAAATTTGCCTGCTCCATGCAAACGCTCCTCATCTCCCTCGAAACTTCCTCTCCCGTCTGCTCGGTGGCCCTGCACCGCATTGCCGATGGCTCATTAGTCGGTCAATCCGAGCTGCGGCTCGATAAGTCGCATTCCACCCACCTCACCATATTGATTGAGCAGCTGCTGGCCAACACCGGCCACCAGCTCTCCGACCTTGCCGCCGTAGCCGTGAGCGACGGGCCCGGCTCTTACACCGGCCTGCGCATTGGGGCCGCTTCCGCCAAGGGCCTGTGCTTCGCGCTGGATGTTCCGCTGGTGGCCGTGAGCACGCTCAAAGCGCTGGCCGCCCAAGTGATGACCGGTACTGCCCGGCCCAAAAAATTCCTGTTTTGCCCCATGCTCGACGCCCGGCGCATGGAAGTGTACGCCGCCGTTTACACCCATGAAGGCCAGGAAGTGGTAGCGCCCACGCCGCTAGTGCTGGAGGCTGATACGCTGGCCGAACAATTGGCCCAACATTCTGTGTTGTTCTTTGGGAACGGTGCGGCCAAATTCCAATCACTGCTGGGGGAGCCGGCCAATGCTGGTTTCCTGACGGGAATCGAGCCTTCCGCCATTGCGGTAGGGCAATTGGCCGTAGCTGCATTTCACCGGCAGGAATTTCAGGATGTGGCCTACTACGAGCCGTTCTATCTGAAAGAAGTGTACACTACCACGCCGAAAGCGAAGTGAAGGCACGTCATGCCGAGCGAGCCGAGGCGTCTCGCGTGCCATAGTAATTCAATCATCCAACGATGCGAGCGAGATGCCCCGGCTGCGCTCGGCACGCCGCTCTATATTGTAACAAATACCCTTATGGAACCCCTCTTCGTCAACCGCGTCGCCAATAGTGGCCTTGTTACCCTCAACCTGGAAGAACTCATCCACCCCGGCGAGCGGGTGGAGTACGATATAAAGGACAACCTCTTCCACGGCCTCATGCTGCGCGAAAAGGACTTCCGCGAGTTCGTGAAAACCAACGAATGGACGCAGTACAACACTAAAAACGTGGCCATCATCTGCTCTGCCGATGCCATTGTGCCCACCTGGGCCTACATGCTGCTCGCCACCAAACTCCAGAATCACGCTCACCGCTACGTTTTCGGCAACCTCGATGCCCTTGAGCAGTCCCTCTTCGAAGAAGCCATTGCCTCAATTGACATTGAAGAGTACCGCGATGCCAAGGTAGTGGTGAAAGGCTGCGGCAACGTGCCCGTGCCCACCTTCGCCTACGTGGCCATTATGCAAAAGCTGCTGCCCGTGGCTAGCAGCATCATGTATGGCGAGCCGTGCAGTACGGTGCCGCTCTACAAAAAGCCGAAAGCGGTAGCATAGCCGAGTAGGCTGGTAACTCGTTCGCATCTTTGCGCTCATGCCTGAGCTTATCCGCACGCCCTACAAAATCACTTTTCTCACCGGCGTGGCCATCGTCATCGCCAACATGGTGGGCACGGGCGTGTTCACCAGCCTTGGGTTTCAGGTGTTGGGCATTCAAAGCGGCTTTGCGCTGCTGATGTTGTGGCTGGTGGGCGGTCTCATTGCCCTCTGCGGGGCCGTGTGCTACGGCGAGCTGGCCGCCGCCATGCCCCGCTCAGGGGGCGAATACCATTACCTGAGCCAGATTTACCACCCCGCGCTGGGTTTCTTGTCCGGGTGGGTTTCGGCCACCGTTGGCTTTGCGGCCCCCACGGCGCTGGCAGCGCTGGCGCTGGGCACCTATGCCAAAAGCGTATGGCCAGACTTGCAGCCGCAGTGGCTTTCAATAACGGTGGTGCTAGTGCTCACCCTGGTGCATGGCACCAGCACCCGCGCGGGCAGTCGGCTACAGGTCATCATCACCGCCCTCAAGGTAGTGGTCCTGGTTGTTTTCATCGGGGCCGGCACGATGATGGGGGAGGGGCAGCCGCTCAGCTTCGCGCCTGATACTGCTAGCTGGCGGGCCTTGCTCAGTCCGGCGTTTGCAGTTTCCTTGGTGTATGTCAGCTACGCCTATTCCGGTTGGAACGCTGCCGTGTACGTCACCGGCGAAATTGAGAATCCCAGGCGCAACCTCTCGCGCATCCTGCTGGCCGGCACCGCGGTGGTACTCCTATTATATGTAGGGCTCAATTATGTGTTTCTGCGTTCCACGCCTTTGGGGGAGTTGAAGGGGCAATTGGAAGTTGGTTTCGTGGCGGCCACGTCGTTGTTTGGGCCTCTCGGCGGGCGGCTCATGGGGGGCGTTATTGCGGCTTTGCTCGTTTCTACCATCAGCTCCATGGTATTTGCTGGTCCCCGCATCGTTCAGACCATGGGGGAGGACATCCCCGCCCTGCGCTTCTTGGCCCCCAAAAGCCGCGCCGGCATCCCCGTCCGCGCCCTGGCTCTGCAAACTGTCATCACCCTGGCCTTTATTCTGAAGCCAAGTTTCCAAGGCGTGCTGGTCTACGCCGGCTTCGTGCTGAACTTGTTTACTTTCCTCACCGTGCTCGGACTTTTTGTGCTGCGCTGGCGCCAGCCCAATCTACTGCGGCCCTATCGCGCCTGGGGCTACCCGTTTACCCCACTTATTTTCCTCGGCCTTAGCGGCTGGACGCTGGCTTTCATTCTGACTGAAAAGCCCATTGAGTCACTTTATGGGTTGGGCACACTGGCTGTTGGCGGGTTGATTTATTTGCTCACCGCGCGCCTGAAAGCTTTCCCCATCACTGATAGCGACCAATAAAAACCGTGCTTGGCTCCCTTGCTTGTGGAGAGCGGCGCCACCCAGATGGGGCAGCGGTTGAATGCCAGAACGACACCCCCGTAACTTGCCGCTTTAATCACTTCTTTTATAGAATGCATTTCCGTACCGCTGCGTTTCGGCTCCTGCCGGCCGTTTTCTTTTTGCTCTCTGCCTGTTCTGAGACGACTACCAAAACGGATACCGCCTCTTCTCCCAAAGAAGAAAGCATGGCCACCACGGCCGATGCCATGGACTCCACCACGTTCGCAGTTCCTCAACCTGCTGCTGCCATCTCGCGCCCCAACCGCCTCGCCGCCCCCGATACTACCTACGCCCAGGATGTGGCCCTGTTCCTCGGCGGCCAGCAGCCCAGCTCGCAAAGCCGCCTCACCCACCTTGCGGCCCAACCCATTTGGCAGGCTTTCGCCCAGGACCAGGACAAAAGCTGGGATAAATACCGCGCCACGCACACCGCCAGCATGACCAAGTGGGCCAGCACCGAACTGGATTCTGTGCACGCCAGCAGCCCCACCATCTTCTATCCTTTCAGCGGCCCCGATTTCCTGAACGTGTTCACGATGTTCCCCACCAGCCAAACCTATGTGTTGATGGGGCTCGAACCCGTAGGCAGCGTGCCCGCTCGCTCCTCCCTCGAAAATCCCAAGCTGTTTCCCGCCGTCAAAGCCTCGCTCTGGTCCGTGCTCAATTTCAGCTTTTTCCGCACCAACGACATGGCCGTCGACCTCAAATCCGTCGAGCTGGATGGTGCCCTTCCGCTGATGATGCTTTTTGCTGCCCGCACCGGCAACCAAATCACCGCCATTCGCCCCGTGCAGCTCGATGCAAACGGCCAGTTGCAGGATGCTCCCACCGATACCACCAAAGCCAAGAACTCCAAAATAGTCTCCGGAGTCGAAATGAAACTCCGCGGCCCCGATGGCCAAGCCAAAACCGTCTACTATTTTTCCGCCGACCTCAGCGACTGGAAGCTGAAAGCCAATAGCGCGCCCTTGGAGTTCGTGCGCAACTTGGGCCCGCTCACCACCTACATCAAATCCGCGACCTATTTGATGCACAAAGCGTATTTCAACCAAATTCGCCGCCTCGTCCTTCGCCGCAGCCGCTACATTCTGCAAGACGATTCCGGCATTGCCATGAAATACTTCCAGCAGGGCGCCTGGCAGTTCAACCACTACGGCACCTACAAACGCCCCATCAACCTCTTCGCCAAACACTACCAACCCGAGCTCACCGCCGCCTACCGCGACACCCTCCGCAAACCCAAGCCCCTGCCGTTCGGTACCGGCTACAACTGGCGCCAAACCGACTCTAATCTTCTCCTGGCTCGCCGCCTGGTTTCCCTGGCCGATTAATCCTGGCATAAAAGCAGCCCCACAGGGCCGTGGTGGCAACATCACGGCCCTTTCTATTTCAATATCTTATGAAAACGTCCCCCCAATCCCGTCCCACCCTATACTATATAATAGGAGTAGCCTTTTTATTAACCATAACCACCCTGGCAACCTTGGCCGCAACAAGTCATTTGGCACCCACTCTTTTTGGGAGGGCGCCCATTCCCGACAGGGGCCGGGAAAGAAGGTTAGCACCAGAAGACTCCCCAATCCTGGATTCCCTCATCCACACAAACGCGCTATTAACAAAAGTTGCCACTAACCCCCAATACGAGCTTCAACTCATCTACACCCAAATAGACCGCGATGCCCAAAACCGCCCCATCTTCACTCCCCACACCTACCACCTCAATCCGCGCCAATACTTCAACCCTGCCAGCCTGGTCAAGCTCCCCGTCGCCATTCTTGCCCTCGAGAAGCTGAACAACCTGAACCAGCCCGGCGTCACGCGCCGCACCATCATGGCCACCGGCACGGCCTACCGCTGCCAAACCCCCGTTCCCTTTGCCGCCCCCGCCGATTCCGACCGCACCGCTACCGTCGGCAACTACATCAAGCGCATGCTCTTGGTCAGCGACAATATTGCCTACAACCGACTCTACGAATTTCTGGGTCAGCGGCCCCTCAATACCCGCCTCGCCCAGCTCGGCCACCCCAACGCCCGCATCACCCGCCGCTTCGCCCCCTGCGACACCACCGCCAACCGTCACACCAACCCCATCAGCTTCCACACCCCCCAGGGCACCATCCTATATAAGGAACCCGCCAAATTCAACTCCGTGCCCTATGCCAGCCCCCTCGGCCGCGTACTGCAGGGCCGCGCCCATCAAGCCGACGGCCAAATAATCCCCGAACCCTACAATTTCACCACCGCCAACCACCTTCCCCTGGCTAATATCACCACCTTACTGCAAGGCATCCTTTTCCCCACTTCAATCCCCGCCACCCAACGCCCCAACCTAACTTCCTCCGATTACAGCTTCTTGCGCTACTACCTCCATGCCACCCCGCACCAGTCTGGCTTCAGTTCCTATACCGCTGCCCAATACTTCGACGCCTACAAAAAGTACCTCTATTATGGCCGCCGTCCCGAAACGCGCCATCAATCTTCCCTGCGCATCTATAATATAGTAGGCATGTCCCACGGCTACCTCGCTGATGTTGCCTACTTCGCCGACTCCCTCCACCAGTCCGAATTCATGCTCAGCGCCGTCCTCTACGTCAACAAAAACGGCATCGTCAACGACGGCACCTACGAGTACCAAAGCATCGGTCAGCCCTTTCTCGCCCAATTAGGCCGCCAAATACAGCACTACGAGGCCCATCGCCCCCGACATTATCGCCCCAATCTCACCGAATTCTTAGCCGCAGAGCATATCCGATAATATTTCCCAATAATTTATCTAGCGCTAAGTCGCTGATACCTAAAACCCCATTGCTCAATCCCGGCAATTACGCCTCATGCCTAAACCAAAAGGTTTGCCTCAGCCATTGCAGACCCAGATTATCCCACTACTTTTGCAGTCCCAAACAGTCAAACGGACTACGGGTTCTGGAAAAGCAGCTGCTTCACCAGAAGTTGAAACAAGGAAGACCTTCACGGTGCAACTCCATTGTTGAATCCCGTGCTCGCTTAATAGAGGCTCAGAAATTAATTTCAAAAAGTCTTGTGAAAGCCGAAAAAAGCGCCTTACCTTTGCACCCCGCTTCGACAGGAAGCGGAAAGATTTGAAAAGCAAAAAAGAAAAAGAATTATTTTTTTTCGCCTGATGCTTGAAAATTAAATAAATTGAGTTACCTTTGCACTCCCAATCGCAAGAAAGGGATTTGAAAAAGTAAAACTGGCTGATTCGTTAGTCGCATTGTCACACCAACTGGGTGAGACACACGTTCTTTGAATGATTGGAAAAGACAAATAGTAAGGGCTTCCTGCAGCGATGCGGGGAGCGGAAAATACAAGCGTAGAACGACGACACGAACTCGTTAACACGGGTCGGATTAGCACTCGACATCAGCCACGGTTCGCCGTGGTGTAGGATATTTTACAATGGAGAGTTTGATCTTGGCTCAGGATGAACGCTAGCGGCAGGCCTAATACATGCAAGTCGAACGGTTGTTAGCAATAACAATAGTGGCGCACGGGTGCGTAACGCGTAGCCAACCTACCCGAATCTGGGGGATAGCCCGCCGAAAGGCGGATTAATACCGCATAAAACTGCAGTCC
>NZ_MDZC01000073.1 GCF_001816165.1 Hymenobacter glacialis
CAGTCAATCAAGTCGGTGAAGCGGATGCGGTAAATCTTAGCCTCGTTGAATTCGCTGCCAAACTTCTCGTAGAGAGCCATGGCAATGTCTTCGTGGTCGCCCAGTGCATGGGCGGCTCAAAGTGGTTCATTTTAATAAAATTATGAGTTTTTGAATTATGAGTTATGAGTTGAATATGTAGTCGTAGGTAGTTGCGAGAACAACTCATAACTCATAATTCAAAACTCATAATTAAGAAACTAGTGCCCCAGGAAATGCTGCGGCGGCACGGTTACTACCAGCTGCATGTCGGCTTCTACCACGCACTGGCAGGCGAGGCGGGAGTTGATGCGCGGGTTCTCGGCGCGGTCAATGAAGTCTTCTTCCTTGTCGCTGATTTCGGGCAGGTCGTCGCCGCCCGAGTTGATGTAGACGTGGCAGGTGCTGCAACCGCACACGCCGCCGCAGTTGTGCTGCAGCTGGATGCCGTTGTTGAGGGCCACGTCGAGGACCGACTCGCCGGGAGCCGCCACATGGGTCTGGGCCGGCTGGCCGTCGCTGAGTTGGAAGGTGATGGTAGTGGCGGAAACAGACAAAACGAGATACGAAAAAGCGAAAAAAACACGGCGTTTGCCGCCGCAAAGGTACTCCGCCCGGCCCGGGCATCAAAGTTGGGCCTGAATGCTGGCGGTGAGCTGCTCATATAGCGCCTGCCACGCCGGATACCGGGCCAGCGCCGCCTGGTGAGCGGCCAGCGTGGGGGCGTCGCGCCGGGCGGCCGGCCCCGTTTGCACCGCAAAGGGCGGACTGGCCAGGGCCTTATCTACCGTTTCGCGCACCAGCGGGGCCAGCAGCTCGGCCGGCAGGTTGGCTTCGGCCAGCAGGGCATCAGCAATGCCCAACAGGTGGTTGGTGAAATTGTTGGCAAACACTGCGGCCACGTGCAGCTTGAGCCGCTGGGCCGAGTCGAGCAGCCGCACGTGCTGGCTGAGGCTGTGGGCCAGACCCAGCAGCAGGGCTTCCCCGGCGGCATCGGCGGCTTCTATGCAAAGCGGCACCGCCGGCCAATCGATGGCGCGGCCGGGGCTGAAGGTCTGGAGCGGGTAAAAAACGCCGCCGCGCACCGTGGGCTGCACGTCAAATACAGACAGGGGCAGGGCGCCGGCCAGGTGCGCCACCACTGCATCGAGGGGCCAGGTGGTGCGGGCCAGCAGCGGGGCCACGGCGGCATCGGGCACGGCCAGCAGGTACACGTCGGCAGCGGGCAACGGGGCCGATAAGCTGGCCAGGGCCCGCGCGCCGGGCAGCTGCGCGGCCAGGGTTTTGGCCGCTGGCGCGGTGCGGTTCCACACAAAAACCACTTCGTGGCCGGCTGTGGCCAACGCCGGGCCGAGCTGGCTGGCCACGCGGCCCGCGCCGAGTATCCCAACGCGAAGTGAAATGGTTGCGGAAAGCTGCATGAAGACGGGAAAATTACGGCGCGGTACTGGCCGAATGACCGTGGGGACTGCCAACTCTGGGAATACGCTCCTGCACGGCGTAAAAAAGGCCGCTTCACTGATTGAAGCGGCCTTTGAAACCAAGTACAGGTGGCTAGCTTACCGACTGTGGGCGTTCTGCCCGCACCAAGGCCGGAGCGTCGGCTACCGCTGGAGAGCCGCCCTTGCGTCCACGCTGCCACACGCTCAGCCCAAAGCCGAAGGTCATGAGCAGCGTACCGCTCCAGAGCAGGTTGATGAAGGGCTTTTCCATGGCTTTCAGAATGACATAGTCTTTCTGGGTGGTGCTCACGGCGAAGGTGAACTTGCCGGCCGTGGGGTCAATATTGGTGAGGCTCAGGCGGACACCGAGGTCGTCTACTTCGTCGGGCACGCGGCCCACCAGGCGGTTGCGCACCACAAACACGGGGTGCACGTGGTACTGGCGCTTCTCGCCGTGCACTATCATGTCGGCCTGCAGGGCGAGGTCGCCTTTCTGCAGGTTGAGGCCGGCGGTTTCGTGGGCCGGCTCAATGGCGCGGAACACAGCAAAGTAGTCGTTGAGGAAAATGGTGTCGCCCACGGCCAGCACGTGGTCCTTTTCCTCGCTCCACTGCTTCTCCTTGCGGGGGTCGAGCACGGAGCTCACGTGCGAGTAAATGTCATGGGTCAAGAACTGCTTGACGGCGGGCGAGGCCAGCAGGCCGCCTTCGCCCATCTCGTCGTTTACCTGCGCCCGGGGGTAGAGGGAAAACTCTTTGCCCGTTTCCCGCTCCTTGTAACTGATGCGGTAGTAGGTGTTTTCGGGCAGGATTTCTACGGTGTCACCGGTCTTGTAATAGGTTTTGCCGCCAGCCACGATGGGTGCCCGGGCCAGCGCCTTGTACTCGTCGTCGGTACGGAAGAGGAACTGCTTATCCACGTAGCCGGGCACGCCGGGCACGTCGAAAAACTGACCGGTGTAGGTGAGGTCGTAGCCCTGCATCTTGGTGGTTTCGTTGCGCCACAGCAGCACGTTGTCGCGGTTCAGCGACTCGTCAAACTCGCGCGAGTAGAGCAGGCCCGATACGTTGCGTGAAATAATGTTGGAATAGCCCGAGGAGGCCAGAATGCCCAGCAGCATCAGCGCAATGCCCAGGTGGGCTACCGCTCCGCCCGACAGCCGCACCCCCCGCCGCAGCAAGGTGAAGATGGTGCCGAAGTTGGCCAGCACCCCAAACAGGCCCGCCAGCGTGAGCACGATGTAGGCCGGCGTAATGGTGAGACCATTATAGCGCACCAGCAGCACCACCAGCGCCGTGCCCAGCAGCGTGAGCAGCGTGGGCGCGGTGAGGGAGTTCACCAGCGTGGTTTTGTCGTTGCGCTGCCACCACATGATTTGGGCCAGGCCCGAAAGCAGGGCCACAAACACGCCCATCCAGAGCTGAGCCTTGGAATAGTGGGCAATCTGGTCGGCGGGCAGGGCCACGTTGGTTTTAATGCCCAGCAAGCCCATAAAGGAGTTGTAAACCGGAATACTGGTAGTGAACAGCACCTGGAAAGCGCCCAGACACAGCACCGTGGCACCCACAAATACCCACAGTTCGGGGTTGTAAAGGGTTAGCTCTTTCTCGGAAATTGGAATTTCTTTCCAGCGGTACACCAGCAGGGCAATGGCCAGCACCGAGAACACGGCCATGTAAATAAACAGCTGCCCCGACAGGCCCAAATCCGTGAATGAGTGCACCGAGGCGTTGCCCAGCACCCCGCTCCGGGTAAGGAAGGTGGCGTAGAGAATCAGCACGAAGGTGGCGATTACGAGCGCAAACGAGGTGCGCAGGCCGGTGCGGCGCTTCTGCCACAACACCATGCCGTGTAGCGAAGCCACCAGCACCAACCAGGGAATGTACACGGCATTCTCCACCGGGTCCCAGTTCCAGTAGCCGCCGAAGTTCAGGGTTTCGTAGGCCCAGTAGGCGCCCATTACCACGCCAATGCCCAGCACGCCGCCGCCAATGAGCGTCCAGGGCAACGCCGGTTTTACCCAAGCCGTCAGCTCGCGCTTCCAGAGGCCGGCAATGGCGAAGGCGAAGGGCACCAGCGTGAGCGCAAAGCCCAGGAACAGCGTGGGTGGGTGAATCACCATCCAGTAGTTCTGCAGCAGGGCGTTGAGGCCGGTGCCGTCTTTGGGAACGAAGTCGGGGTTCAGCTTGAACACCGGCAGGTCGGTCAGGAAGTCGCGCAGCAGAATAAACGGCGACGAGCCAATCTTGACATCGCCGAGCACGATGCCGAGAATCATGCTCACCAAAAACAGCTGCACGCCGCTGAAAATGGCCATCACCGGAGCCTCCCACTTGCGGTTGAAGCGCATGATGAACAGGCCCAGCACCACGTGCCAGAATATCCAAAGTAGGAAACTGCCCTCCTGGCCTTCCCAGAAACAGGAAATCATATACTCCACCGGCAGGTGGTTGGAGCTGTGGCTCCAGGCGTAATAGTATTCGTAGCGGTGGGCCTGAATGATGTTGAACAAGCACCCGATGACGGTGAACACAGCCAGGCCGTGCACAAAGAAAGCACCACGTGCCACGCGCAGCCAGGAGGTGTCATCGTTGCCCAGCGCCCGGCCCCGCGTGGCCTGGAAGTAGCTGTAGGCAGCCACCAATGCCGCCGCAAACGCCACGATGACGCTTAAATGGCCAATATTTCCAATCAATAGGTTCATAAGCAACAAGTAAATCAGGCAGGCAGCGCCACAGCCGAGCCGGGGCGTAATACTTCGTAACGGTTCAAAATTCTGGGGTGGAAGCTGGCGGGCAGCAGTGCCCAATCGTGCACGTCCACAAAAATAGGCAGGTTGCTCTCCGTCAGGGCTTCGCGTAGTTGGCTGAGCACGCCGGCCGGGATTTCCTGCAGGTCAGCTCCGCGCAGCACCAGGTCCAGGTCGCTGCCATCGTGCGCGTTGCCGTTCACGCGGCTGCCGTAGGCCCACACGGCCACAGCTGGGGGCAGGTGCCTGGCCAGCATTTCTTCTAGCATCGCTACGTAGCGGGGATTAAGGTCGAGCATGATTAATACAGCGGTTTACCGTGAAGCAGTTCCGCTAAATCCTTGGCATCCACAGCAAATTGTGGCAAAAGCTTGATGGTTTTTTCTGCAAATCCCACACCGTAGTCGTGCGCCGTCGTATTGCGATTGTCCCGGTACAGAAGCCAGCGCTCCCCGGTAGTAGTATCAAGTAGTCCGTGCTGGACCGCCGCTCGGAAAATATCTTTGTACACCAGTAATTCTGTGTGTCGGGGAGTGGCATAGTAAGGACGAAGTGCCTTTTTGAGCAGCTTGCCAGCTTGTTCTATAATGATTTCAAACTCCTTTACACAAGCCGAGCGGTACAACTCGTAAGCAACCGAATCGGGCGAAGTTTCCTGCAGCAGCACCAAGCCCTGTTCAAGGGCCAGGGCACAGCGGGTAAGCAGTGAAGTATCGAGTGCAGTCATTGAAGAGGCAAATTTACCGCAGCGGCGATTGGGGCGGCAGCACTAATAACAACTTGTTGGTGAAAAAGTAGCCGTGAGACAGATGACAGAAGATTTCAATGGCAGGCCTTTCTATTTCTGCCCTCCTGCCACACGTGTGCCGATAGGGGGAAGGTTAGTGAGCTGCCGGAACAACAACACCCGCCCATCGGCAGGGTTGCTGCTGATTACTGAAAAATGGGGTTTGATGGGGTAGCTGGCGGGGGGCACATGTACTGGCGCGGTGCTGCTATCGGACCGGGGGAGCCACTTATTGCAGCTTCAGTGGTGGGCGGATTTCAGTGTTATCGTTGGCCGTCTGCGCCGGAATGGAGGAGGCGAAAGCTGCCAGCGGTAATTGAGAAAGCGTGCCGCGCCAGCGGCGAACGGTGGTTTCCTTTTTCTTTAATGCTTACCAGCAGCTGGGCTACCAACAGCTACTTCACCGAAGCCGTGGCCCCGTCCAGGTCCTTCTTCACGTATTTGCTGGGGCACTTCAGCAGGATTTTATCGGCCATGAATACCTTGCCGCGCATGTTGCCGGTAATCACCACCTGCTCGGAGGCATCGAAATCCTGGGGCTTGGGGTTGTTGTACACCACACGCTGCGCCACCTGTAGCGTATCTACCAGCGTAAAGGCGAAGTAGTTGGGGTCCGTCATGGGGTCGTACTCCAGGTCGATGGGGCGCTGCTGGCCATCGCGCAGGAGCTTGCCCACCACGTGAACTTTGGTGGCGTTGCCCTCGGCAGCCCGCTGCCGGGCCTCGCCAAAGCCCACGTACACGCTGGCATCGGCCGTGGTGCTGAGGATGATAGCGGCGGCCACCGCAATAATGGCCATGACGAAAAGGTGCGACTTCTTCATGTAACTAAGTTAATAAAAGTTAGCGGATTACCGGTGCGCGGCGGTGAGATTCGTGATAACCCAACAGCGCGGGCGGGGGGCAGGTGCCCGACTACTTGTTTATTTCGCGTTCTAATTTGCTCACCTTCCGGTCGAGGGTGATGAGGTAGAGCAGCAGGCCGGCCACAATGAGGCCCACCACGGCCGCCACCACGTATATTTTGCCGTTGGCCCGCAAGGCATCGGCCATTTCGGGGGCCTCGGCCGACTGCGCCAGAGCCGTGGTCGCGGATAGCAGCATCAACAGGAAAAAGCCAGCCAGACGCTGGAAGTAGCTAGTTTTCATCTTGTTTAGATTGCAGGAAAGCAAAGCGGCTGCTAACCTGGGTGAGCCAGAAGGCAAATAAAATCCAGCCGATGACGACCGGATAAAACAGCTTGCGCATGGTATCGTCGAGGTCATACTGGCTGAAGCCGGGGTTGCCGGTTTGGCCGGGGTGCAGCGACGGACCACTCAGGCGCGGCAGAATAAAGAGCAGCGGAATGACGGCCGCAAACGCGAAGATGTTGTAGATGGCCGACACGCGGGCCCGCTGCTGGTCGTCGCGGAAGGAGCCGCGCAGCACCAGGTAAGCGCCGTAGATGAGCATAGCCACGGCCGCGCCATTCAGGCGCGGGTCGGGCGTCCACCACGCGCCCCAGGTGAACTTGGCCCACAGGCTGCCCGTGGCCAGTCCCAGCATACCCAGCACGATGCCGGTTTTGGCCGACTCGTGGGCCAGAATATCGAGCCGGGCCGAAGGATTGCGCAGGTATTGAATGGAGTACCACACCGACACCAGGAGCACCATTATCATGGAAAACCACATGGGCACGTGGAAAAACAGGTTCCGAATGCTTTCGTTCACGATGGGCAGGGGCGGCACATTGATGAGCAGACCGGCCGCCGAGCCACCCACCAGCAGCAGCACCGTCAGGCCTTTCCAGAACAGGCCCGGGCCGCGCTGCTCAATGAGGCGCTGGCCGCCCCACACGCCCGCCACGGTGAAAACCAACCCCAGCACACTGCCAATAATTTTTGCACTCGTCATATCGAAAAGCTACGCACAAGGAGCCACGGGCTACCCGCGCCACAGGTAAGGAAACAATACATAAGATAATGCGCCCACCAGCATGTTCAGCGCCAGCAGCGTGAGCAGGGACTGGTGGCTCACGCTACGGTCCAGTCCGTCCAGGGCGTTTTTGCTCACCTTAATGAGCAGCAGCAGCATGGGCACCATCACGGGGAAGCCGAGCACGGCCATGAGGGTAGCACCGTTGCCACCGGCCTTGGCCGCTATGCCCGACACCAGCGTGAGCGTGGTGGCAAAGCCCACGGCGCCCAGCAGCAGATTGGCCACAAACAGCGGCGCATCCTGAATGGGATTGCCGAGGAAAACGGTGTAAAGGAACAAGCCCAGTAGTGCCACCGCCATCAGCAGCAGCGCGTTGTAGAGCATCTTGGCCAGGATAATGGCCTGGGGCCGTACCAGCGTGTAGTAGTAGAGGCGCTGGCCGGGGCTTTCCTGCATAAAGCCCTTCGCCACGGCATTGATGGCCGCAAACAGCAGAATGACCCACAGCAGCGCGTTCCAGGCCGGAGCCGGGGGCTGGCCGCCGCGCAGGCTAAAGCTTAGAAAACACACAAACACCGTGCTGCCCACGTAGAGCAGCAACCCGCCCAGCGCCGACTTCTGCCGCCATTCGAGGCGGAAGTCTTTGGCTAGTAGCGTAGTGATTTCACGGAGCAGCGGCACGGGCAGGGGTTCGGTTTCGGGCCGCAAAGATACGCCCGAACCCCGCCAAGCAGCCACGAAAAAAGAACGTCATGCTGAGCTTGCCGAAGCATCTCTACCGCGCAAGCAATTCGTTTACTGCTGCAGTAGGGATGCTTCGATTTCGCTCAGCATGACGTTCTCTTGGTTTTTCTCTGCTCCCTAGAAATCGTAACCCAGGGTGAAATAGAACTTCGGGCCCTTGGTTTCGAAGTTCTGCTCGCCCCAGGCCACATCCACCTTGCCGTAGAAACCCAGCAGCGTGGTGCGCGCCCCCACGCCGTAGCCCACCAGCAGGGGGTTGCGGAAGTTGATGACCGTGGCCGAGAAAAAGCCCCCTGCCGGTACTCTCTGCTCGGGGTTGTCTTCGGACAATGGCGTGGAGCCGCGGTAGGCCGTGCCGGCATCCACGAAGCCGGTGAGCTGCAGGTTGCGGAAGAAGCCGGAATAGATGGGCTTGCGGGCGAAATACTGCACAATGGGAACGCGCAGCTCGCTATTCAGCAGCACGTAGCGCGAGCCGCTGCGGGCGCCGTAGTCGAAGCCGCGCAGGTTGGTAACAAACTCCTGGTTGAAAACCTGGTCGGGCGCGGTGTAATCGGTCAGGAAGCGGCTGCCTTCGTAACCGGCGTTCAGCCAGTCGTCCATGCCGCCGATGCGGAATACCTGCTGGCGCCTCCCAAAAAACTGACCGTAGCTGGCCCGGTTGGCCCATACTATCGAGCGGGCTAGTTTCTGGTAGTGCCGGAAATCCAGCACCAGTTTGCTGAAGCTGAGGGACTTGTCGTCCAAGCTGTTCTGGCTCTGCAAGCTGGCTTTCAGGCGGGTGCCCGACACCATATTCACGCCGGTAACCACACTATTGTCGAACACCAACTCGCCGCTGGAGCCGATGTAGTTATAGTTGGCATCGTCTTCCGTCGACACATCGCCCAGCCGGGTGCGCGAAATATTGACGTAGCGCGGCCCGCCGCGCACGCTCAGGTTGTGAGTGAGCGGGTAGGCAATGGTGGGCGCTACTTCGTGGCGGCCGTAACGGTAGCGCCCGCCGTTGATGTCGAAGAAGTAGGCCTGCTTCTGGTAGCCCACGCCCCAGTCGTAGCGGTTGGTCAGGTTGGTGTAGGACGCCCGGATGTTGCTGGTGCGCAAGTCAAACAAGCCAAACAAGCTGGCATCAATGCGCTGGTTTTCGAGCACGTCGGTGAGGGCAGCTTTAAACTGCAGGCCCAGGCCCAGCAGCGGGTCCACGTAAACGGCGGTCGACACGTTGTCGGCCATGAAGCGCGTGTCGTACCGAAACGGCCCCGAGATGCTCGCCGCCGCGGTAGGGGTTGCGGTTTTGGTGTCGGCAGCGGCCGTGCGGCGCCGCTTGGCAGGAGCCGCCTGCACAGGCTCGTCTTCCTCAAACTGGTAGTCGCTGGTATTTACCGTGCCGGTGGCCCTGGTGGAAGCTGGCACCGTGCGCGTGGAGTCGGAGGGAGGCATGGCTGCGGCAGTTCGGGCCACAGTGTCGGAGACTGTCACGGCCACAGGCACCGCGGCCGGGACTGGCTTGGGGGCCGCCGCCTTTGGTGGCGCCGAACGGTTTTCCAGGGTCTGCTGGCGGGCTGTTTTGGTGAGGGGCAGCGGCGTGGTCAGCGGGAAGGTGGGGTACACATACAGGATGTCGCGGGCCTGGGCCGGCGCCACAAACACCAGCGCCGAGGTTTGGGCGCTGTAGTCGAAGTCCTGCGTGTTGGGCAGCCAGTTGGTGAGCAGGGTGCGCTCTTTGGTTTTGAGCGAGTAGCGGTACAGGGCCCGCACGCCGCTCTCCTCGCCCAGGTACAGAATTTCATCGTCGGAAATGGCGCGGGGCCGCGTCTCGTTCGAAATGGTGCTCACCAGCGTTTCCACCGGAATGGCCCGTCCGTCGAGGTGGTACACAAACAGGTCGTAGTTGTTCACCACGTTCTGGAACGTGGCGGGGCGTGCCCGGCCAGTAGAATCGAGGTAGCGGTTGGAGCTGAACACCAGGCCCTGGCCGCTGGGCAGGAACACCGGCTGCACGTCGTCGAACAAGTCGCTGGTGAGCTGCTCGGCCTTGCGGCTGCCTGCCCGTAGCAGGTAAATGTCGTTCTGACCGTCGCGCACGGCACTAAACACCAAGGACTTGCCATCGGGTGAATAGCTCATGCTCAGAATCTGGTCGTAGTTCTCAAACAGCGAAGCCGGCCGCGAAAATCGAATGGCTTCGCGGGCCCGTTGCACCAGGCCCCGCCCATCGGCATCGCGCAGGCGCAGCACCATTTCGCCGCGGCTCATTTCGGCCACTGCCACTTGGGAGTTGCCGCGCCAGGCCAGCACGGGCAAGCGGGTTTCTACCTGCTGGTCGGGTGTTTTGTGACCGCCGCGGCTCAGGATGCGGCGGCGCGAGCCGTCGCGGTTCATCACCATCACGCGGTAGCGGCCCTGCTCGTTCTGGGCATAAGCCACCATTTGGCCGTTGGGGCTCATCACTGGCTGCGAAAACACGTCGGAATGGCGGTTGCGGCCACTCTGACGAAATTTCTTGTCCGGCTCGACCAGCGTGGCCACGGGCTGGCCGTTGAGGTCGCGGTAGTAGGTCAGCCAGTCTTTCAGGAATACCTTATAGGGTACGTTCAGGGAGGAGCTGATGCCCACTTCGACGTCGCGGGTAATGCGCGTAAGGTTGAGGATGTTCTGGATGGTGGTGTAGCCGTAGCGCTCGGCCACGTAGTTCCAGATGCTCTGGCCGGCCAGCGTGGGGCTGCGCAAAAAGAACGGCGCGGTGCGGGCTCCGGTGGGGTGCTGCTTGCTCATGTCGCGCATGTAGCCGTCCATGTCCACGCTCCAGCCCTCGGCGGCATAGGCCGAGGCGCCGCCAATAAACCAGTCGGGCAGCTGCAGCAGGTAGCTGCTCTGCAGCACTTCCTTCAGCGAGCCGCCGTACATCATATCGTTCAGCAGCACCTCGGTAATCTGGGTACTCAACTCGCGCTTGAACTCAGTTTCCTGGCCGGCGAAGGCAATTTGCACCTTGCTCATGCGGGCCAGCGGGGTTTCGCCGCCGTTTATCTGCTGCTGGGTGGCCGTGAGGCCGATGTTGCTTTGCCGCAGGTCGCCCACCGAGTTGTAGAACAGCAGGGTGGTCTTAGAGTAGGGGTAGTAGCCAATCAGCGCCGTGATGCGCTGCAGCTCCTTCTCCGCGTACTCGGCGGCCCGGCGCGCGCTACCCTGGCCGCCCTCGTAGTACATCACATTAAAGTTCTGGGTGCTGAGCTGCTGCCAGTCGAACTGCTTGTACTGAATGCGCACCCGCCCAAAAGGCTCCTGGGCGGTTTGGGCGCGCGCCGTGGGGGAGAGCAGGAACGGCATCAGCAACGCCAGAGCTCCCAGCGTGCGCTTCGCGAATAATGAAATGGTCATAGTAGTGCCAACGAGCAAAGACGAAAATTAGTCCTCCGAAACGCTTGAATTTTTGCAATTCCCGTGCAAAAAATAAATCAGCCGGAACGGTATCCGGAGAGTACTGAAATAAAGGCGTTTAGAACGGAATTGTTACAGCCTGAGATTCAAGCTGGCAAATAGGGAACGGCACTAGCGGCAGCGTATAGATAACACTCAAATTACGTTGGCCGGCTGCAAGGCGTTGTAGCGCTGCAAGCTGGCATCGGGCCACATTTCGCCGTGCCCTTCCAGGCAGTCGGCCAGGAGGGATGCCAGCCGGGGGGCCAGCATCACGCCCTTGGACCCGTAGCCCCCGCAAAAGCTTAGGCACGGCACGGTGGGGTGCGGCCCCACCAGCGGCCGCCGGTCGCGCACGGCCGGCCGCACGCCGGCCTGCTGGTCCACCACGGCAAAGGGCAGGTCGGTGAGCACCGCCAGCCGCGCCGCCAGCTCTTCGCGCCCCACTGCCGTGGGGCCCTCGGTAAATGGCGGCCACCGGTACGTAGCGCCCACCCGAAACCGCTCGGCTTCCACCGGCACCACGTAGGCCCCCCGGTTGAGGACCTGCGCCGTGCTCAGGCCCGCGCACGTCACATCCAGCACCTCGCCCTTGTTAGGGGTGAGGGGCAGCCAGCTAAAATACGGGTTGTGCGCGGCCACCGCGCCTTCGCAGCACACCACGTGGCGGGCCCGCACCTGCCCGGCATAAACTGCCCCGGTGGTGGCCGTAGCGAGCCGCGTCCAGTCAAAAGTTTCGCGCCGCAGCCAGCCGTCGCGGGTGCCTTCGGCGGCCAGCGCGGCCAGCAGCTGGCGCACGGCCACGTGGCCCCCGCCGCGCAGCCACGCCCCTCCAAACGGCGCGTGTACGCCCGCCAAATCGGGGTCGGCGGTGGCGAGGCCGGCCATAAACCCCTCCCAGGGATGGTCGGCGCTACGGGCCAGTATCGCGTTCTGCTCTTCAAGCGATGAGAAAAGCTTGAAGATGGGAGTCTCGGTGAAAAAAGCTTGGCCGTAGCGCTGCCCCAGCTCCCGGTAAAACGCGGTGGCAAACGGTAGCAGTTCGGCCGCACGCCACGTCAGGGCGAAGCGCTTGCCAGCCACGGGGTTCATGAGGCCCGCCGCCACATTGGAGGCCGAGTTGTGCTGGCCGGGGTCGTACACCAGCACGCGGTGGCCCCGCTCGCGCAGCACATACGCCAGCGTGGCGCCCGCTATGCCGTGGCCCACCACCAGGAAATCACAGTCTGTCATGAGTGGCAAGGTAGAATAAGAAATGGTGAGATTTGAGGTTTCAATGTTGAGTGACCAGTAGAAACGGCTTTTGGAACAGGAATGAGAAGAACCAGCGGTAAAAATTTATACGACCGGTTGACTTTCCACTCAACATTCACGCCTTAAAACTCAACACTCCCTTTGTGCCGTACTTTGCCGTACTGCTCCCACACGCTGCTTTACTATGACTGTCGCCGGATTTACCTTCAACGCCTTCTCCGAAAATACTTACCTGCTGATTGACGAGGCCACCCGGCAGTGCGCCATTGTGGACCCCGGCTGCTACTCGCCCGCCGAGCAGCAGTCGCTGCGCGAATACATCGAATCTAACAACCTGCAGGTTAAGCTACTGTTGAATACCCATGCCCACATCGACCACGTGCTGGGCAACCAGTTTGTGCTCAATACGTGGCCGGGCACGCCGTTCCTGCTGCACCCCTTGGACCTGGCCACGCTGCGGGCCGTGCCCACGTACGCCGGCAGCTACGGCTTCCCGCAGTACCAGCCCGCCGAGCCCACCGGGGAGCTGGTGGCCGGCCAGCCCGTGCACATCGGCGAGACTGCGCTGGAGGTGCGCTTTGCGCCGGGCCACGCGCCGGGCCACGTGGTGTTCTACCACCAGCCCACGGCAACCGTTATTGGCGGCGACGTGCTGTTTCAGCGCAGCATTGGGCGCACCGACCTGCCCGGCGGCAACCACGCCACGCTCCTGCGCAGCATCGAAACCGAATTGATGACCCTGCCCGATGCCACGGTGGTATACCCCGGCCACGGCCCGGCCACTACCATTGGGGAGGAGCGCCGCAGCAACCCCTTCCTGAACTAAGTTGCGGCAGGCCCGATTTTAGTAATTTTGAGTGGTAATGAGGTAAAAAACCGGCACCTGCGTACAGCATACCACGCCCGTACCTTCGTTAACTCATTCTTTCCTTCTCCTTTGAAAAAACACCTGCCCAACGCCGTTACCTGCCTCAACCTCTTGTGCGGCTGCCTGGCGCTGACCAATATTTTTGCCGGGAAGCTGGAGATTGGCGCCTATTTCGTGGCCGTGGCCGCCGTTGCTGACTTTCTGGATGGCTTGGTGGCCAGGGCGTTGCGCGTATCTTCCGCCATTGGCAAAGACCTGGATTCGCTGGCCGACATGGTATCGTTTGGGGTGGTGCCGGGCGCCATTTTCTTTGAGCTGCTGACGCGCAGCGTGAAGTCCGGTGGCCTGCCGGAATGGGTGCCCTACGTTGGCTTCCTGGTGAGCATATTCTCGGCCCTGCGCCTGGCCAAATTCAACAACGACACCCGGCAGACTACCTCCTTTATTGGCCTGCCTACTCCGGCCTGTACGCTGGTAGTAGCTTCGCTGCCGCTCATTCTGGCCTACGACCAGTTCGGCCTGTCGGACTTTATTCTCAACCCGTGGCTGCTGCTGGGTCTCACGGTGCTGCTGTCGGGCTTGTTGGTGGCGGAGCTGCCTTTGTTTGCTTTGAAATTCAAGAATCTGCGCTGGGCCGATAACCGGCGCCGGTTTATGTTTTTGCTGCTGGCCGTAGGGTTGGTGCTGGTGCTGAAAGCTGCCGCCGTGCCGCTGGTGGTGCTGCTCTACGTGCTGCTATCGGTGCCAAAAACCGCTGCCCGCTAAATTCTCGGTCTCAACAGCTACAATAATTACATTATTTGGTTGTTGAGAAGCCAGGACGGGTGAACCGGATGCTTTCCGGTACTGTTGCCCGACCACCAGCTACCAAGCCTGCTGACAATAATATACTTGCGTATGCGTCCTCTTTTTCTCTTCGTTGCTCTTGCGGGATTGATATGGGGGGGCATTGCACCGGTGCGGGCCCAATCGGGTGGTGCGGCCACGGCGCATGGCGTTATCCGGTGGGGCGGCTACGCCGAGGTGCCCACTTTGGGCGCGCGCAAGCAAAAAGTGCCCACCTTCAACGAAGCCCATCAGGCCCTGGACGACCAGGTGGGCTGGTTTAGCACGCGCCTGACTGGCTCCGTGACCCAGGGCGAACTGGTGAATCTGGTGTACGAGGCCTTCCCGGCGGCCGATGCCAAGCTGTTCGACGTGAGCAAACTGCCGGCCGGTCCGGAGCCTCAGCTGCGCACTGGCATAGAGATGAAGCAGGCCGTGACGCACCTGAGCCTGCGCCCCGTGCGCCGCAACCCTCAAACCGGCCAGCCCGAGCGCCTCGTCTCCTTTGATTACAATTACACGCCCGGCGCCAGCGCGGCCCGTGGCACCGCCGCCCGCACCTATGCCCCGCGCTCGGTGCTGGCCACCGGCGAGTGGTACAAGATGGGCGTGGCCGAAAGCGGCATCTACAAGCTCGACAAAGAGGCGCTGACCCGCATCCTGAAACGGCCCAACTTGGACGGGGTGAACCCCAACAACCTGCACGTGTACGGCAACGCCATGGGCATTTTGCCCCAGGCCAATGCCGTGCCGCGCCCCGACGACCTGGTGGAGAACAACCTGCTGCTGGTGGGCAGCAACGGCGACAATGTATTCAACGACAACGAATACCTGCTGTTTTACTCGCCCGGTGCCCACACCTGGGAAGCCAAGGGCGGTTTGTTTCAGCACCGCAACAACATCTACACCGACACCACCTTTTACTTCGTGACGGTGAACAACACGGTGGGCCGGCGGGTGCCCACGGCAGCCGCCGTGCCGGCCACGCCCACCACGGCAGCAGTTACCTCCTTCAACTACCGCGACTTTTACGAGCACGACCTGGTAAACCTGATGCACACGGCGTCGACGCTGAGCGGGTCGGGCCGCAACTGGGTGGGGGAGAAGTTTGGGCTGAACACATCGCGGGATTTTACCTTTGGCAACATTCCCGACCTGGTGCCCGGGGCGCCTATTCGGGTAACTTCTTCGGTGGTAGCCATATCTGCGGCTCCCAGCTCTTTTCAGCTTACGCTCAACGGGGCGCCCTTGGGAAGCCAGGGCCTGGAAAGCCGGCCGCTCTACGAGTTTGGCGCCATTGGCACGGTGAGCATTGCCACCCGGCAGCTGGCCCCGGCCAACCCGGGCACCGACCTGAAGGTGGGCCTGACCTACGCGAGCAGCGACGGCCAGGCCAGTGGCTACCTCGACTATCTGGAAATTAACGCCCTGCGGCAGCTGCGGCTGAGCAGTGCGCAGCTGGAGTTTCGCTCCCTGGCCAACATTGCCCCGCTGGCCCGCAACCGCTACGAGCTGGCCAACGCGACCGGCGCGGTGGTGTGGGACGTGACCAACCCGCGCCTGCCCGTAGCCCGGCCCCTGGCCCTGAGCGGCAGCACCGGCAGCTTTGTGGCAACGGCCGATACCCTGCGCGAGTACGTGGCCTTTTTGCCGAACGGCAACTTCAACAAGCCCCGCGAATTTGGCAAGGTAGAAAACCAGGACCTGCACGCCCTCAACGGCAACACCAGCGCGCTGCTGGACCTGGTGATTGTGACGCACCCCATTTTTAAGGCGCAGGCGCTGCGGCTGGCCAACCACCGCATCAGCCACGACAACCTGCGGGTGGCCGTGGTGACCACCACGGAAGTGTACAACGAATACGCCTCGGGCGGGCAGGACGTGACGGCCATCCGCGACCTGATGAAACAGCTGTATGAGCGGGCCCCGGCCGGCCGGCAGCTGCAGTTGCTGCTATTCGGCGACGCCTCCTTCGACTACAAGTCGGACCCTTTCAACAACAAGGATTTTCAGCCGGCGTGGTGGAAAGACCGGACGCCGTTCCGGACGGACCCCGACTTCAATGCCCTGAACCAGAACTACGTGCCCACTTACGAGTCGCGCGAGTCGCTGGCGCCTTTCTATGGCGGCGCATACGGGCAAGCCAGCTACTCCTCAGACGATTACTATGCTCTGCTCGACGACAACGAGGGCGAGTGGGACGAGCTTCGGCCCGGCACCGAGCTGCTTGACATTGGCGTGGGCCGCCTGCCGGTGCGGGCGCCCAAGGGCCAGCGCACCAACGCCGACCAGGCCAGAGTGGTGGTAGATAAAATCATTAGCTACGACAGCGCGCCGGCCCTGGGCAAGTGGCGCAACCGCATTACGCTGGTGTCGGACGACGGCAACGGCGACTTGTTTGTGGGTCAGGGCTCGGAGTTGATTTCCCAGAGCCTGCAGGCCAGCTCCCCGGTGTATAATTTGCATAAGGTGTACCTGGATTTGTACCCGCAGCTGGTGGTGGCCGCCGGGCAGCGCTCTCCCGAGGCGAGCCGGGCCATCGACCAATCCGTGGAGCAGGGCTCCTTGATAGTGAACTACCTGGGCCACGGCGGCCCCAAGGGCTGGACCGATGAGCAAGTGCTGACCAATGAGTCGGTGATGGCGCTGCGCAACCCCAATAACTTCACGTTCTTCACCACCGGCACCTGCGATTTCAGCACCTACGACAACCCGGATTTTACCTCGGCGGGCGAGCAGTCGCTCACCGACAACCCCACCGGGGGCGCCGTTGGCTTGTTTACCACCACCCGCGTGGTAGATGCGGGCCTGAATGCCGGCCTGAACCAGTCGTACTTCAACCGCGTGCTGCGGCCCGTGAACGGCAAGATGCCCAACATGGGCACCATCATCATGCTGAGCAAGAACGACTACCCCGGCGCCGGGCAGCCGGGCATCATCAACAACCGCAACTACGTGCTGCTGGCCGACCCCAGCATGACCCTGGCCTACCCCAAGCAAACCGTGGTGCTGGACAGCGTGAACGAGCGGGTGGCCGGCAAATGGCAGCCCGCCCCCGCGCTGCAGGCCCTGGCCCGCGTGCGCCTCAAAGGCCGCCTGCTAAACAACGGTGCCGCCAACTCCACCTTCAACGGCCGGGCGCAGGTCACCATCTACGACAAGCCCACCACGGTGATGACCTTGGGCAACGAGGCCAATGGCCAGACTGGCTCCGCCGACGCTCCGCGGCCGGTGTCCATTCAGGAAAACGTCATTTACGGCGGGCAGGCCGAGGTGAAGAACGGCGAGTTCAACCTCACGTTTGTGGTGCCCAAAGACATTAACTACAACGCCGGCCTGGGCAAAATCAGCCTGTATGCCTTCGATGGCACTACCCGCATTGACGCGCAGGGCTACCAGCTGAAGGCAGTGGGCGGGGCCGCGGCCAATGTGCCGCAGGACACCATTCCGCCGCTCATCAGCTTGTTTATGGACAACGAGTCGTTTGCGTTTGGTGGCCTTACCGGGCAGGAAACCACCCTGCTGGCGAAGCTCAGCGACGACAGCGGCATCAACACGACGGGCACGGGCATCGGGCACGATATCACGCTGGTGCTGGACAACGACCCCACCAAGCTCATCGTGCTCAACGACAGCTACGTGGCCAGCGTGGGCGACTTCCGCTCGGGCCGCGTAGACAACCTGTTTAAGGACTTGGCCACGGGCCCGCATTCGTTGCGCCTCAAGGCCTGGGACACGTATAACAACTCGGCTGAGCGGGAACTGGAGTTCATTGTGGCCAAAAACGAGAAGCTGGCCCTCGACCACGTTTTGAACTACCCCAATCCGTTTGCTAACTCTACTACGTTCTTCTTTGACCACAACCAGGCGGGCGGCGAAGTAGACAACCTGGACGTACAAGTACAGATTTTCACCATCGCCGGTCATTTGGTCCGTACCCTCATCGCAACTGTTTCCAGCACCGAGCCCCATCAGCGAAGCATTACCTGGAACGGCCGCGATGAATTTAACGACCAACTGGCCCGTGGCGTATACGTCTATCGCCTCAGCGTGCGTTCTCAGCTGAAGGGCACCACGGCCTCGAAGTACGAAAAACTCGTCATCCTCAATTAATCCGCTTTTATTTGCGTCCGGGCCGCACCTGGCTCACTTTCTCTCTCCTATGCACGCACAATTTTCTCGTTCGCGTCTGGCCATGCTGGGCGGTTTGCTGGCCTTCGCGGCCACGGCCCAGGCCCAAAACCAGAATCAAGCCACCATCACCACGGCGGTGCCCATCCTTACGCTCGCCCCCGATGCCCGCTCGTCGGCGCTGGGCGATGCGGGCGTGGCCACCTCGCCCGATGCCAACGCGTCGTACTTCAACCCGGGCAAGCTGGGCTTTGTGCCCTATAAGTACTCGGTGGCGGCGTCGTACTCGCCGTGGCTGCGCAACATCACCGACGACATGAGCATTTCCTACTTGTCGGGCTACGGCAAGGTGGGGCAGCGCTCGGCCATCGGGGCCTCGTTGATGTACTTCGACCTGGGCACCATTGACTACCGTACCCCCAACAACCTGCCTTTTGGTAGCTTCAGCCCCAAGGAATACGCCTTCGCGCTTTCCTACGGCCAGGCCCTGACCGATAATTTCGGGGTGGGCGTATCGGCCCGCTACATCCGCTCCAACCTGGTGGGGGCTATCAACGGCAACGACGCCCAACCCGGCAACGCCGCGGCCGTTGACCTGGGCGCGTACTACAACAAGGACCTGAGCGTGGGCACCGGCCTCTACAACCTGGCCCTGGGCGCTTCCATCACCAACATCGGTAACAAGATTACCTACACCGACCCCAACAACCCCAGCTTCCTGCCCACCACGCTGAAACTGGGTACCGCCATTACGCGCGAGATTGACCAGTTCAACAAAATCACCCTCGTGTTCGACGCCAGCAAGCTGTTGGTGCCCTCGCCGTACTACGAGGAAGGCGTGCCGGCCAATGACCCCAGGGTGGTGGCCGAAAACCGGAGCCGCAACGACCAACCGCTGGTGAAGGCCCTGTTTACCTCCTTCGGCGATGCCCCCGGCGGCTTCAAAGAAGAGCTGCGCGAAATCAACCTCTCTACCGGCCTCGAGTACAACTACAACGACCTGCTGTATGCGCGCGGCGGCTATTTCTACGAAGCTCCCGACAAAGGCGACCGCCAGTACGTGAGCCTGGGCCTGGGCGTGCGCTACCAGGTGTTCGGCATCGACGGCACCTACCTGGTGCCCACCGGCGATGGCTCCAAGAACAACCCCCTGGCCCAGACCATCCGGGTTTCGCTGCACTTCAACCTCAACAAGCTAGCCGACGCGTTTAACGAGAACGGGGCCGGCGGTACCAGCGGCGCACCCTCTAACTAAGCTGTGCTGAGTTGATGCGGTAGCGCATCGAGTACAGAACGTCATGCTGAGCGCAGCCGAAGCATCTTTACCGTGCAAGTAATCAATTTTACTATTGCGGTAGAGATGCTCGGCTGCGCTCAGCATGACGTTCTGCTTTTTCATTTCCTTCCTGACCAACTCCTTTTTTCTAAATGCTCGACCGTACCGTCGCTCCCCCTGTTCAGCCGCTGGCCCGTGTCACCTTGCCCGCGGCCACTGTGCTTTCGCTTCCCAGCGGCGCCCGCCTGCACGTGCTGGCCAATGCCGCCCAGCCCGTGGTGCGTCTGCAGGTGGTGCTCCGGGCCGGCAAAGTAGCCGAGTCCCAGCCGGGCGTGGCTTCCATCACGGCGCGGATGCTGCTGGAGGGTACCACCACCCGCACCGCCCGCCAGATAGCCGATGAAGTGGCCTTCTACGGCGCCTCGCTGGAGTGTGATTCGGGTTTCGACCGCTCCACGCTCACGCTGTACTGCCTCACCCGGTACCTGCCCACGCTGCTGCCCCTGGTGGCCGATGTGTTGGCCAATCCGGCTTTTCCCGAAGCGGAGCTGGAGCAGCTCAAAACCCGCACCATCCAGAACGTGCGCGTGGAGCGCCAGAAAACCAGCTACCTGGCCTCGGAGCGGTTCAATGAGCTGCTGTTTGGGTCCGATACGCCCTACGGCCGGCCCTTCGACAGCGAGGCCTACCAGGCCGTGACCAGTGCCGACGCCCGGGCGTTTCACCAAGCGGCGTACACGCTCGACAACGCCGAAGTGTTTTTGTGTGGCGACGTGGCCGCCGAGCAGGAACTGGTAGCTGCCACCTTCAGCACCCCCGCCGCATCGACGGCGGGCGCAGCTCCCACAGCTGCACTGCCCACCCCGGTGGCCATTGAAGCCACCGCGGGTGCCCCAGACCACCTGGCCGTGGCCGGGAGCCTGCAGGCGTCGGTGCGCATGGGCCGCGGCTGGCCGGGCCTCACGCACCCCGATACCCACCGCCTGCGGCTGCTGGTGAACGTGTTTGGCGGCTATTTTGGCTCGCGCCTCATGCGCAACATCCGCGAAGACAAGGGCCTGACCTATGGCATCTACGCCAGCGTGGCTCCGCGTGAGTACGGCACCACGCTCGTTATCGGCACCGATGTGAAAGGGGAAAGCGGGGACTTCGCCGTGAGCGAGATTGAAATGGAAATGCGCCGCTTGCAGGAGGAGCTGATTCCGGCCGAGGAGCTGGAAGCGGTGAAGAACTACATACTGGGCAAGTTCGCCAACGAACTGTCCACGGTGTTTGAGCAGTGCGACAAGTACAAGAACCTGATTTTTATGGGCCTGCCCGCCCAGTACTATACCGACTTCGTGCAGCAAACCGAAGCCACCGATGCGGAAACCCTCCGCGAACTGGCCCGTCAGTACTTGTCCCCAGAGCAGCTGCAAGTCGTGATTGCCGGCCCGGTCCCAATGCCAACACCAAGGGCTTAAACTACCAAACACACGCGAAACGGATGGCCAGTGACTGGCCCCACCGCATAAAAAAGACGCCTGGAATTTCCAGGCGTCTTTTTTGTGTCAGCAGTTTGAGGATTACCGCACGATGTTAATCCGCTGGTTTTCCACCTTGCCGTTGGAGATGAGGCGGCAGAAGTACACGCCATCGGCCAGCAGCTCACGGTTGAAGGGTACGTAGTACTCCTGGCCGCTTTGCACTTCGGCGTTGTAAAGCGTCGAGACGAGTCGGCCAAGCTGGTCGTAGAGGTACACCTGAGCCTTGCCGCCCTTCTCCGTGTGGAAGTGGATGGTGGCATTTACTGCCATGGGGTTGGGGTATACCTCGAGGAGGTTGTTGGCAACCTTAGATGTGCTGGTGGTAGTCGCAGCCAGCACACTACGGGCAGAAGCGCCAGTCACCTCTTGAGTTATCGTTGTAGTGCTTGAAGCAAACTTAACATCTCCCGAGTAAACCACTGTAATGGTGTGGGTACCCAAAGAAAGCGCCGATGTGGTGAAGGTGACACTACCAGCAGGAGTAGTGGTGGTAGCAGTGGTATTCAAAGGCATATTGCCCAGAACCGTGTTTCCCTCCAGGAATGAAACGGTACCCGTTGGGGTTCCCGTAGTCTGGCTGGCTACCTTGGCTGTGAAAGTTACTACACTGCCTAAAGTCGATGTGTTATTAGTCGAAGACGAAACGACCGATGTGGTCGTGATGGCCTTCGTGCCGGAGTTATAGCTGCCGCCGCGAACCACCAAGTTCCCTTTGGCTAACACGTCTTCCTTCGTGATTGACCCGGACCAGTCGCTGGCGAAGAGCAGGCCTCCATCTTTATGCCAAACTGTGATGCTAATTCCGTCGCTGGTGCCCGGCTCGCCTTTATCGGTCATGGTTACCTGCAGCGAGGCGTTGCCCTCAACTGATTCTGAGGTCCCGGTCGTGATATCCTGAATGTTGGCTTGCCCATTAAAGGTTGCCTTTGCATCAGGAGAGGAGGCAGTTGCTGCTTGCACGGCAAGAGACGACATCACGTTGCCTTTAATTTGGTAGACGTGTACAACCGGCACTAGAACACCTGGAGCACCAGTGGGGTCTTGGTCCATTTTAGTGCGCCGAATGATGGTGTTGATGTTTCCTTGCAGGTTAGTGCCAGACTTGTTGTACTTGATATTGAAACCAAAGTTGGCCTTGCTTCCCCCATCTGCAGCGTACTTTCCTGCTGATGCCGTCATTCCGGATTGCGCTCCGGATTGTATAGTCGGTATCACAATGTAACCACCACCTGTTACGAAGCTATCCAAGGGCTTAGATACGGTGATAACTGTGTTAGCCTCACTACCAGTGTAGGAGTAGTTACCGTTGACGACGGTCTTTACCGTAAACTGTTTGGAGTCAGCACTACCAATGTCAGCAGTCCAGTTGAACGTTGCAGTTCCATTCTTCAAGTCGTTAGAATTGAAATTGACAAGGCCCACAGGTAAATACTGGGTAGTCTCCCCATTCGAGTATTTGCTTGTTTCTACAATGTAGAAACCCACGGTTGCCGTTCTGATGTCCCCGGCAGAACCCAGTATCATATCCTGCACCGTTGCGCTAAGCGTTACGGTTGCCTTAGATGAATTGATTGCGCTCGTAGAGGAATATACGGCTCCGGTGTACGTCACTTTCACGGAATTATTCGGAGTGATGGTGGCCGTGGTCATGGCGCTCGTGTTGGCCGTGTAGTTGCCGGCGTCATCGCCGCTGATGCTGATGACATTTACTGAAACAACTTTGTTTGTTTCAGCATCAGCATTAGCAAAAGTAGCCGTGGTATAGGCCGTGGTCAGCACGTCGCCGCTCACGCGGTTGTCGGACAAGTTCACCGTGGCGGTAGTTAGGCCGTCGTACACCTTGTTGATACCCGTAGCGGCTACCACCAGTGCGCGAGCCGTGATGTAGGAGGCCGCGTTGGTGGCCGAGGCGTTAACGTTGGCCAGCGAGTAGTTGCCGGCGTCCACGTTGGTGGTGGCGTTCGGGGCGTTGATGGCCACCGTGGCCGTCACCGTCTTGCCCGTGCCCACGCGCTTGGTGTC
>NZ_MDZC01000074.1 GCF_001816165.1 Hymenobacter glacialis
GAGAAAGCTGCCAATTTCGAGCACACCATGCGCATGAACCAGGTGTCGTCGCTGTGCCTTAGCGCGGCTTTTATTGCCATGCTGCTCTGGCGCTAGCGGGGTTAGGGGAAGAGGCGCACCCGGAGGACGACCCAATATTCTTCAGTCGCCGGGAAGATTTTGCTCGTAATGGGTTAGTAGTTGAGCCGTCTTCATCGGCACCGCATCAGCTGAAGCCTTTTATATGTCTGTTCCTACCTATCCTAATGGCACCGTTCGTGCGTTGCTTGCAACTGAGCATGTTTCGGAGGCCACCCGCGCCGCACTTCAAAGTCGGCTTGACGCCCCCGCCGCCTACGAGCCGCAGTTGCTGGCACCCGAAACGTTTGCCCTGCTGGAAGCCGTAGCCGGCCGCCTTTTCCCCCAGCCCGACCGGCCCGACAACCCCATTGCCCTGGCCCCCGCCGTAGACCAGCGCCTGGCCGAGGGCCGCGCCGATGGCTGGCGCTACGATGCGCTCCCGCCCGACCGCGAGGCCGTGCGCATGGGCTTGGGCGGCATTAATGAGATAGCACAGGAGCTATTTCAGGCTGATTTTATGGCGTTGAGCGCCGAGCAGCAGGATGCCGCCCTCCAAGCCCTGGCCGACGGCAACCCGCCCGGCACCACCTGGCAAACGCTGGATGCTGGCCGCTTCTTTGAAGAACTCTTGGCCGAGCTCACCGAAAACTACTATGCCCACCCGCTGGCCCAGGAAGAAATTGGCTACGTGGGCATGGCCGACTTGCCGGCCTGGACGAAAATCGGCCTTAACGAACGCGAGGAACGGGAGTTGAAATTGTCATCCTGAGCTTGCGAAGGACCTTATCACCGTTGAATAAGCGGCAGTAATTCAGTTTTTGCGAACGTCATAAGGTCTTCGCAAGCTCAGGATGACAGCTGTTTTTCTCTACCCCCTCATCAATTGACACCATGCCTGACGAAGAAATCCTGGAAGAAGGCGTCCTCAGCCCCATTGAACCCGAGATTCAAGACCCGCTGCTGCGCGCTTTGATTGCCGACGAACCCGCAGCGGCAGCGGCCCCGGTTGCCACCCCGCTGGAACAGCCCCAGGCCGTACCGGCCGAGGCCGACGAAGTAGACTGCCTGGTGATTGGCCTGGGCGCGGGCGGCGCGCCCCTGCTGGCCCGCCTGGCCATGGCCGGCCTGAAGGTAATGGCCCTGGAAGCCGGCCCCTGGCACAACCCCACCACCGACTTTGCCACCGACGAAAAAGCCCAGGACTTCCTGTTCTGGAACGATGAGCGGCTGGCTGCTGGCGCCGACCCGCTGGCCATGGGCAAGAACAACTCCGGTACCGGCGTGGGCGGCTCCACGCTGCACTATACCGCCTACACGCCCCGCCCCCTGCCCGACGACCTGCACATTCGGCGCGATTTCGGGCAAGGCGAGGACTGGCCCGTGAGCTACGAAGAGCTGGAGCCGTACTACAACGAAGTGGAGCGCTTCATTGGCGTATCTGGCCCCACGCCCTACCCTTGGGGCCCCGCCCGCAGCCAGGGCTACCCCATGGCCCCGCTGCCCCTCAATAGTGCCGCTCAGTTGATGGTACGCGGCGCGGAGAAACTCGGAATAAAGACCTCGCCGGCGGCCAATGCGGCCCTTTCGGCCCGCTACTACCAGGAGGGTGTGGGCTGGCGCGAGGCCTGTACCAACCGGGGCTTTTGCCAGGCGGGCTGCTCCAACGGGGCCAAGTCGAGCATGGACGTGACGTACATACCGCTAGCGGTGAAACACGGGGCCGAAATCCAACCCAACAGCTTCGTAACGGAGATTGAGCGCGACGAGCGCGGCCGCGTGACGGGTGTGGTGTACACCCACAACGGCGAGCAGAAGCGCCAACGCTGCCGCCACCTGTTTCTGTGCGGCGGCTCGGTAGAAACGCCGCGCCTGCTGCTGCTCAACAACCTGGGCCTGAGCAGTGGCCAAGTGGGCCGCAACCTGATGGCCCACCCCGGCCTGCAGGTCTGGGGCACCTTTGCCGACGAGGTACGGCCCAACAAAGGCATTCCCGGCGGGCTGATTTCGCAGGATACGCACCGGCCTACCGGGGCCGACTTCGTGGGCGGCTACCTGCTGCAAAGCATTGGGGTGATGCCCGTGACGTTTGCCGGACAGGTGGCGCGGGGCCGCAAGTACTGGGGCCAGCAGCTGCGCAACTACATGAAAAATTTCAACCACATAGCCGGCATCAACATCCTCGGCGACTGCCTGCCCCACGCCGACAACTTCCTGGAGCTGGCCGAAGAGAAGGACGGCCGCGGCCTGCCCAAGCCCCGCCTGCATTTCTCGGCCCAGGAAAACGAGCACCGCATGAATGCCCACGCCGAGAAAATCATGCGCGGCATATGGGAAGCCGCCGGCGCCACCGACATCTGGTCGTTTCAGCGCTACGCGCACGTCATCGGCACGGCCCGCATGGGCCTGAGCGGCGACGATGCCGTGGTGGACGCCAACGGCCGCGTATTCGACGTGCCCAACCTGTACATCTCTGATAACTCCACCTTTCCCAGTGCCCTGAGCGTGAATCCGGCCCTCACCATTATGGCGCTGAGCCTGCGCACGGCCGACAAGTTTCTGGAGAGCCAGCAGCGCCGGGACAATTGAACGACAACTCCCCTCCTTTTTTAAGGAGGGGATGTTCGAGCCAAGGGCTCGAACGGGGGTGGTGGCCCTCGTTGAACGATGGGCGAACGAGTCTTGCGGGAATCGTTCGGGTGTCGTGCAACGGGGGCCACCACCCCAATTTTCACTTCGTGAAAATGTCCCCTCCTTAAAAAAGGAGGGGAGTTTTGTGTTCTTTTAGCTATTCCCATGAAGTCCTTTCTCACCAACATCAAAGAGCAGTTCGGCAGTGGCAAGTACGAGGGCGACCAGTACGGCGGCGCGCAGGGGCACAACGGCAATGGCCTGCCCACCGGGCTGCCCAACAACTTCATGTTTGCCACCGGCATTGAGTGCAGCTACCCCACCATTGACAACGGCAAAACCCGCCGCGATATGTTGGCCGAGTGCGACCACTACAACCGCTACAAGGAAGACCTGGCCCTGGTGAAGGAAATGGGCCTGAAAGTGCTGCGCTACGGCCTGCCCTATTACAAGATTCAGCTCGCCCCCGATAAGTACGACTGGGAATTTGCCGATGCGGCCATGGCTGAGATTCGGCGCCTGGGCATCACTCCCATTCTGGATTTGCTGCACTTCGGCGTGCCCGACTTTATTGGCAACTTCCAGAACCCCGAATTGCCGGTGCACTTCGCGGCCTATTGCGAGGCCGTGGCCAAGCGCTACCCCTGGGTGCGGTTCTACACGCCCATCAACGAGATATACGTCACGGCCAAGCTCAGCGCCAAAGACGGTATCTGGAACGAGCAGCTGACCACCGATAAGGCCTTCGTGACGGCCCTTAAGCACTTGGTGGCGGCCAGCATCATGGGCACGCAGCAGATTGCCAAGCACCGCTCCGACTGCATTATCGTGCAGAGCGAGTCGGCTGAATTCACCCACGAGCTGCGCGCCGAGCACACCTATGAGGTGCAGATATGGAACAAGCTGCGCTTCGCCTCGCTCGATTTGCTCTATGCCCGCCACCCCGAAGGCGAAGTATTGAACTACCTGTACGACAACGGCATGACGCGGCGCGAGTACGACTGGTTCATGGCCGGCGAGCCCCCCGGATACCAGATAATGGGCAATGACTACTACGGCCGCAACGAGAAAATAATGCTGCCCGATGGCACCATCCAGACCAGCGTGGACGTGATGGGCTGGTACAACATCACCCACGAGTACTACCTGCGCTACCGCAAACCGGTGATGCACACCGAAACCAACGTGTTCGACCCCAACTTAGCCCCCACGTGGCTGTGGAAACAGTGGGTAAACATCCTCCGGATGCGCAAAGAAGGAGTGCCCGTACTCGGGTTCAACTGGTACTCGCTCATCGACCAGATTGACTGGGACAAGGGGCTATCCCGCAAAGAGGGCACCGTGAATGCCTGCGGCCTGTTCGACCTCGACCGCAAGCCCCGCCCCGTGGCCGACGCCTACAAAATGCTGCTCCAGGAGTACGGTCAGATTACGATAGTGCCCCACGGCGAGCTGTTTGAGATAACCGAAGCCCCCGCCACGCTTAAGGTTGAGATTTAAGCACTTCTCGCGCCCATCTATTTATAAGACAACACAACCTGCGGGTGCGAGAAATAATTTGCTTGGTAATTACAAAGTAGGAAGTTCAATTTGGGGCAGGCCTATTAGAGTCAACTTCAGGATTAGTGTCGTGCTTGATTCTACCGTGCTGCTTTTGCGCATTGCCGCCACGTGGCCCCTGCCGGGGCTGGGGCTGCTGGCGCTGCCCGAAGGCGCTACTCCGCGTCTCGTGAGCTACCCGCTGCACACGCCGCTGGCGGTAGCTGCGGTGCTGCCCAACGGCCGCACGCACCGGGGCCAGGCCACAGTGGAGGAAATAGCGCGCACCGTCTCCGTGGAACGTGGGCTGCTGCTCGACTTCTCTCCAGTACTCATTGAACAATTGGCCGCAGGCACCGAAATCTGGCTGCTGGAGGAGGCCGCAGGGCCTTTCGGGCTGGAGCCATGAGCAGCTAGGCGCAAGCCACTCTATTAAACCACGTGGCTAAGCGCCCCGTTTGGCCCCCTTTTCCAACCCAAACAGACCGTTTTTTGATACAACCGCCTCCTGGCAACATGGTAAACTAACAAGCTAGTGGCTAGCAACTGAAAGCTATTAACTAGAGACTTAGCCAATTGGTCGTTATGGTTTTCGGCTTGGAACTAGTTGGCACCGCACCTTGCTTTGTGTAGATTGCAAGTCCACTAGCAGTTCAGGGATTTGGCTATCTACTACTTTCTATGAGATTTCTGGCTCCGCTGCTTCTGGTGTGCCTTTGGGTACTGCCAGCTGCCGCTCAGCGCTTCGTAATTAGTGGCCAGGTGGTGGAAGCCACCAACGGCGAGCCGGTGCCGTTCGCTTCCGTGTTTGTGCCCCAGACCAGCACCGGCGTCACGGCCGGGGCCGACGGCCGCTTCAAGCTCACCGTTACCGGCTCGGCCGACTCGCTGGCCGCTTCCGCCGTGGGCTTCGTCACGCAACGGCGCAAGCTTTCGGAGGCGCCCGTGCAAACGGTGCTGTTCCGGCTGCGGGCGGGCGGCGTGGCCCTGGGCGAAGTGGTGGTGAGTTCGCGGCAGCCCGAAAACCCGGCCTTCCGCATCCTGCGCGAAGTGCAACGCAACAAGCCCCGCAACCAGCGCCTGTCGCTGCAGGCCGCTGAATGGGATTCCTACCACCGCATCGAAACCAGCCTGGCGCAGCTCCCGCCGGGCCTGGCCAAGCGCAAGGCCATCATGGCAATGCGGGCGCTGGCCATTCGCCAGGGTGCCGCCGCCGCCGCCGACCCCGACGCTCCGCTGCCCATTTTTGCCTCCGAAGTGAGCTCGCGGGTGTACCAGAAGTTTTCGCCCTTGCGCCGCCGCGAAGACCAGCTGCACCGGCAGCTGCGCGGCGTGGGCCCGCGCGAGGGCTCGGTGGTGTCCCAGATGCTGGGCTCGAACTTCCAAAGCTTTGACTTTTACCCCAACTGGCAGAACGTGCTGGGCAAGGACTTCATCTCGCCCATTGCCGAAGGCGGCCGCACTACCTACGACTATGACTTGCTGGATTCGGTGATGGTGGGCCAGGATTTCTGCTACAAAATTGCCGTCAAGCCCAAACGCTCCCACGACCTGGCCTTCCGGGGCACCATCTGGATAACGACCGAGGGCTACGCCCTGCGCCGGGCCGACCTGGTGGCCAGCCCCAACGCCAACATCAACTTTATCAGCGACCTACGCATTTTTCAGGAGCTCACGCCGCCCGCCGATGGGCCCGGCCTGCCCATGCGCACCCGGTTTGTGGTGGTGGTGCAGCCTTCGGAAAAGCAGGCCGCCATGCTGATACGCTTTACCACGTTGGGCAGCAACTTTGTGCGCAACCAGCCCCGTACCGAGCCCGGCTTCTACGACCAAACCGTGGTGTCGGTACTGCCCGAGGAGGAGGCGCGGCCCGGTGGCTTGCTAAGCCCGCCCGGTGCTGGCACCGGCTACTTCGACCTGCATCGGCCCGACACGCTGACCCTGTCGGAGCAGCAGAGCTTTGCGGTGCTGGACTCGGCCAAGCAGTTGCCGGCGGTGCGCAACATACTCGACTGGGTGGACCTGGTGGTGAACGGCTACGCGCGGGTGGGCGGCTGGGACCTGGGCCCGGTGCTGGGCGTCTACGCCCGCAACGATTTTGAGGGCAGCCGCTTCCGCTTTGGCTTCCGCACCACGCCCTTCATCAGCCGGGACTGGTTTACGCAGGGCTACCTGGCCTACGGCACGGGCGATGGGCGACTGAAATTTGGCCTGCGCACCAGCTACGTGGCCGAGCGGCGGCACTGGACGGTGGTGAGCGGCGAAATACGCCACGACGTGGAGCAGGCCGCCTTGCTCGACAACGACTTCCAGACTGGCAACAACCTTTTTGCCTCGGCCTCGCGCTGGGGCCGGTTCCGGCAGGGGCGCCCCATTCTGCGCGACCTGCTGGCCGTAAGCCTGCAGCGCGACCTGTTCAAGGGCTTCACCCAAACCGTCACGGTGCGCCACCAGGACATCAAGCCCTTGCACAACTTCGCCTACTTCACCACCTCCGACCGCAGCCTACGGGCGCCGCTGGGCCGCAACCTGACCTTGTCGGAAGTAGTGGTGGAAGCGCGCTATGCGCACGACGAAGACCTGGTGCAGAGCGAAAACCGCCGCCAGGCCGTGGGGCTCAAGCGCTGGCCGGTATTCACCCTCCGCTACACCCTGGGCGCCCGCAACTTGCTGGACGACAGAGCTTCGCCTACTTACCAGAAATTCAACCTGCTGATGACGCACAGCGTGTCCCTGGGCCACCTGGGCCGCTTGGGCTACTCGGTAGAAGGCAGCCTGATTCCGGACCGGGTGCCCTACCTGTTTCTGAAAACCCCACTGGGCAACCAAACGCCGTTTTACAACGCCAACTCGTTTAACCTGATGAACTACTTCGAGTTCGTGACCGACCACTCGGTGTCGGTGCGGCTCGACCAGCACTTTGAAGGCCTGGGCCTGAACGCCATTCCCACTATCCGCCGCCTCAACTGGCGCCTAGTGGCCACGGCCAACATCCTGTACGGCGGCCTGCAGGCCGCCAACAGCCAGCAGCCCCGCCAAGACCTCGACGGCACCGACCTGGCGCCCGTGCCGTCGCTGGGCAAGCTGCCCTACGCGGAAGTAGGCTACGGTATTGAGAATATTTTCAAGTTCCTGCGGATTGACTTGATGCACCGCCTGACGTACCGCGACGCGCCCAATGCCCAGCGGTTTGGGGTGAAACTGGGGGCACAATTCCGGCTGTAGCGGGCATTTTCGTATTTTGAGGGCCTTATGCACGATTGTTTCAAAATGGGACGGCCGCAGTGGGGCTGCTGCTATGGTTGGGGTAGCGGCCTGAAGCGGCTGTTGGGCCGGGCCGGGCTGGTGCTGGCCCTGGTGTGGGCCAGTTGCCTGAGCGCCTATGCCACCGCCGAAGACACGCTGCACATCCAGTCTTCCTGGGCCGAGTTCTTTCTGGCTGAAAACTACTACAGCATACTGGAAGACCCCAGCGGCCAGCTTACCCTGGCCGATGTGCGCTCCCCCGCCGTAGAGCGCCGGTTCACCACCCTGCGCGGCTCGGGGCAGCCGTCCAATATTCAGCACCCACAGAGTACCTATTGGTTGCGCATTACCGTGCGCCACGGCCTCTCTGAAAACGCTACCTGGTACCTGGAGCTATACGATGCTCACATTGGGCGGGCCGTGTTTTACCGGCCTGCTTTGGGTACCGGCACTGCCTACGAGAGCGTGACCACCGGAGCCACGCTGCCCTTCGCCACCCGGCCCCATCCCTACAAAAACTTCCTCTTCGACCTGCCGCCCCGGCCCGGCCAAACCGCAACCTACTACCTCCGTCTGAACTCCGACACCCGGACCAGCTTCCGGGCCATGCTGCACAGCGGGTCGGGCCTTATCCCCGAAATGACGGGGCAATACTGGCTGCTTGGCTTATTTTATGGGGTACTCTGCATCATGCTGCTGTACAACCTGATACTGTTCTTCTTTTTGAAGGAGAGGACTTATTTGTATTACGTGCTGTATGTGGGGAGTGGTGCGCTGCTGTTTTTTTCAGAAGACGGCCTGGGATTTCAATACCTGTGGCCCGGCGGGCCGGGCCTGAACCACTTTATTGGGGCGGCGGCGCCAGTGCTGCTGCTGCTCACGTTTGCCACCTACGCCAGTGGGTTTTTGGATACGGCCTCGCGGCTGCCGGCACTGCACCGGGTGGGGCGCTGGGTGGTGGGAAGCAGCACCGCCCTGCTGGTGCTCGATGCCGCAGTGGTGCATTCCGGCTTTAGCTTCTGGCTGTACCTGCTGCCTTATGGCTTGCTGTACTACGCCGCTTTTCGGGCGTATCGTGCAGGGCTAAAGCCGGCGCGCTACCTGCTGCTGGCCCAGGCGCTGGTGGCCAGCAGCCTTACTTTTCTCATTATGCGGAAGCTGGGCATTGACTTCTACAACAACGCCTACACCGTTTACAGCCTGTATGTGGCTTTTGTGGCCGAAGTAGTGATTCTGAGCTACGCCTTGGGCGAAAAGCTGAAGGGCCTGATGGACATGACCCTGCACACCCAGAACCGCCTGCTCAAGCAGCTGCGCAAAAAGCACCAGGCCCAAGACCGCCTGGTGGTGCAGATGCGCGAAAACCAAGCACTCAAAGACCAACTCAATACCGAGCTGGAAGCATTGGTAGGACAGCGCACGGCGGAGCTGCAGCGCCAAAACGATACCGTGGCCACCCAAAACCGGGAGCTGCTTGAAGCCAACGGCCTGCTGGCCCTGCAGTCGGCTGCCATTGAGAAGCTCAACGGGGACCTCAGCCGCGACCTGCACGCCGAGAAGGCCGCCCGCATTGAGGCCCGGGAGGTTGACTTTGGCGAGTTCAGCCAGATATACCCCGATAAGGACGCCTGCCTGCGCTACCTGGCCGACTTGAAATGGGCCCAGGGCGGCTATCGCTGCCGTAAGTGCGGCCACGAAAAAAGCTGCGAGGCCCGCGAACCCTTTGCCCGGCGCTGCACCCGCTGCCGCTATGTGGAGTCAGCTACAGCCGGCACCTTATTGCAAAAGTGCAAATTCCCTATTGTAAAAGCTTTATATGCCGTGTTCCTGCTGCACGCCCACCGGGGCAGCTATTCGCCCTCCGAGTTGGCCCGGGTGCTGGAGTTGCGCCAGGCCACCAGCTGGGCGTTCGCCCAAAAGGTGCTGGCCGCCCTGCAGCGGCGGCGGTCCGCTCCCGACTTTGAGGACGGTGAGCCCTGGACGCATGTACTATTGGAATCTACTGCCGAGGCTGAGCTACAGGAAATCGAGCAAAAGTAGCTGGGTAAAATGCCATCATAATTTCCGGTAACGTTTGCGAAGGATTGGACGTGACACTTTGTGTAGCTAATGCCATTCCAGTCCATATTTAGTAAATAACTGAGTTAACTGGCTGTTACTGTGTCTTTTTTTTGAATTGAGCTGTTTTTATTTTGTTGTTTTTTAGCCAAAGCCCTCGGAATACTAAAACCCATTGACAGCCTTGGCAGGCTACAAAGAAGTTAAGATTCGTGTGCAGCAAGCGTATAAGCAATTGCGCAGCCTACCGTAAAAAAGCCCTTTGCAATGCATAACAAGGCTTTTCTGAGTTGCATTTGCTAAACACACGCTTCTATATTTGGGCATTCCCACCTGCCCAATGTCTCCATCACACCCCTTTATTACCCGGTTAGCTACGGCTGTATTCCCTTCACTGTCGGCGGTTGCGTTGCGCTTGGTAGCGCCACGCACCGCCTTGCTGATGCTGCCTTTGCTAGCTGCTTGCCAGCGCGGTGTTATACCAGCCACAGTGGCCACTGCTCCTACGGCCACCGCCGTGGCCACGCCAGCGGCATCAGGCTTCAGCCCACGCGTGCAGCAGCTCCTGGCGCAAATGACGCTGGAGGAGAAAATCGGGCAGATGACGCAACTCAACATTTCGGTGATAAACACCACCGGCGTGCAGAAGGACGTGGTGCTGGATTCAGCTAAAGCCACTGCGCTGGTCCGGAATTTTCATATTGGCTCATTCCTTAACGGAGAGGCAGTGCCCGCGGCCCAATGGGTACGCTACTCGGCCGCGCTGCAGCGCATTGCCCTGCGCGAGTCGCGCCTGCGCATCCCCATCATCTACGGCATCGACCACATGCACGGGGCCAGTTACGTGGAAGGCACGGCCATATTCCCGCACAACATCAACCTGGGTGCCAGCTTCAACCCCGAGCTGGCCCGGCAAACGGCCCGCGCCACGGTGCTGGAGTCGGCCGACCTGGGCCACCATTGGGTGTTTGCGCCGGTGCTGGACCTGGGCGTGAATGCCTACTGGCCCCGCTTCTATGAAACCTACGGTGAAGACCCGCTGGTAGCATCGCGCATGGGCGCAGCTTTCGTGCAGGAACTGCAGAACAACAAGGAGATAGCCCCCTACAAAGTAGCCGGCTCCGGCAAGCACTTCATTGGCTACTCCGACCCGCGCAACGGCTGGGACCGCACCAATGCCCTCATTCCCGACCAGCGGCTGCAGGAGTTCTTCCGGCCTTCGTTTCAGGCCGCAATCGATGCCGGGCTGAAATCCATCATGATAAATTCGGGTGAAATAAACGGGGAGCCCGTGCACGCGTCCCGGGCCATTCTCACGGACCTGCTGCGGAGCCAAATGGGCTTTAAAGGCGTGGCCGTGACCGACTGGGAAGACATCATCCGCCTGGTGCGCATCCAGAAGGTAGCTGCCAACGAGAAAGAAGCCACCTGGATGGCCATAGACGCGGGCGTGGACATGGCCATGACGCCCTACACCACCACCTTTTGCCAGTACGTGAAAGAGCTGGTGCAGGAAGGCCGCCTAACCCAGGCGCGCATCGACCTGTCGGCGGGCCGCGTGCTGCAGATGAAGGACGAAATTGGCCTGTTTGAAAACCCCATGCCCCGCGCCGACCGGCTCAGCCGCATTGGCGACCCGGCCCTGCGGGCCCAGGCCACGGCCGCCGCGCGCGAGTCGGTGGTGCTGCTGAAAAACGATAAAAACACTCTGCCCCTGGCGCCGGCCCGCGTGAAGCGCCTGCTGGTGGTGGGCCCTTCGGCCGAGTCGCGGGCGAACCTGTCGGGTGGGTGGACACTGGCCTGGCAGGGCCGGCCGGAGGCTGCGTATCCGAAAGACGTGCCCACGGTAGTAGAGGCGCTGCGCAAAGAATTTCCCGGTGTTAAAGTAGAAACGCTGCCCTACCGCGATGCCAAGGGCAAGATGCAGTTAGCTAGCATTTCGGCCGCTGCCCGGCAGGCCGATGCCGTGGTGCTGGCCCTGGGCGAGCGGCCGTATACCGAAGGCCTGGGCAACACCTCAGACCTGACCCTGCCCGACGACCAGCAGCAGCTGGCGCGCGCAGTGCAGGCCAGCGGCAAGCCCACGGTGCTGCTCATGATTGGCGGCCGGCCGGTCATTATCCGGAGTGTGGCCGATGCCGCTACGGCCATCATCTGGGCGGGGCTGCCGGGCTACGGCGGTGGCACAGCGCTGGCCGAAATCATCAGCGGCAAAACCAATCCCAGTGGCAAGCTGCCTTTCACGTACCCGCAGTTTGCCGGGCACATCTCCAACTACCACCACGACAACAACGAGAACAGCCTGGACCTAAGCGACTTCGGCGCTGGTTTTGAGCAGCGCGGCGCCAAGTACAAGAGTTCCATGCTCACGGAGTTTGGCGAAGGGCTGAGCTACACTTCCTATGCCTACTCCGGCCTTGCCCTGAGCGACACCGTGCTCACGGGCCCCAGCGCCCGCCTGCGGGCCACCGTGCGCGTGGCCAACACCGGCGTCCGCGCGGGCCAGGAGGCGGCGCTGTGGTTCCTCACCGACGAGGTGGGCCGCATCACGCGGCCGGTGCGCCTGCTCAAGCATTTTGAGAAGCAGGCCTATGCCCCCGGCCAAAGCCGGGAACTCACCTTCGACATCAACCCGCTCACCGACCTGAGCTACCCCGACGGCCTGGGCCGCCCGCAGCTGGAAGCCGGCTGGTTTACCCTACGCGTGGGGTCGCAGTCGGCTCGGTTCCGCTACGAGGGTGGCGCTGTAGCTCCCGGCGCTCCCGCTCCCACCGAAGCCCCTGCGGCCAGATAGCCAGCGGGCTTACCCCTTTTAATCCTTAGTTTTTCATCATTCGCTTATCACCTTCAGTTTTCCCACCATGAAGCGAAATTTTTACTTGATTGCGCTGGTACGCCGCACTGCGGTTCTGCTGGCTTGCGGGTTTCCCGCAATGGCCATGGCCGCTCCGGCCGGACCAGCCCACCTGCGCGCCAGCACGGCAGCCGATGTCCCCGTATCGGGCCGGGTGTTGGGGCCTGATGGCTCGGGCCTGCCCGGCGTGACGGTGCTGGTGCGCGGCACCACCATAGGCACCACCACCAGCGGCGACGGCACCTTTAGCCTGAACGTGCCCGAGGGCAGCACCCTGGTGTTCAGCTTTGTGGGCTTCACCACCCAGACCTCCATGGTTTCGGCCACAACGAGCACCCTGAATGTTACCCTGCAGGAAGACACCCAGAAGCTGACCGAAGTGGTGGTGGTGGGCTACGGCACCCAGCAGCGCGGCAGCGTGACGGGCGCTGTGTCGTCGGTATCGGCGCGGGAAATTGCTTCGCAGCCGGTGGCCGATGCCACCCAGGCCCTGCAGGGCCGGGCGGCGGGCGTCACGGTCACCTCGAACGGTGGCGCCCCGGGCGGCGCGGCGGGCACGTCCATTCGGGTGCGGGGCATTACCTCGGCCGGCAATAATAACCCGCTGTACGTGGTCGACGGCTTTCCGCTGCCCGAGGGCGGCGAGAACCAGCTGAACGCCATCAGCCCCAACGACATTGAGAGTATTGACATCCTGAAGGATGCGTCGGCTACCGCCATCTACGGGGTGCGCGCGGCCAACGGCGTGGTGCTCATCACCACGAAGCGCGGCAAGGCCGGGGTGTCGACGGTGAATGTTGACGCTTACCGCGGCGTGCAGCAGGTGTGGCGCAAGCTCGACCTGCTCACGGCCGAGGAGTACGCGGTAATCAACAACGAGAACCGCATTGCGGCCGGCCAGCCCATTGTGGTGCCGCGCCTGCGCGACCCGCAGGCCCTGGGCGAAGGCACCGACTGGCAGGACGAGGTATTTCGCAACGCCGCCATTCAAAACTATTCGCTTTCGGCTACCGGGGGCAGCGAGAAGGCCCGCTTTGCGGTGTCGGGCAGCTACTTCCAGCAGGACGGCACCATCGTTGGGTCTAATTTTGAACGGTTTACGCTGCGGGCCAATGGCGACGTGCAGGTGAACAAGTACCTGAAATTCGGCAACAGCATCTCGCTCACGCACCTGGAAGACCGCCAGATTACGACCAACAGCGGCGAGTACGGCACGGTGCAGCAAGCCCTCCGCATTCCGTCCATCATCCCGGTGTTCCGGCCCGATGGCTACTACTATGAGCCCCGCGGCCAGCAGGACAACTTCATTGAGGAAAACCCGCTGGCCTCGGCCACCATTGCCAACCAGAAGTTTACCCGCAACCGGGCCCTGACGACCTTGTTCGTGGAAATTGAGCCGCTGAAAGGTCTGCGCTTCCGCACCAACGTGGGCGCCGACTTCATTTTTGACAACTTCAACGCCTTCCGTCCGGGGGTGCCGGAGCTGCGGATTGGTCCCGATACTTATACCACACGCTACACCCAGGCTTCGGCCGGGGCGTCGGCCACGTCGTCGTACGCGCCGAGCTACCTGATTGAGAACACCCTGACCTACGACCATTTATTTGGCGATAAGCACCAGGTAACGGCCCTGCTGGGCCAGTCGGCGCAGGAGTTCAACTTCAGCAACGTGCAGGCCTTCCGCACTGGCTACCTGCGCAACGACCTGCAGGTAATCAACTCGGGCCCCGTCAACACCCAGCTGGCCAACGCCAGCACCATCAACCCGGCGTCGCGCTTGGCCAGCTACTTCACGCGCCTCAACTACGAGTTTGCGGGCAAATACCTGTTTTCGGCCATTGCGCGCTACGACGGCTCGGGCAATTTTCCTCCCGGCGAGCAATTTGGCTTCTTCCCCGGCGTGTCGGCGGGCTGGCGCATCTCAGAAGAGGAGTTCTTGCGAGGCAACAGCGTGGTGAGTAACCTGAAAGTGCGCGTGGGCTACGGCCGCGTGGGCAACCCCAACAACGCCGGCCGCTTCGCCTACCTGTTTGCCGTGAATTCGGGCATTCAGTACCCATTCGGGCCCGCGGGCACCATTGTGAACGGAGCCGCCCCCACGCGCCTGGCCAACCCCGACCTGCGCTGGGAAAACAACAACCAGACGAACTTCGGCATTGATTTCGGCTTCCTGGACAACCGCTTCGAAGGCAGCATCGACCTATACGACCGCACCTCGCCCAACCTGATTGCGCCGGTGCCGGTGTCCCTGGTTTCGGGCACGTTTGAGAGCGTAAACCGCAACGCCGCCTCCGCCTACAACCGCGGCGTGGACTTCTCGCTGACTTCGCGCAACATTCGGGGCAATGGCACGAGCCTAAACTGGAGCACTACATTCAACCTGTCGGCCTACAAAACCCGCCTGGACAAGCTGGGCGTGGGCGACCCCTACAACGGCCTGGGCGGCCTGAGCGGCACCATTGTGCGCTACGATGAGGGCCAGCCCTTTGGCTCGTTCTTCGGCTTCGTGGCCGACGGCCTGTTTCAGACGCCGGAAGACGTGAAAAACCACGCCGTGCAGCAGGCGGGCACTGCCCCCGGCGACATTCGCTTTAAGGACGTGAACGGCGACGGCGTTATCAACGGCCAGGACCGCACGTTCATCGGCGACCCCAATCCGGACTTCACCTACGGCATGAACAACACGCTGACTTTCGCCGGCTTCGATTTGAACCTGTTCATCCAGGGCTCGCAGGGCAATCAGATTTACAACCAGAACCGCTACATCCTGGAAAGCGCCCTGTACGGCAACAGCAACGGCAGCAGCCGCGTGCTGGGCCGCTGGACTGGCCCCGGCACCAGCAACGACGTGCCCCGCGCCATTGCCGGCGACCCCAACGGCAACCTGCAGGTGAGCAGCTACTACCTGGAAGACGGCTCCTACCTGCGCCTCAAAACCCTGACCCTGGGCTACGCCCTGCCCAAAACCCTCACCGACCGCATCGGCGGCAAGCAGGTGCGCCTGTACGTGAGCGGCCAGAACCTGGTCACGCTCACCAAGTACTCGGGCTTCGACCCCGAGGTGGGCTCGCGTGGGGTAGACCTGGGCGTGTACCCCCAGCCCCGCGTGTTCCTGGCCGGCCTGAACCTGGGTTTTTAATCTTCTAAACGACTTATCAAGATGTCTATAATCTCGAAATACGCCGGCGGCACCTTGCTGCTCACGCTGGGCCTGCTCACAAGCTGCGGCGAGAAATTCCTGGACGAAGCCCCCACCGACCAGGTAACCGACGCCAACTTCTACAAGACCACTACCGACGCCATTCAGGCTACCAACGCGGCCTACAGCGAGCTGGGCAAGGGCGGGCAGTACAACTACGCCCTGTGGGGCATTGGCGACATCGGCTCCGACCTCTCGAGCACTGGCGGCGGCGGCGGCGGCGACGGCATTGAGCAGCAGCAGCTGGACCGCTACGGCAGCATTCCGGCCACCAACCCGCTCACCAGCCGCCTCTGGGGCGGCTGCTACGTGGGCATTGGCCGCGCCAACATTGTGCTGCAGAAGGTGCCGGGCATGCAGATTGACCCCGCCATTCAGCAGCGCAGCATCGGCGAGGCCTCGTTTCTGCGGGCCAAGTACTACTTCGACCTGGTGCGGGCCTTCGGCGACGTGCCCCTGCTCACGGTGCCGCCCACCACGCTGGCGGAAGTGAACGTGCCGCGCACGCCGGCCGCGCAGGTGTATGCGCAGATTGAAAAGGACTTGCTGGATGCCGTGGCCAAGCTGCCAACGTCGTACAGCGGCGACGACCTGGGCCGGGCCACCAAATGGGCGGCCGCCGCGCTGCTGGCCAAGGTGTACCTCACCGAAGGCAAGCTGCCGGAAGCGGCCACGCAGGCCCGCACCGTGATTGCCTCCAGCGGCAAGGCTTTGTGGGATAATTACGCTGACAACTTTAAGGTAGCCACCGAATACGGCAAGGAAGCGCTGTTTGAAGTCGGCTACATCTCGGGCCGCAACCAGTTCACCTTCGACGGCCTGGGCTTTGTGGGCAATGAGTTCTTTGGCCCGCGTGGCCAGGGCATTGTGCCGCAGGGCGGCTACGGCTTCAACATTCCCGAAGCCGACTTTGTGGCGGGCTACGAAGCCGGCGACCTGCGCCGCGACGTGACCATCTGGAAGCCCGGCGACGTGTACCCCGACGGCCGCGTGCAGCCCAACTCCCTCCCCGGCTCGCCCAATGGCTACGGCGTAAAGAAATGGTTCATTGGCAAAGTGAACACCAACATCTGGGACTCGGGGCTCAACATTCCGGTGATTCGCCTGGCCGAGGTGTACCTGATTCTGGCCGAGGCCGCGGGCCCTACCGCCGAAGGCCGGGAAGCCATCAACAAAGTACGGCGCCGCGCTTTTGGCCTGCCCATCAACACAGCTTCGCCCCGCGACCTGTCGGCCAGCCTCAGCGCCCAGGCGTTCAAAGAAGCCGTGTGGCGCGAGCGCAAGTACGAGCTGGCGTTTGAAAACGACCGGTGGTTTGACATGAAGCGCACCGGCGAGCTGCTGCGCTACCGCGGCGTGCAGCCCTTCAACATCGTGCTGCCCATTCCGCAATCGGAACTCGACGTGAACACCGGCCTGAAGCAGAATCCGGGCTACTAGGCGCTTGCCTCTCTTTCATCTTATCTGACTATTGCCATGAAAAATATAGCACGTATAGCGGTTATGGGCCTGTTGGCGACCCCGCTGCTGCTGGCCTCCTGCAGCAAAGACGACGACAACCAGCTGGAAGGCGCGGTACCCAAGTCGTCCTTCACTTTCCAGGTTAACACCACCGAGTTTCCCACGGTGGTCACCTTCACCAGCACCAGCCAGGACGGCTTCCTGTACCAGTACAACTTTCTGGGCGAAAATGCCGTGGCCACCGGCCCCACAGTGACGCGCACCTACACCCGTCCCGGCACCTACGAAGTGGAGCTGATTACGGCCGGCAAAGGCGGTACGAGCATCTCCAGCAAGCAAACAATCACCATCCCCGACGCTTGCACCAACGCTTCCTTCAACAAGCTGGTGGGCTGCGCAGCCTCGGGCACCCGGGTGTGGTCGTTTGATAACGCGGCCGGCGCCATTGTGCGCGAAACCGCCGCGGGCGTGCAGATTTCGTCTTCGGGCGCGCTGCCGGCCTGCCAGCTCGACGACCAGTTTTCGTTCAGCAACAACTTCACCGTGAACTACGAAAGCGGCGGCGCCACGTTCCGGAACGGAGCCTGCGGCTCGTCGCTCAACCGGGGCGGCAGCTTTGTGTTCCGGCCCAATGCTGCCGGCAACCCGCAGATTGTGCTCAAAGGCCGAGGCGCGTTCATTGGCCTGCCCGACTCGGTGGCCAACAAAACCTACGACATCCTGGAAGCCACCGACACCCGCCTGCGCCTGCGCGGCACCAACCCCGACGGCACCCGCACCATCATCACGCTGGCGCCTTTCGACGCCACGGCCCCCTTCAAACTGCTGCTCACCGGCGGCTCTTCCAAAACCTGGATGCTGGACAATGACGCCGACGCCCCGATTGTGGTGGGCACCGAAGCATCGCCAAGCCTCTACTTTGCCGGAGTGAAGCCAGGTGGGCTGCCCGCCTGCCAGTCGGACGACGAGTACACCTTCACCACCGCCAACATAATGAGCTACAATGCCAAGGCCGAAACGTTTTCGGCCAATGGCTTCTCGTGCCAGGCCCCGCAGACCGGCACCACGCCGTTTGTGTTCGGGCCATCGGCGGGCGCCGGCCTGGCGCAGCTCACGCTCTCGCGCAGCGGCGCCTTCATTGGCACCACCGACGCTTCCCCCACCGAGCGCGTGTACCGCATTCTGAGCATCGACGACAAGAAGATGACCATTCGCGCGGGCAGCGGCCAGAACGGCGGAACGGTATTCACCATTAAGATGGTTGCTAAATAACTAGCAGTCTGATTTTTACCTACCGATTGCTGGTTAATTTATGAAGACTCAATCCATTGGTGTGTTTCGCAACTATCGGCTTGGCGCGGGCCTGCTGCTCATCCTGAGCCTGATGTCCTGCACCGAAAAAGCCAGCACCCCGCCCACCCGCACTACACCACCCAGTACGCCCGTGGCGCCGGTGGTGAACGAGGAGGCCAGAAACTACGCCGACTACAACACCCTGGTGTGGAGCGACGAGTTCAACGGCAGTGCGCTGGACCAGAGCAAGTGGGGCTACGACCTGGGCGGCAATGGCTGGGGCAATAACGAGCTGCAGAACTACACCAATTCAATTGATAACTCCTTCGTAAACGGCGGCAACCTTACCATTCAGGCACGCAAGCAGCAGTCTGGCAGCAACGCCTACACGTCGGCCCGCTTGCTCACCAAGGGCAAGCAGAACTTCCAGTTTGGCCGCATTGACGTTCGGGCCAAAATTCCAAAAGGCAAGGGCGTGTGGCCCGCCATCTGGATGCTGGGCGCTGACATTGACCAGAACAACTGGCCCAAATGCGGCGAAATTGACATCATGGAGCTACGCGGCAGCCAGCCCAAGGAGCTGCTGGCCACCATGCACTTTGCCGACGCCAACGGTGCCCGCCGCCTGAAGGGCACCACCAACACGGTGGCGGTGGACCTCTCCGAGGACTACCATATTTACTCGGTGGTGCGCAGCAAGGACCAGATTCGCATGTTCCTGGACGGCCAGCTGTACTTCACCTTCGGCACGGCCGACACGGCCGGCGCCAGCTACCCCTTCAACAACCCGTTCTTTTTGATTTTGAACGTGGCCGTAGGAGGCGATTTCGATGGCAACCCCGATGCTTCCACGGTGTTTCCGCAGCAGATGGTAGTGGACTACGCGCGCTACTACCAGTACAAATAACAACCAGTGCGCATGCCAACCAGAGTAGGTGGGAAAATCGATTCGGTCGGCAAGCGCAGTCGTGGCTTTGCCACGCTGGCCCGGGTGGTGGTCGTGTTCAGCAGCTTGCTGCTGAGCGCGGCTGCCCCCGTTGGCCCAGCGGCCGGCCCGCAGGCCAGGTCCCGCTACACCTTCGATAAGCTGGTGTGGCGCGATGAGTTCAACTACACCGGCCGGCCCGATTCCACCAAGTGGGGCTACGACGTGGGAGGCAGCGGCTGGGGCAATAAAGAACTGCAGTACTACACCAAAAACCGCTTGGAAAACGCCCGTGTGGAAGGCGGCAACTTGGTGGTGGAAGCCCGCAGGGAAGCACTACAGCCTGAGAATGCTTACACCTCGGCCCGGCTGCTCGCGCGCGGTAAAGGCGGCAGCCAAACCTATGGCCGCTTCGAGGTGCGGGCCCAGCTTCCGGGCGGCCGCGGCACCTGGCCTGCCATCTGGATGCTGCCCGACCAGAACGGCTACGGCAACAAAAGTTGGCCCGACAATGGCGAAATCGACATCATGGAGCACGTGGGCTACGACCCCAACGTCATTCATGCCTCCACGCACTGCAAGAGCTACTACTTCCGGACCAATAACCAGAAAACCGGCACCACGGTGATTCCCGATGCCACCACCGCCTTTCACGTATACGCCATTGAGTGGACGCCGGAAACCATCACGGCCGAAATTGACGGCCAGCTGTATTTCGCGGCCCGCAACGAGGGCACCGGCTGGCAGGCCTGGCCCTGGGACAAGCCCTTTCATGTGCTATTGAACGTGGCCGTGGGCGGCGAGTGGGGTGGCCAGAAAGGCATCGACGAGGCCGCATTCCCCCAGCAGATGCTGGTGGACTACGTGCGGGTTTATGAGATGAAAAAGCGCTAGCCCTACGGCGGAGCCCGCCGGTGAAGTAGTCGCACATCTGCTGTTGCCAACGCGTGGGCCCGCGCGCCGCGCCCGCAACGAACTGTTCTCGCCGTAGCGCGATGGCGGCGGCGCAGCAGGGCTCGCTTTCTCCCCCCCCCCTGCTTAGGAAAGACCGCAGCGGAGCCCCGGCCAAACTAATTCGTGTTGGTTTCGCGGGCTCCTTATCTTTGGCTTCGGCCGCACCCGGTGGTGCCGCCTTCCTTTCGGCATGATTTCTACCGCAGACCTGCAGCGCCTGTTCGGCATTAAGACCAGTGAAACCCGCACCGTGGGGCTGTTCTTGCTGCACAATTTCCTTCTGGGCATTGGCTCGGTGCTGGTGTACGTGGCGGCCAACGTGCTGCTGCTGGAGCACCACCCCGAGCACAGCCTGCCGCTGGGCTACATAGCCGGTGCCCTGGCCATGATGGCCGTGGGCAAAATCTACACCTACTTCGAGCACCATTACCTGCTGAAAAAGCTGGCGGTGCGGGTGCTGATAGCCGTGGTGGTACTCACCGGGGTGCTGGGCGTGCTGGTGGTGGTGGGCCATTCGGTGGCGGCAGCGGTGGCCATTATGGCCGGCTACCGAGTCATTTACCTGCTCACCAACCTGGAGTTCTGGGGCGTATCGGCGGTGGTATTCGATGTGCGGCAGAGCAAGCGGCTGTTTAGCGTAATTAGCTCCGGCGACATGCCGGCCAAGGCCCTGGGCGCAGTTTTGGCTGCCCTTATTCACGGCGATGCGCAGCTGCCGGTGCTGCTGGGCGTGTCGTTTGCGGCCTACCTGGGGGCGCTGTTTGCGTTGCGGGCCACCCTGAGCTCCCACGTGGTGGAGGCGGCGGCGCGGCCCCTGCGCCAGCCTCTGCAGCCGCAGACCAAGCTGGTTCGGGAGCTGTTTGGCGGCAGCCAGCTGGTGCTGGCCATGTGCCTGAGCCTGGTGGCCATCGGGGCGGCGCTCACTGGCGTGGAGTACATGTTTTTCATCAACGTGAAGCACAAGTTTCACGACTCGGCCGACATCACCCAGACGGTGGGTTGGATACTGAGCCTGACCTACTTGGCTGCCATGTTCTTCAAGCTGCTCGTGAGCCGGCAGGCGCTGGAGCGCTACGGCGTGCAATGGTCGCTGCGGCTGCTGCCGGCCGTGGCGCTGCTGGGTCTGGCCGGCTTCGGTGGCCTGCAGCTGCTGGGCGGCTACACCGGCACGGGGTTGCTGGTTTATTTCTGCGGCCTCTACCTGCTGCTGGAAGTACTGCGCCGCACCGTGTTCGACCCCGTGTTTCTGGTGCTGTTCCAGCCGCTGGCGCCGCAGTTGCGGCTGGCAGCCCACACCCTGGCCAAAGGGTTTTATGAGCCGCTGGGCATGTGCCTCACGGGCCTGCTGTTCTTTGTGTTAGGCTACGCCAATATGCTCAGTGGCTGGGTACCCTTTACGTGGATGGGGGCGCTGCTGCTGGCGGCGCTGCTGTTCCTGGCTCGCACCTACCGCAGCTATTTAGCCGAGCTCAAGGAGGGCCTGGGCCGCCGCTTTGCCGAAACGGCCGAGCTGGCCCTCCCCGATGCCGCCCTGCAGGTGGTGCTGGCGCACCTGCACAGCCCCCGGGCCACCGAGGTGCTCAACGCCATGGCCTGGCTCCGGCAGCGGCAGCCGGCAGCCCTCGTCAACCACGTTCCTTCCCTGCTTGAGCACCCCGACGAGCGGGTGCGCCTGGCCTTGCTGGCCACTCCTGAGCTGCGCCCCCTGCCCCCCGAAGCCCTGCGCGCCCTGGCCCAGCGCGACGCCGCTTCCGCCGTGCGCGAGGCCGCGGCCCGGGAGCTGGCCGGGGATACCCCCGACGACCCGGCCGTGGCATTGCTGCTCACCGCAACCGATATGGAGGCCCGGCAAGGAGCCATTCGGGGCGCGCTCCAAAGCCGCCCGCAATACGAGCCAGCCCAAGCCAGCCTCACGAGCCTGCTGCATGACCCGGCCCCCGCGGCGCGGCTGGCAGCCCTGGCGCTGCTTCCATTTTTGCCGGAAGCCGCCCAGCAAAATCTGGTGGAGAGCAGCCTGAACGTGGACAACGCGGCTGCCACTCCGCACGCCGCGCTGGTGGCCATCGGCACGGTAGGACACACTAAGCTGGCGCACCACTTGTTTCTCGCTCTCGGCCAGAAGCGGCACTGGCAGGTAGCCGCCGACAGCCTGGTGGCGCTGGGGCCCGCCGTGGTGCCCCTGGTGCGGGCGGCGCTGCACCACGACCCCACCGACGTGCTTATTCACCGCCTCGTGACGGTGCTCGAACGCCTTAACGCCCCTGCCAGCCGCGCGGCGCTGGTGGAGCTGGCTCAAGGCACGCACCTGTTTTTCCGGACGGCCGCGCTGCGGGCCCTGCGCCGGTTTCCCGCCGAACCCGGCGACGCGCCCATCTTTGAGCAACTACTGAGAGATGAATTTCAGTTCGCGTCCCAATTGCTAAGCGGGCTGGTAGCCACCAAGCTACCCGCGCTGCATGCTACCATCGATTACGAATTGGCCCAGCTTCACCAGCGGATTTTCAGCCTGCTGGCACAGCTCTACGATGCCGAATCGGTGGCCACGGCCCAGCGCAACGTGGCCCACGCCGCCCGCGAGCGCCAGGCCAACGCCCTGGAAATCCTCGACAATTTGATTCCGCGGCCCATATACCAGGGGCTCCAGGCATTGCTCGACGACACTTCGGTGGCGGAAAAGGCTCGTGTATTTGCCAGCCTCACGCCGGCGCTGGCGGCTACGCGCACCTCGTGGGG
>NZ_MDZC01000075.1 GCF_001816165.1 Hymenobacter glacialis
GGGCCCATTGAGCTAATCAGATAGTCCGTGTATAAATCCAAGGTGCAAGTCATCGCCGAAAATAGGGACTGCTAACTTTAGCCGCGTAACATCAGTTATTCAAGCAAGATAGCACATATTCAAGCAAGATAGCACATATTTAAGCAAGATAGCACATATTTAAGCAAGATAGCACAACCGCAGGGAAAGGAGCTAACAGCCTGTTAAAATTTACGAATCAGGTGTCGAATACTGGACAAATACAAGGTGGCCTCGGCGCTACTGGTTTCGCATTCGAAATCGCGGCTCAATCGTCGGTCCCACTGTAGCCAACCGATGGAGCGCTCGACGACCCAGCGGGTGGGTTGCGGGGTAAAGCCGCCGCTGCCGCTGAGGCCGGGGGCCGTTTCGAGCCGCCAGCCGCAGTGGGCCTGGGTCCATTCAGCCAAGGGGCGGCCGTCGTAGCCGGCATCGGTGAGCACGAGTTGCAGCCGCTTAACGCCTTATTGGTGGAGCTTTTCGAGCACCGCCCGGCCCCCGGTTCGGTCGTTTTCGTTGGCCGGCCCCACGTGGGCGGCCAGCAACCGGCCGCCCGTGTCCACGGCGAGTTGGCGCTTGCGGCCCTGCATCTGTTTGTGGCCGTCAAAGCCTTTGTCGAGCACGCCGCGCTCGCTGCTTTTAATCGATTGCGCGTCCACGATGGCCACGCTCGGACTGGGCTGGCGCGAAGGAGCCGACTGCTTGCGGTCCCGTTCGACTAGCATTTTATTCAGGCGCGCCCAGCGTCCGTCGGCTTGCCAGCGGCGAAAGTAATAAAAGCAAATCGGATAAGGCGGGAAGTCGTTGGGCAGCAAGCGCCCGTGGCCTCCGCTCTTGGCTAAGTAGAGCAAGGCGTTGAGAATGAGGCGCAAGGAATACTTGCGGCGGCGGGCAACGGGCAACACGTGTTGCATAACTTGCTACTGGAAATCAGTCAGGTCCGTTTCGTACATCTTTGGTCGGATGAGGAAATTAGTAGAACCTGGCTGGTTTCTTTTTGTCTAACAGCTACTTGTAAATTTCAACAGGCTCTAAGAGCCTGTTGAAATTTACGGATAAGGTGTCGGATGCTAGATAGGAAGATGTAAGCTTCCCGTTAGGTGGCTTTGACCTCTTCCGATTTACTGGACCGCCCTGCAGTAGAGAATCAGGCGGTTTGAAGCTCGACAGTAGTGGCATCCGCCATGACCTGATCGCGCGTTAGATTCTGCAGCGAGCTGTGGGGGCGGAAGCCATTGTACTCCTGCCGCCACTGCTCGATTTTCTACTGCGCATCGGTCAACGACAGGAACCAGTGCACGTTCAGACACTCGTCCCGTAAGCTGCCGTTAAAGGACTCAATATACGGGTTATCCGTCGGTTTGCCGGGCCGCGAGAAGTCCAGCGTGACCTGCTGCTCGTACGCCCATTTATCCAGCACTTTACTGATAAACTCGCTGCCGTTATCGACCTGGATGCGTGCTGGCACGACATCCAACGTTTGCTGCAGGCGGCTCACCACGGCCATTACGTCGTCTCCTTTTAGCGATTGCCCGACGTGAATGGCTAGGCACTGGCGCCTAAAATTATCGACTATCGTCAAGGCCCGGATCTTGCGCCCATTGAAGAGCTGATCGGCCACAAAGTCCATGCTCCAGCTCTGGTGGGGTCGCTGCAGCTCGACCCGCTCTAACCGGTGGGCAGCAGCCCGGCTGCGCTTGGGCCGCTTGCTGCGTAGGTACAGCCCTTCTAGGCAGTAGAGGCGATGAACGCGCTTGTGATTGTCGGGCCAGCCCTCCCGACGTAGGAGCGTAAACAGGCGCTGGCAGCCGTAGCGCACCCGTATCTGGGCGAACTCTCGCAACCGCCGGCGCAGCACCGTGTCGTCCCGCCCGTGCGGCCGGTAATGCCAGCTCGAGCGCTGCAACGATACGACTTGGCAGGCCCGACGGGTCGAGATGCGGTAGGCGTCGATCAGGTGGTGAGCCGCGTGTCGACGCTGTACGGGCTTCAGAACTTTTTTTTGAGCACGTCCTGCAGCATCTGCTTGTCCAAGTTCAGGCCGGCCACGAGCTGTTTCAGGTGCAGATTCTCTTCTTCCAGCTGCTTCAGGCGGCGCAACTCCGGTACGCCCTGGGGTGGTCCAGTAAAAACGGACAGTGCGCTAAGATAGGTTGAGATTCAAGTCGCGTTCAAATTGGTGGGGTGAGCGGTCGCCGAGGGCAGAGTGGCGGCGGTCCAGATTGAAGTAGGTGTCGAGGTAGTGAGCAACCTCCAGGCAGGCCTCTTCGAGACTGGCAAAGATGGTTCCGTGGGGCAGCAACTCGGTTTTGAGCGTGCTCCAGCCGGCTTCCGCCTGGGCGTTGTCGTAGGGATTGCCGGGTCGGCTGAAGCTGGACAGGGCGCCGGCCTGATTGATGCGGGCCCGGCAGGTGGCGCTAATGTACTGGCTGCCGCGGTCGGCGTGAATTATCAAGCCCGGCGCGGGCTGGCGCAAGGTCAAGGCTTGTTCAAAGGCCAGCAGCACGAGCTCAGTGGGCATCTGCGCGGCCAGGGTACCAGCCCACGACCCGGCGCGAGCAGGTGTCGCGCCAGGTGGCTAGGTAGCACCAGCGCCCGCCCACCAGGGGCAAGTACGTGATGTCCCCGACCCAAACTTGGTCGGGCGCGGTGGGCGCGGGCTGGCCGAGCAGGCGATTTTCGGCGACGACGGCAGCTGGGTCGGCCACCGTGGTGCGGGGGCGTTGCGGGCGGGTGCTCAGCGCCCGCAGCCCGTTGCGGTGCAGCCAGGTGCGCAGGGCGTAGCGGCTCACGGCGTGGCCTTCGGCGCGTAATTCCGCCCGCAATCGGCGGGTGCCATAGCGGCGGGCGTGGCGCGTAAAGGCGGCCTGCGCTGCGGGCTGCCACGGCGCAACGAGTGGGGTCGGGCGCTGCCGCCACTGGTAGTAGCCGGCCGAGCTGACCGCCAACAGGCGGCAAAGCACCTGCACGGGCCACGGCTCGGTGCAGGCCGCGATGAAGGCGTAGCGGCTCATCACTGAGGGGGCTGGGAGAAGATGGTTACGACTTTTTTTAAAATATCGCGCTCCATTTCCACGCGTTTGAGCGCGGCGCGCAACTGCCGAATTTCGTCGCGCTCCGCGCTGCTAGGTACGGCCGCTTCTAGGGCCTGGCGTTGCCAGCGCCCCAGTAGCGCGGGCGAGATGCCCTGGGCGCGGGCCACGCCGGGCACCGGCGGCCACTTGGCGCACGCACTCCGCCTTAAAGGCCGGCGTATATTTCTTGCGGGTGGCGGGCAAGCCGCCAGGATTCAGTTTCTCGGTCATGGGCAGTGAAAGTTAAGACTTCGCACCGTCCGTTTTACCTAGACCACCTCATAATTTGGCCCGCAACCGCCGGGTACCGTAGCGGCGCGCATGGCGCGTAAACGCCGCCTGCGCTGCTGGCTGCCACGTCGCAGCCGGTTGGGCCGGGCGCTGCCGCCACTGGTAATAACCGGCTGTACTGACGGCTAACAACTGGCACAACAACTGCACGGGCCAGGGTTCGGTGCAAGCCTGGATGAACTGGTAGCGGTTCATGACTGAGGCGGTTGCGCAAAGATGGTCACGACTTTTTTTAAAATATCCCGCTCCATTTCCACGCGCCGCAATTCGGCGCGTAGCTGCTTGATTTCGTCGCGCTCGGCGCTGCTGGGCACGGCGGCTTTTAGGGCCTCGCGCTGCCAGCGGCCGAGCAAGGCCGGTGAAATGCCTTGGGCGCGGGCCACGTCCATCTGTCGGGCTCCGGCCGCTACTTGGCGCACGCACTTGGCTTTGAAAGCGGGTGTATATTTCTTGCGCGTGGCAGGTAAACCACTAAAATTCAGTTTCTCGGTCATGGGCAGTGGAAGGTAAGACTTCTCACTGAAGCTGTTTAGAAAGTGAAAGGACTCCCAAAAAAGCGCGAAATTTGAGTTGCAACACTCCTTTTTTCGCATTTTAATGGAAGTCCTGTCCCAAGATATGATTCGCCAATGGATTCTGCCCTCGCTCCCTTTTTCCGCGCACGGTCGCCCGTCGGTTGTGGACCCGGTGGAGCTGGTGGAAGTGATGCTCTACAAACTCAAAAGCGGCTGTCAGTGGCGATTACTGCCAGTCAAGAAGTTTTTTACCGGCGCTTCGCTCACTTGGCAGGGCGTGTACGCCCGCTTTAACGCCTGGCGCAAAGACGGTTCCTGGCAGGTCGTCTGGCAGCACGTATTGCGGGAAAACAAGGCCCACCCGGACTGCTCCAGCGTCCAGTTGGACGGCAGCCATACGCCGGCTAAAAACGGCGGGGAAGCCGTCGGCTGCCAGGGCCGCAAAAAAGCCCGCACCAGCACGGCTCTGTTCCTGACCGACAACCGGGGCCAGCCCCTGAGCTGCGCCAGTCCGCAGGCGGGCAATCACCACGACAGCCACGAGTTGAACGCCTTATTTGGCGAAATCTGCGTCTTCCTCGAAGCGGCGGGTATTCCAATTGCCGGCCTGTTCCTGAACGCGGACAAAGTCTTTGACAGCCAGACGTTTCGGCAGGAATGCGCCCGGCGTGGCATTGAAGCCAACATCCCCCGCAACCGCCGCGCCGCCGACTGGCAGACCGACGACGACACCGTTTTCGACCCCGGACTCTACCGCCGCCGCGTCGTAGTCGAACACGCCAACGCCTGGCTCGATGGCTTCAAAACCTTACTCGTCCGCTATGAAACCAGCGTCGGCAACTGGATGGCCTGGTACTGGCTCGCCTTTGTGGTCATCCTTTTGCGAAAAATTAACGATAAACCGACTTTCTAAATAGCTTCAGTGTCCGTTTTAACTAGACCAACTCACCCAGCCCGCCGTATTCCTTCTTCCAGTTGTATTAGGTGGCCTCGCTAATGCCCATCTTCCGGCAGAGTTCCGCAACGGCTACGCCCGTGTCTGCCTGGCGCAAGGCAAACACGTGCTGGGCCTCGGTAAACTTCGTCTTTTTCATGGCACGTGTCTATAATCTTAAGGTACGACAAGTGCCTGATTTCTCTATTTTGCACCGGTCTGGTTTTATTGGAGGAGGTCAGCCTGACCCTTTATCTTCTATTGGTCCGGCAATTATAAGGCCTCTGTTGCTCAAGACTCCAAGTAGCGGTTTAGAGGATTGTATGGGAGTGATACAAGCTATGAAAAAGTATGTTACGGCCAACTGAGCCTCTACGCACAAGTAGTGAATACAAGTAGTATCTAACACAAAAACCGTAACTTTGCCCCATCCTGAGACTTGAGAACTGCTGACTCTGCAAGGAGTATCTAGCCTCCTACCTTTCAGTTTTTAAGCAGGTACCTTCCTTATGAACACCGGAATCATCAGCTATTCACTTAATAGCATTCGCTATTATCTGACCTCAACCCAGAAGTACGAGGCCGTCTGGATGTTCGGCTTGGTTTTGGTTTCTTCCTTCATGGATGTCTTTGGCTTGGCTGCACTGGTACCAGTCATGATGGTAGCCGCAGAGCCTGGCGCAGTACAGAAAAGCAAGTATTTCTTCCCAATATACCAGCTTCTGGGGTTTCAATCGGAAAAAACGTTTCTGCTTTTTCTGATGGCCGTTATCTTCTTGTTCTTCCTGTTCAAGAATCTGTTCACGACCTGGGTCAACTATCTGCAGACGCGTTTTACAGCTGATATCGGTCTGAAAATCATTGCCAGTCAGCTGTCCAAATACCTGAATCTTTCTTTCTGGAAGTTCAGCGACACCGGCTCGGCTGCCCTGATGAATGCGGCGCTGCAGGTGCCGGGCGTATACGTTAGTGGCATTCTGCGGCCCCTGTTTGTGTTCTTTTCTGAGGTGGCCGTCATAGCAGTCATCGTGGTCAGCATTGTGGTTTACAAGCCGCTGCTGCTGGCTATTTTGGGCATTGTGCTGGTGCCTACCACTTGGCTGATGTACCGGCTGCTCAGAACCCGCACTCAGGAAATTGGACACCGCGTGAATGCGCTGCGGCCGGTTTCTTTCAGCGTTCTGAGTGATTTGTTTATCGGTTTCATTGAGCTTAAGCTGGCCGACAAACAGCAGGATTTCCGCCGTAAGCTGCTCGACAACCAGGAAGAGCTGCAAAAGCTGGATGCCGAAGGCTACCTCTACAGCTTGCTGCCCATCAAGATGATTGAGATGGTCGCCATTCTGGGCGTACTGACCATTTTCATTTACGCGCTGTTCTTTTCGCAGAACTCCACTGATCTTATTGCGCTGGTTGGCTTGTTTGCCGCCGCTGCTTACCGCCTGATGCCGTCCGTAAATAGGATGCTACAGTCGCTGTTTCAACTTAAGCAGGCGCAATACACCATTGAAATTATCAACTCCGAGGATGACGCGGAGCACCTGATGCCGCAGCATCCCGAGCAGCTGCCGCTTATCTTCAATCATTCACTCTCGTTCGACGGTATTTCCTACAGCTTTCCCGGGGCCGATCAGCGTACGCTGAAAGATATCAAGCTGGATATCAAGAAGGGGGAGAAGATTGGCTTTATCGGTAGCTCCGGCTCCGGCAAAACCACCCTGATGAATATCCTGCTGCGGTTTTACGTGGAGCAGGAGGGTAATATCCTCGTTGATGGCAAGCCCCTGACGCCCCAGAATTTGCTGGCCTGGTACAAAATTATCGGCTATGTGAAACAGGATACATTCCTGATGGAAGCCTCCATCCAGGATAATATCACGCTCGGCGATGTGGAAGTGGACCAGCAGCGGCTGCAATATGCTATTGAGCAGGCTTCCCTGTCGGATTTTATTAAAAACCTACCTGCCGGCGTGAAAACGCATATCGGTGAGCGAGGCTCGAAACTATCGGGTGGGCAGCGGCAGCGTATCGGTATTGCCCGCGCGCTTTACAAGCGCACGGAAGTGCTGGTGCTGGACGAGGCCACTAGCGCCCTTGATAATGAAACCGAGCGGGAAGTAAACGAAGCCATAAACAAACTTTCCCATACCGACATTACCATCCTCATCATTGCCCACCGCATCACTACGCTCCGTGAGTGTGACCGGATCTACGAATTGAACCAGGGAGAAGTCGTAGCCACCCACCAATACCGGGACCTGGTTCGCCAGATTGTGCAGCAGTAGCCGAGTTGTAGCGCTGGGTAGAAGAATTTAACTGACAAATCTGTTTTCGACTTTATGAGCATCAACGTTACCAAGTCGTACTTGCCCCCGCTGGAAGAATATGTCGGCTATCTGGAAGGTATCTGGGAGCGGGGCTGGCTGACGAATAACGGGCCCTTGGTACAGCGGCTCGAAGCAGACTTAAGCACGGTCTTAGGTGGGGCCCGGGTGCAATTCATGTCCAACGGGACGATTGCGCTGCAGGTCGCCATCAAAGCCCTAGAACTGACGGGAGAAATTATTACGACGCCATTCTCCTACGTGGCTACTACCACGGCCATCCTGTGGGAGGGCTGCGAGCCAGTGTTTGTCGATATTGAAGAGCAGACTTTTTGCATCGATGCTGCCAAGATTGAAGCGGCCATTACGCCCCGCACCTCAGCCATTCTGGCCACTCACGTCTACGGCTACCCCTGCGACGTGCGGGCCATCGAGGATATTGCCCGGCGTCACCAGCTGAAAGTGATTTACGACGGCGCGCATGCTTTTGGGGTGCAGGTGCATGGCCGCTCGCTGCTGTCGTATGGTGATATCACCACCTGCAGCTTTCACGCCACCAAGTTGTTTCACACCAGTGAAGGGGGGGGCATCATCACCACCGACGAGGAACTGGCCCGCAAAGTCTGGCTATATAAATCGTTCGGGCACATCGGCGACGAGTACTACTCGCTGGGCATAAACGGCAAAAACTCCGAGTTTCACGCCGCTATGGGCCTGTGCAACCTGCCCCGGGTGCCGGAATTCATCGCTGCCCGCCGGCAATTGTCCGAGCTGTACCGCACCGAGTTGGCCGCGCTGCCGCTGCGCTATCCGGTGACCCCGGCCGAGACAGAATATAACTACGCCTATTTCCCCGTCATCTTCGACAGCGAAGCCCGGATGCACCGGGTGAAGGATGCGCTGGCGGCCCACGGCATCAACACGCGCCGTTACTTCTTCCCGTCGCTCAACAAGCTGCCCTATCACACCGGCGCCGTTTGCCCCGTTTCCGAAGATATTGCGCTCCGGGTACTGTGCCTGCCTTTTTACCAGCAGCTGGAACCTGAACAGGTGCGCTGGATCTGCGCGCTGATTCGTAACCACTACGCGTAGCCGACGCCCCGGCCTGCGGCGAAAAACCGCTTGTTCGGCTGCTCATATTTCCCCGTCTTTGCTTTTTCGCCGCTTATGCTGCCTGCTGCCCACGTTCTGGTCCTGACCGATAATCTGTATCTGGCCCAAGAATTCCAAAAGTTAACTGCTACTAAACTGGAGCTGGAGCAGGTGCGCTTCACCTATTGCTGTAGCCCCACCAGTGCCGAAACGATGCGGCCGTTCGGCATCGAGCCGGTGCAGGTGCGCTCTGCCTGGCCGCAGCTGGTGCAGCGTTATTCACTGGTCATCTCCGCGCATTGCAAGCAGTTGTTTCCCGCCGAGATGGTAAAGCAGGTGCGGTGCGTGAACATTCATCCGGGCCTGAACCCCTACAACCGGGGCTGGTTTCCGCAGGTGTTTTCTATTCTGAACAAGCTGCCGCTGGGGGCCACCATTCACGAGATTGATGCCGAGTTGGACCATGGCTCCATTATCGTGCAGCAGCCGGTGCATGTGCAAGACTACGATACGTCGCTGACGGCCTACACCCGGGTACAGGCAGCGGAGCTGGAACTAGTAGACGAGCATCTGGTGGCAATTGTGGCGGGCACCTACACCACTACTGCCCCTGGGCAGGAGGGTAATCTGAACTTGAAGAAGGACTTCAATAAGCTGCTGGAGCTCGATCTGGACGAAACCCTGACCATGCGCCAGGCTCTCGACCGGCTGCGGGCTCTCACCCACGGCACGTACCGGAACGCGTATTTCTACGGAGAGAACGGAAAAAAAATATACGTTAACATCAATCTTCAGCCGGAATCAAATGGTTAAGCAAACGACGACTCCTCTGGTCAGCGTGTGCTGCATCACCTACAACCACGAAAAGTTTCTGGCCCAGGCCATCGAATCGGTGCTGATGCAGGAAACCACCTTTGCGGTTGAGTTGGTCATCGGGGAAGATTGCTCCACCGACGCTACCCGTCAGATTGCCCAAGATTACCAGCGCCGCTACCCAGATCGTATCCGACTATTGCTTCCAGAGAGAAATCTGGGGGTAATGGGGAATATATTGGGTACGCTGGAGGCCTGCACCGGAACGTATATTGCCCTGCTGGAAGGAGACGACTACTGGACCAGTCCGCACAAGTTGCAACGGCAGGTTGACATTCTGGAAAGCCACCCGGGCTGCACTACCTGCATTCATGATGCAGAAGAGTTCATGGACGACAACTCTATTCCGCCTCGGCTATTCAGCGAAAAGTTCGCAGCTATTCTACCCGATACCGCGCACGAGTTTACCCAGCGTGATATTGCGCTGCACGGCTGGTTTATTCCGACGGCCTCTATGGTGTTTCGGCGCTCGGCGCTATTTCCTATTCCGGCCTGGTTGAAAGAGGCTTTCAGCGGCGACTATTCATTGCACTTGCTGCTTACGCGCACCGGCAACATTTACTACCTGCCAGAGGTAATGTCGCGCTACCGGCTCCATGCCGGCGGTATCATGTCGGCCACGCAGAACGACCGGATCATTGCCCGCAACAGGAAGCAGATATTCGAAACCGGCCATTACAAGCAGATGGTTGAGGCGCAGCACCATGCCCGCTTCGACGAATTTCTGGAAGGCCTGCACTTCGATCAAAGTAAGCGGCTCAAAGCAACCGGCCAGACGATGAGCAGCTACTATAATTACTATAAAGCAATTTCGGTGGTGAGCCCAAAGCGCACCATCAGCTACCTGAAGCAGCTGGTGTATCAGTGGTATAAGAAATAGAAGGCCAACCTCCTGAAAAGTGCCATCGGTTGCTGCTCCGACGATTTTCGATGCCTCAGCCCGACCGTAATTACATGGAAACAGCTCAACAACAACGCGGTGTAACGGTACTGATCTGTACCTACAATAGCGCGGCCCGCATCAAAGAAACCCTGCAGACCCTGGCTCGCCAGAAGGTTGATCCGGTAATGTTTTCCGTCGAAGTACTCTTGGTGGACAATGCCTCGACAGATACCACTTCGCAGGTCGCCGCCGCCGAATTCGAGGCCCTGAATTTCCCGTTTCCCTATCAGCTGCTCTACGAAGGCAGAAGTGGTAAGAGCAATGCGCTGGACCTGGGGTTTGCCACCGCTCGTTTCGAATACGTGTGCATCGTTGATGACGATAACTGGCTCGAAGAAAACTACCTGGCTTTGGCCTGGGACGTACTGGAAGCCGATAAGCAGATCGGGGCGCTGGGTGGAATCGGCCGGCCGGTATGCGAAATAACGCCGCCGGCCTGGTTTTCCGAATTTGCCGTTATCTATGCCGCCGATAAGCAGGCTGACAAGCAGGGCGACATTACGCGGCATCCCAGCTACGTGTATGGAGCCGGCTGCGTGGTGCGCAAGGAAGCATGGCAAACAATTCATCGGGCCGGCTTCAAATCGATGCTCATGGGTCGCCACGGCGACAAGCTCACCTCCGGCGAGGACAACGAAATGTGCTATGCCTTTGTGCTGGCCGGCTACAAAATCTGGTACGATGAGCGGCTGCGTTTTCAGCACTTCATTCCGGCTCAGCGCCTGACCTGGAACTACGTGGAGCGGATCTTTGCGGGCAATGCCGAGTCGGAAGCAGCCTTACGACCGTATCTGGACTACATTCGGGCCATGCAAGGAGATTCGGCGGGCAACAAACCGCTAATCTGGCTGAGAAATGCTAAATTCTCCCTGCAGTATGCGTTTGTTGCGCTGAGTAAAATGCTCAAAAACAACGAGCGTTTTCGGGAAGGAGAATCCTCGGCCATCCGGACCAGCTTTTACTGGCAGCAATTCAAAGCGCTGGTGAAAAAAGAGATTAGCGGCGACAACAGCTATCAGTTGATAGAAGCCTTTATAGCGCGCCTACACAAGCTGGAAAAGTAGGATTGCCGGCACATTGGCACACTAGCTGTCGGCATTCCAAAAGCCTGTCCCTTGTGGAATAGGCTAAGTTTTAATTTTGATTTTTGCACGGTGAACGGAATAACTTTTCTTATATGCACGCACAATGGTGCTTCGCGCCTAGCTGACACGCTACGCCATATTGCGGCCCAGCAGGTGAGCAATGCCATAGCGTGGGAAGTACTGATCATCAGTAATGCCTCCTCCGACAACACAGTTGAGGTAGCCCATAGCCTGCGCGAAACATTGCCTATTCAGGTACCTTTCCGTGTGCTCGAAGAGCCGGTAGCTGGCAAGGAGAATGCGCTGATCCGGGGCTTCAATGAGGCTGCTTACGAATACATTGTCATCATTGACGATGATAACTGGATAGCGCCCAACTACCTGACGCTGGTAAACGAAATAATGAGCGCGCACCCGGAAATAGGTGTGCTGGGCGCGCATGCCGAGGGCATGTTTGAAGTGCCGCCACCCGCGTGGTTCGAAACATTTCAAGCCGTATATGCCGTTGGCCCTCAGAACGGCGGCAACAGCGGTCCGCTGCCGCCCTATGAAGGCTACCTGTACGGGGCCGGCTCGGTGGTGCGCAAATCGGCCTGGCAAAAGCTGCTGGATCATGGCTTTCGCTTCACTACTTCCACCAAGCGCGGCAAAATCATTGTGAGCGGCGAAGACGTGGAACTGGGCGACGCGCTGCAGCTGGCCGGCTATCAGCTGTGGTATGATGACCGGCTGCGCTTCAAGCACTTCATGTTCAAGGAGCGCCTGACCTGGAACTACCTGCTGCGCATTGGGCAGGGCACGGCATCCTCCCAGCTGACGAGCATCGTCTATTATTTCATTTTCCGCCACCCGGAATTAACCGAAAGCAAATTTCGCCAGCTCTATAACAAGCGCTTGGTATGGCTGGCCATGCAGATGGCCAAGCAACCAGGCAATTTGTTTAATGCCGCCTTTCGCCGGCAGCAGGAGGGTATTCTGAGTAATTTCGAAACACTTCGGCTGTTCTACAATTTCCAGACCTCGATGAAACAGCGCGAAGAAGCAGTGCGGGTGTTTCATCAGATAAGCGAGCTGCGTAGCCGACTTAACAACAAATAATCTGAGCCGTGCCAGAAAAAGCCGTGGACAACAAGCTGTCATTGCGCACCAATAAGCAACGCATACACGTGGCTATAGCTTTCGACGAAAACTATGTGACGCCGGTATATGCGTTGCTTACTTCCATCTTCGTCAATAATGCGCAGGATACTATTATCATTCATGCTATTGAAACCGGCCTGACTGCCTTGCAGCGGGAAGAGCTACAGCGCTACTGTGCCAGCTACACTAGCAGCATTTGCTTTTATACGCTGGAGGGTAGCTTTGCGCGGGATTTTGTGCTGCCACCAACTTTATGGTGGACTGCTTCCATCTATTACCGCCTGATGTTTCCGGTGCTGCTGCCGCCCGATGTAGAGAAATTTATTTATCTCGATACGGACATTATTGTACTGGGTAAACTGCAGACACTGTTCGATACGCCTATGCAAGGGCTGCCGGTAGCTGCCGTGCGTGATTTTGTAGATAGCCGGCCTGAGCTAGGTATTTTTAAGCCCGATTCGTACTTTAATTCCGGTGTATTACTTATTGACCGGGTGGAGTGGCAGAAACGGGGAATTACAGCTAAGGTCGTGGACTTTATCAGCCACAATGCCGATAAATTGATTTATCCTGATCAGGACGCTCTTAATGCAGTGTTGGTAGATAATTGGGTGAAATTAAGCAGCGGTTTCAACACGATGTTTCACGACATTCCGCACAATCAGTCGCGTAAGCAATTGCGGCATTTTTTGCAGAATGTAGTTGTACTCCACTACACTACACAGCATAAGCCTTGGGCCATGCTGGGCAGAAACAAGTTGCGCGATATTTACTTCGGCTACCTCGATAAAGTGCCCAAAAAATATCGCCGCCGGTACGATAATTTCATCTGGGACCGACACAAGATTCGAGAGATGATTGAGATAAGACTGAGCGAATGGGTGATTGATCACCCGGCTTTTGCAATGGGATGGCACAGTAAATAATCTGGATCTGAAACAGGAAGAATGTGCCTATACGTCAGCATAAAAAAATAATTTCATCCCAAATAACAGAATATCATGCTGTCAATAATTAATAAAATATCAAGCCGTATCACTGGAAAACGCCGATTCGAGGCGAGACGCAGGCAGATACGGTTGGTCTGGAACAGAGATTTTACCATAATATCTAATGACTGTTGGGGTGCCGAGGTGTATAAGTATTTGTCGCTACCATTTAATACGCCCTTTATCGGCTTATTTCTGATGGCGCCTTGCTACCTGGAGTTTCTACGCAATCCACAGCACTACATGGCGTAGGAACTGGTGTTTCAGGATAGCTCTCCCTACCCGGAAATCAATGAAATACGCCAGCAGAACCCGTATCCACTAGCTACGCTGGGAGGTAAGGTGGAAATTAGCTTTCTGCACTACCATTCGGTAGAGGAAGCTCGTGAAAAGTGGCAGCGGCGAGCAGCGCGGATTAATTGGGATAACTTACTAGTAAAATTCGATGGCGGTAAGGACGGTGCAACGCCCGAGTTGATTCAGGAATTTGAAAAAATGCCTTATCGTCGTTTGCTACTCGTGAAAGAATTAATGCCGGGAGCGAAAGATGCAATAGTGGTAGGCAACTACACCACTAATGGCGCACATATGTTCCAAAATTCAATGCCTGATTACGACTTAGTAAAATGGATCAATACTGGTAATCCGGAATTTACTCCTGCGAGTTGGATTATGCACAAAATACTGGGTGTAGGACAATAGTTAGCATTACGTACAGTAAGCGTACGAATGCTGGTTAGAATAGAAATGGGTTCCCTTCATGTTTGCAGCTCTGCCAAAATTAAGGTCGGACTAATCGTTTTTGATTTATTTAGTTTTTCAAAGTCATGTCAAAGACCGTAGTTAAAAGAGACCTTGTACTGGATGCATTGAGGGGCATTGCTGCCGTGCTAGTTGTGCTTTTTCATCTTACAATGGATACTGGCAACCCGGATTATGGACTTCATTTAGGAATGACAGGCGTAGATCTATTCTTTTTGATCAGCGGCTTTGTTATTTTTATGACGCTGCGAAAAACAAGCTCCTCCAAGGATTTTGTAATCAGCCGCCTCATTCGGTTGTATCCCACTTACTGGGCCTGCGTTAGTTTTACATTTGCAATTAATGTGTTGTACGCAGTTACTCATAATAGTCTTTCTTTGAACTATATTGGCCAGTATCTGGCCAATATGACTATGTTTCAGCACTATTTAGGGGTGGAGAATCTCGATCATCCCTACTGGACTATGATAGTAGAAATGGTTTTCTATCTGTCGATGCTGATCATCTATCGGACAGGTCAGATCAAGAACATCGAATGGATTGGTGGGATATTATCCGCTGTTTGTTTTTTGATTTCTACCGTGGGCAGGAGCTTTTTTTATGAAGCATACGAGGTTGTTAACTTTGTATATCCCTTGCTCAACCACTTTCCGCTTTTCTTTGCCGGTATCGTCTTTTATCTCATTAAATACGACCGGCCCAGTGTTGCGCGGTATGTAATGATTGGAGGGTGCTTTGTTTGCTCTCTTTTTGTATTCGATAATCTCGGCCGGGGAGCTTATCTCACCTACAGTGAGCATGTTGCAACATTGGTTGTGTATTTTAGCTTGATGTTGCTTTATATAAATAATAAACTGAGCTGGGTTTCAAATAAGGTGTTTGTGTATCTTGGCACAATTTCTTATGCCTTATATCTGATTCACCAGAATATCAGTGTCTTTTACCTAAGGCCTTTGATGGCACGCGTATTACCCGGAAAAACAGGATTTTGGTTGGGTAATATAGTAATATTGGTAACAGTAATTGGCTTAGCCAGTGCTGTTACTTATTGGATTGAGAAGCCTGCAATGAAGTTGTTGAAAGCAAAATTGCAACCAAGAAAACCCACGGCTTACGATGAAAAAACGATTGCCTAACCTCGGGTTTGTCCTTTGATTCATTGGCTGTGGTTAATTTATTCTTTTGTCGATACAAGGCTTTTTCATCAAGCCTTATTTTCTCTATTCCATGCTAAAAAAAGTAATTGATTTTGCAACCGCTAAGCTATCCAGGTTGCTGCCTGCCTGGGAAGCGAGTAATGTGATCAACACTTTCCCGGAGTCTGCTGCCCATCGCTATGTTCTGCCGGGTAACATCGATTCGATGCCCGTGGAAGTTGCTGACCATTACAGAAAGCTGGTTAGTGATGCTCCCAAAGTTATACCGGCTTTGCGCTTGTATACTGTTGCTAATGCTAATGTTTCCTGGCATGGCGCGATGTTCAACAATCTCAGACTATTTAAGCCTGAGATGTCGCCGGATGTGGATGGGTTTTTTAGAGACAGTTTTTTGCTCAAGCAATGGCTACAGCCAAAACGGGTTCGTCGTTACGACGAAGCAGCGCTGGTATATGATATCTGGTCGGCGCAGAATTACTATCACTGGCTCGTCGAATCATTGCCGCGGTTGTTGGCCCTGCGCAAATATTATCCGACCATAGGCTTGCTGGTGCCCGAACCGACGCCTTCCTTTATTAAGGTTACCGTCTCGATATTGGGTTTTGAAAAGCTGATTCCTATTAAAAAGGATGAAATAGCGAAAGTGAAGTCTCTGATTGTTCCGGAGAAGGTGCCTTATCTGGTTATGTCACTTGAGGATACCACTAGCGGGCAAGGCGAGTTTAGCTTAACTACGGTGCGCGACGAATTGCTGCGGGAAGTTGATAACCCAACCCTTGTGCCGCACCGGCGGATTTATGTTTCGCGCGCCAAACAGTCGGTTCGCCGAGTATCTAATGAGGCGGCAGTTGGGCAGGTGTTAGAAAAATATGGCTTCGAAACCGTTTTCTTTGAAGATTTAAGCTTCACGGAACAAATGGAATTGATGCGCGAAACAGCCGTATTGGTAGGGCTGCATGGCGCTAATCTGACAAATCTGATGTTCCTGCATCCTGCAACAACAGTCATAGAGCTTATTAACGTCGACTCGGAGAAGTATCTGTTCTACTTTTTTTTAGCTTCCTACTTTAAGATATCCTACTACGCTGCTACCTGTCGCTCCGTCACCGGGGACGTAAATAATCAGGTCGATGTAGTGGTGGATATCGAGGAGCTGAACTCCGTAATTGTGGCCGCGCTTTCCGGGCAGCCGGAGGCGAGTATGCTGAAGTAAAATAGCCTGCCGTACTGTCAATTGCCTCTCCTGGGGCTTGCTCAGCGGCGATGTAGCCGCCCCCAAACCTATGGCTAAGCCTGGCGGTAACCCGTTGGTAGCCAGTGTCCTTTTTCATAGCTGGCTAAGGTCCAGACCGGGGTAAGATGGGGTTTCGGTTGGGCACCGTACCTTTGTCTTATTATGCCTACCACCGAGCTTCCTCTGGTTTCTGTCATTATTCCCGTTTTCAACGCCGGAGAATATTTGCGGCCCGCTATTGATAGTATTCTGCAACAGACGCTTCAGGACTTTGAGCTCATCATCGTCGACGACTGCTCGCAGGATGGCAGCCTGGCCGTAGCCCGTAGCTATCAGGATGATCCACGCGTGCAGGTGCTGGCCAACGAGCAGAACCAGGGCCGCTCCTTCACGGATAACTACGGCGCTGAGCATGCGCGCGGCAAGTACATTGCCAAGATGGATGCCGATGACATTGCCCTGCCGCACCGGTTGCAGGCCCAGGTCGACTTCATGGAGCAACACCCGGCCGTGGGGCTTACCAGCAGCTTTATGCAGTGCTTCGGCGAGTCGGACATCGTGTATGAGTACCCGGTATCGGGCGATGCGGTGCGCAGCTTCCTGCTGTTTAATATGCCGGTAGCCAACCCGACAGCCTTTTTCCGCCGGGGCCTGATGCAGGAGCACGGGCTGCGTTACGACGACACGATCAAGGATACGTTCGGCGAAGACTACGAATTCATTGCCCGGGTAGCGCAGGTGGTTGATATCGAGAACCAGCCGGATATTCTGCTCCACTACCGCACGCTGCCGCAGACGCTGAAGGCCGACGTGCATGCCCGCCGCAACGCCAAGTCCAACCAGATCCGGGAGCGGCAGCTGCGCGTGCTTGGCATTCCGTTCAACGACCGGGAGCTGCACGTCCACAATACCATTTCCTACTTCCCCTTCACGCTCGGCGACATTACGCTGGCCGAGGTGCACGACTGGCTCTGGAAAATTCAGGCTTACAACCAGGAGCGGCGCTATGCCGAGCCGGAGGCCATGCTGCGCTGCGTGGCCGAGCGCTGGTTTCTGACCTGCTACCTCAATCCGGATAAGAAAACCAACTCGCTGCGCGAATACCGCCGCCGGCCGTTGCATAAGCACTACAACCCCGGCACGAAGCTGCACGCCAAATTTCTGCTGAAAAGCTACCTGCTCCGGCACTTTTAAGGCGACTGACTATGAGCACTACCACGGCAGCGCCTCCGCGTAAGAATATTCTGTTGCTTATTCCGCAGCTCACCTACGGGGGCGCGGAACGCGTATTCCACGACCACGGCCAGCAACTTGCCCGGCACCATCACGTCGTTGAGTGCGTGTTCGACAGCGGCACGGAGGTGGCCTTTCCGACCAGTAATACCTTGGTGACCCTGGATGTACCGGCCGGAGTGGGCATTGTGGGCAAGCTGTGCAGCTTCGTGCAGCGTATCGGGCGGGTGAAGCAGCTAAAGCGCGAGCACCGCATCGACGTCTGCATCAGTCACCTGGAAGGGGCTGACTACCTGAACCTGCTCAGTAAAGGCCCCGAACAGGTGCTGCTGTGCGTACACAATTCCAAGCGCCACGACCCCAACATTCAGGGCGCGTTGGGTTGGCTGCGCCGCCGCGTACTGATGCCCTGGCTCTACCGCGCCGCCGATTACATCGTGCCCGTCAGCCGCGACCTGCGCCAGGAGCTGATTGACTTATTTGGGCTCACTCCAGCTAAGGTGGTTACAATTAATAATTTCTTCGATGTGGATGGCATCCGGCAGCGAAGTCAGCAGCCGCTGACGGCTGCCGAGCAGACGCTGTTCGGGCAGCATTCTGTGCTGATAACGGCCGGCCGGCTGGCCCGCGAGAAAAACCAGACGGCCCTGCTCGAAGTGCTGCACACCATGCGCAGCCAGGGCAACCAGGCCGCGAAGCTGGTGCTGCTCGGCGACGGGCCACTGCGGGCTGGCCTGCTGCTGCGCTGCCAGGAGCTGGGCCTGCGCAGCTGGCAGGTGTGGGACGGCACGCCGCTCACTTCCGATTTCGACGTGTATTTCCTGGGTTTCCAGAACAACCCGTTCCAGTACATTGCCCGCGCCGCCGTGTCGTTGCTGTCGTCGTCTACCGAAGGCTTCCCGATGGCGCTGTGCGAGGCTATGGCCTGCGGCGTGCCGGTTGTATCGACCGACTGCCCCACGGGCCCCGGGAAATTCTGGCGCCGCAAACCCCGGCCGCGCAGTATGCCGCCGCGCCCGAGTGGGCCGAGTTTGGCGTGTTGCTGCCTTTGCTGGGCGCGGGGCCGGCGCTGGCACAAAGTGCCCCGGTATGGACCGAAACGCTCAGCAGCCTGCTGGCCGACCCGGCCCGGCGCACGTACTACGCGGCCCAGGCCCATTCCCGGGTGCAGGATTTTGCGCCGGCTAAAATCATGCAGCAGTGGGAAGCCCTGCTTACTCCCGTACCCGCCTCATGAAAAAGCGCCACGTCATCGTTTATGTATATAATAGCTGCAACGACCCGCTGTTCAAGGCGGTGATGCTGCCCTGCCTGCGCTATGCCACCCAGCAGCAGCCCGATCTGCAGCTGCACCTCATTACCTACGAGCAGGTAGAGTACGCCCTCAGCCCCGCCCAAACCGCGCAGATGCACGCCGACCTGGGGGCCGACCGGATTCAGTGGTACCCGCTGCAGTGGCACTCGGGCAGATTCAAGCTGCTCAAGAAAGCCTACGACCTGCTGCTGGGCCTGCTGCTCGTGATACGGCTGCGCCTGGGCGATGGGGCCCGCAGCATCACGGCGCTGGGCACCGTGGCCGGCTCTTTTGCCTTCATAATGGCCAAGCTGGTCGGCCTGCGCTACTACGTCTTCCAGTACGAGCCGCACAGTGAATTTATGCGCGACTGCAACGTGTGGCCCGAAACCAGCCTGGCCTACCGGGGCCTGCACTACATGGAGCGGGTGTCGGGGATGAATGCCGACATTCTCTCGACCGGCACCGTGCACATGATGCGCCGCATGGAAGAATGGGGCACCAAGGCTAAAGTGTATAAGCTGCCCAGTTGCGTGAATGAAACCAAAATCTACTTCCGGCCCGACGGGCGGCAGCGGGTGCGGGAGAAGTACGGTATTCCGGCCGATAAGCAGGTCATTCTGTACCTGGGCAAATTCGGCGGCATTTATTACGACCGGGAAATTGCGGCGCTGTTCAAAACCTTTCACCGCCTCAACCCTAACCTGTTCTTCCTGATTGTGTCGCCCGATACGCCCGCACACATTGCCGGCCTGATGCAGGCCGAGGCACTGCCCGAAACTTGCTACACCATCACGCGCAGCCCCTACGAGCAGGTGCAGGACTACATATCGGCCGCCGACTTCGGAGTGGTAGCCGTGCCGTCGTTCCCGTCCCAGAAGTTCCGCTCGCCTATTAAAGTGGGCGAATACCTGTGCTGCGGCCTGCCGTACCTGGTGTGCGCCGGGGTTTCGGAAGACGACTTGGTAGCGGAGAAATACGGCGTGGGCGTGGTGGTAAGCGCCTTCAATCAGGCCGAGGCCGAGCGGGTGTACCCGCAGGTAGAAGCGTTTTTGCGGGCCGAAAAAGCCCCCCTGCGCCACAAGTGCCGGCAGGCCGGTATTGTCTACCGGGGCATGAGCCAGTTTTTGCCCACCGCTGACGTAATTTTTGCGCAGCTGTAAGCTAGGTGTAGAAGCTGTTTAGGAAGTAGCCAGGGGGGGGTAGAACAGGAAAGACTCCCACAAAAGCGAGAAATTTGAGGTGCGACCCATCTCCCTTCCCTCCCCCATGGAAGTCCTGCGCAAAGATACGATTACCCGCTGGCTACTGCCCTACCTGCCCGCCCGCTCGGGTGGGCGCCGCTGTGCCGCCGACCCGGCGGAGGTGGTGGGAGCCATCTGCTACAAGCTCAAAACCGGCTGCCAGTGGCGCTGGCTGCCCGTTAAGGCCTTATTCACGGGCGAGCCGCTAAGCTGGCAGGGCGTCTACTACCATTTCAACGCGTGGAGCAAGCAAGGAGCCTGGAAAAAGCTGTGGCTCAGTAGCTTGCGCCTGCACCGGCGCGCCCTGGACTTATCCAGCGTCCAACTCGACGGCAGCCACACGCCGGCCAAGAACGGCGGGGCTGCTGTCGGCTACCAGGGCCGCAAAGCCGCCCGCACCACCAACGCCCTGTTCCTGGCCGACAACCAGGGCCTGCCGCTGGCCGTGGCCACGCCCCAAGCGGGCAACCAGCACGACACGTTCGAACTCGAGCGGGTCTTTGCCGAGTTGTGCGAGCTGCTCGAAGCGGTGGAATTACGGCTCGACGGCCTGTTTCTCAACGCCGACAAAGCCTTTGACGTCACCGCCTTGCGGCAGGCGTGTGCGCGGCGCGGCATCGAGGCCAACATCCCGCGCAACCGGCGCTCGGCCGACTGGCAGACCGACGAGGATACCCCGTTCGACCCCGAACTCTACCGCCGCCGGCTGGTCATTGAGCGCCTCAACGCCTGGCTCGATGGCTTTAAGGCGCTGCTCGTGCGTTACGAAACCATGCAAAACTGGGTAGCCCTGCACTGGTTGGCTTTTACGGTCCTGCTGCTGCGTAAAATTGCCCCACCCACCACTTCCTAAACAGCTTCGTATAGTCCCCGGGTAAGCTGGGTCGGGTTTCGGGTAAAGATAGTGGGGTTCTTTTGAGGTGGTCTAATTAGGCTGGACAGTTTAGGGCAGTATTTTGAAGAATTTGTTGATGAGTGTGATACGGCGTCTGATAGTCGATGCTGGAGTGCAGTCGGTCGTGGTTGTAGTAGTCAAAATAGTCGGCGACACTAGCTTGGGCATCGGCCAAGTCGGCAAAAACGGGCCACTCGCGTAGTTCGAGTACCTCCGTTTTGAGGCGAGACCACAAGCTTTCAGCTTGGGCATTGTCGTAGCAGTCGCCGCGGCGGCTCTGCGAGCGCAGGGCCTGGTGGTCATACAGCAATTGGCGCTAGGCGTTGCCGCAGTACTGCCCACCCCGGTCGGAGTGCACGAGCAGGCCTGGAGCAGACGGTTGGGACCAAAAGGCCCGTTGTAGGGCCGTGGTCACCAATTCTTCGGGCATGGTGGCCCCCAACTTGCCAGTCCACCACATGCTTGCTGGCCATGTCTTGAAAGGCGCACAGGTAGGCCCAGTCGCCGTTGGCCAGCGGCATATACGTGATGTCGCTGACCCAAACCCGGTTGGCCCGGGTGGGCTTGGGCTGGTCGAGCAGCCGGTTGGGCGCGCAGCGCAGCCCGTGGGTGGAATCGGTGGTGCGCGGGGTGTAGGCCTTGGGTTAGAGCGCGTGCAGGCCCCGGCGGCGCATGGCCGTGCGCAGGCGCTGGCGGCCCACCCGGTGCCCTTTTTCCCACAGGGCCACCCGCAGCCGGCGGGTGCCGTGGCGGCGTTTATGCACCCCAAAGACCTTCACCAGGGCCGTTTCCCAGGCCGGCGTCTTCGGGCGCCCCACCGCCCGCTGCTGGTCGGCCTGCCAGGCGTAAAAACCACTGGCTGGCACGCCCAGCACCTGGCAAAGTCGGCGCACGGGGTAGTGGCCACACTCGGCGGCGATGAAACGGTAGCGGCTCATGGGGACGGGGTCGCCGAGAAGATGGCGATGGCTTTTTTTAAAATTTCCAACTCCTGCGCCTGCCGCCGGGCCAGGGCCCGCAGCTGGCGCAACTCAGCGGCCGTGTCCGGGTCCAGGGCTGCGCCCAAGGCCGCCGCAACCGGTGTCTGGGCGGCTTTTTGCCACTGGTAGATGCGCTTCGGGTCGATGTTGAGCGCCCGGGCTGCGGCTTGGGTCGAGCGGCTTTGCTCGGCCAAGCGCAGGGCTTCGGAGCGAAAGGCCGCATCATACTTGCGGCGTTTGTCGGGTTTTGCAGGGTCTTTCATGACGAAGGAAAGATACCACCCTGTTCTGTCCAGATTTACTCGACCACCTCATTCCGCGGTGGTCTGGTAGTGAAAGCGCTTGACGGTGGCTTCTTTGATGGTGCGGTTCATGCGCTCGACTTGGCCGTTGGTCCACGGGTGCGCCGGTTTGGTCAGGCAGTTTTCCAGGCCGTATTCGCGGCAAATGCGGTCAAAGCTGTGCCCGCCCGGCAGGAATTGGTGCGGCTGGGGAGTAAACTGGACCCCGTTGTCCGTCAGCACGGTATGCACTTTGTAGGGCAGCTTGTCGAGCACGCGTCGCAGAAACTCGGCCGCGACGACCCGTTTGGCGCGCGGGTGGAGTTCGGCAAAGGCCCCCTTGCTGGGTGCGGTCGATGGCCACAAAAAGGTACTGCTTGCCTTCTTCGGTCTGGACCTCGGCAAAGTCGACGTGCAGGTAGCCGATGGGCTAGAGTCTGTTCTGTACTTGGAGTTAAATTTGGGGATGTCAAAAGCAGCGCATTACCCGAGCGACATTTCTGACGATGAATGGGCCTTTGTATGCCCCTATTTGTGCTTAATGCGCGAAGACGCGCCCCAGCGGGAACACC
>NZ_MDZC01000076.1 GCF_001816165.1 Hymenobacter glacialis
CGTTGGGCCCGTCGAACTCAGCAAATAATCCGTGTACAGGTCCAGCGTGCAAGTCATCATAAGCCAGTTAACGGACCAATCAACTCAACGACTGCCTAAGTAGTCATGCAAAAGTAACCGTATACTCTTTTCCGATTCGATTCAGGCGTGTTCGATGCGCTGAAGCAACGTGTGGTCGGATTGGTAGTCTTCGGGCCGCACCCAGTAATGCTTGCAGCGGTGCCAGAGCAGTTCGATGTGGTTGAGTTCGGGACTGTACGGCGGCAAGAACAGCAGGCGCAGCCCTTTGGCGGCCCATTCGGCGTGGCAGGCGCGGACCGCGTGGGCTTTGTGAATCGAGGCGTTGTCGAGCACCAAGACGGTGGGACGGTCCAGGGACTGGGCGAAGTCGTGGACGGCCAGCACGAACAGGTCAGCCGTGAGCGCCCCGGCCCGTAGGTAGGCGTGCAGGGGCTGGCCGGGGGCGTGGGCCTGCCAAAAGCCCAGCGCGGAGTGGCCGCCGTTGCCACGCACGGCGGGCAGGGCCACCGGGGGCTGGCCCCGGCGCTGCCAAGCGTAGGGCACGGGGGCCTGGCGCGAGAAGCGACACTCGTCCACGTAGACGACGGCCAGTTCGCCGCGGGCTTCGGCCCGGTGCAGGTCCCGCAACCGGGCCTGGCAGGCAGCAAAGGCAGCCGGGTCGCGCTGGCCCCGCAAGGAGCGCCGGCAGCGCTTCCAGGCGTAGCCGGCAGCCCGCGCCATCCGGCGCAACGTGCTGCTGTGCAGTTTAACGCCAAAAGCGCGGCGCGGGCGGGGAATCAAGCGCCGCAGCTGTTGGGTGACAGGGCCGAGCCAGGCAGTTACTTTTTTTGGGCCGCCGGGGGCAGCGTGGGGGGTATGGCCGGCCCGGTGGCCTTCCAACAAGCCCGCCAGGCCGTGGTCGCGCCACGCGCTGAGCCAGCCGTGAACGGTAGCGTAGCGCACGGCAAAAAAGGCCACCAAATGGTTCACGCTCTGGCCCCGGTGGTGGCCCAGCACGGCTTGGGCACGGCGGCGCTGGCGGGGATGGCGGGCGTGATGGCTGCACGCGTCGAGGGTCGCCACTTCCTCGACGAGCAGGGCAAGGGGAACAAGCATCTGCCAAAAGTACCCCACCTTATTTTCATGCGCTTATTTATGCACCACTGCTTAAAAGTGGCCAGTGTATGGATTTGCTCAAGTTGACACACTGCCGGCCTCACCCAACTTTGGGACTGTCCTGTTTGCCCGGCATTATCATCTTCACCAACAGCACGAGTTTCTCTACCACAAAACCAATTCCCAATCCGGCCACTGCAGAGGCCAGCGCCTTCGCCAGCCAGGCCACGACCGGAATATGGGCCAGGGACCGGGCCAAATCGTCCAGCAAGTGACTGGTGACTGGAATGCCGTGGGCGATGATTTCGGCCCCGACCCAGAGCATGGCCACCGTGCCCACATAGCTCAAGATGCTCAGGAAGCGCGGCATGAATTTCACGATACCGCGCCCTAGTTTTTGCATCGCGGGGTGGAATTTATCCTGGGCCAGGTGTACGCCGATGTCGTCGGCCTTCACAATGAGCCCCACGAAGCCATACACGGCCACGGTAATAAAAACCGCCACGGCCAGCATGACCAGAATCTGGTTGACGATGGACTGGCCCGTTACCTGGCTGTAAGCAATGGCCATGATTTCGGCCGACAGGATGATGTCGGTGCGAACGGCCCCCGCCACCCGCTGCTGTTCCAGCTCCTCCGGCGTAATCTGTTCGAGCTGTTCGCTTTCTGCATCCACCGCGGGGTGTTTGCTGAACATGGAATGCACCTTCTCGTACCCTTCGTAGCATAAATACGCCCCGCCCAGCATGAGAATAGGCGTGATGGCCCACGGCGCAAAATACCCCAGCACCAGGGCCGCTGGCGTCAAGATGAATAGTTTGTTGATGAGGGACTTTTTCGCAATCTGGAAAATAATCGAGAGCTCGCGGGAAGGGTCGAGGCCCACGACGTACTTGGGCGTCACGGCCGTGTCGTCGATGACAATGCCGGACACTTTGCCGGTGGTTTTGGCCACCTGCGCCGGCACGTCGTCAAGGCTCGCCGCGCTGGCTTTCACCAACGCGGAAACGTCATCTAATAAAGCAAAAAGACCGGAAGCCATGGGGCAGGTGTTTGGGGGGAATAGAAATTTCGTTAGCAGGGGAGGGCGCGGTGTCGCTTTCGCAGCCTTCAACGGGGCCGCAAGGTAAAGCGGTTTGGCGAGCACACGCTGGCCGTAGTCTAAGCGCAGCGACGACTGCGCGCCAATTGTAAAGCGAGTTTGTAACTCGCCCGCAGGGAGGCTACCGCCAAGGCGAGTTGCAAACTCGCTTTACAATTGGCGCGCAGTCGTCGCTGCGCTTAGACTACGGCCAGCTGCGCTTCTACAACAGCCAGATAATCATTCCAAGTGGTTCACCCGTACGGGTTCGGATGCTTGATTTCCAGCCAGCGGTCGGGGCGGTCCAGCGGTTCGTAGCCGAAGCGCTGGTAAAGGGTGTGGGCGTCGAAGGTGGCGAGCAGGTGGCGGCGCAGGTTTTGCAGGTCGGGGTGGGCCAGCATCTGCTTCACCAGCCACTTGGAGAGGCCGTGGCCACGGTGCTCGGGCAGCACAAACACGTCGCAGAGCCAGGCGAAGGTGGCGCGGTCCGTCACCACGCGGCAGAAGCCGGCCTGGCGCCCGTCGGGGGCGTAGAGGCCGAAGTTGAGGGAATGGGCAATGGCGCGCTCCACGGTGGCCCGGGAAATATTGCGCGCCCAGTACGACTCGTTGCTGAGCCAGCCGTGCACGGCGGCCACGTCGAGCCGGCCGGGGTCGGTGCTGATGACGTAGCCCGTGGAATGGATTTCGGTGATGAATTCCGACATTAGCAGAAGCGGGTGTTGAATGCGCCGCAAGCTACTACCGGCTGCCGCACGGCGGCATCCGGACTATCCGGGGTTTCGTTTGTTGAAGCAGTTCAGTCCGTTCTTCTTGCTCATTCTTTGCGTCTTGCCATGAAATTTCTACGCAACACCGCGCTGGCCTTTTGGGCCGCGGGGCTACCAATGGCGGCCTGCGCTCAGGCCCCGGCCCTCACCACGTTTCCGGTGGGCACTACCACCGTCACGGCCTCGGCCCTGACCACCGGCCTCGACCACGTGTGGGAGCTGGTGTGGGGCCCCGACAATTTCCTGTGGATGACGGAGCGCGGCGGCCGCATCAGCCGCGTGAACCCGGCCACCGGCCAGGTGCAGCTCCTGCTCTCCGTGCCCGACGTGACGCCCACCGGCGAAAGCGGCCTGCTGGGCATGGCCCTGCACCCCGACTTTGCTACCACGCCCCACGTGTTTGTGGTGTACAACTACACCGATGCCGGCAGCCTGAAGGAGAAAGTGGTGCGCTACACCTATTCAGCCGCGGCGGGTAGCCTCACGGCACCGCTGGTGCTGCTCGGCAACATTCCGGCCACCACCACGCACAGCGGCTCGCGCCTGCTCATCCTGCCCGACCGCACCCTGCTCATGACCACCGGCGATGCCCAGCTGCAGCCCGAAGCCCAGAACCGCGCCTCCCTCAACGGCAAAATCCTGCGCCTGAACCTCGACGGCACCGTGCCCGCCGACAACCCCACCGCGGGCAGCCTGGTGTACACGCTGGGGCACCGCAACGCCCAGGGCCTGGTGCGCCTGCCCGACGGCCGCCTCTACAGCTCGGAGCACGGCCCCAGCAACGACGACGAAATCAATAAAATAGAGCCCAACCGCAACTACGGCTGGCCCAACGTAGAGGGCGCCTGCAACCTGCCCAGCGAAGCCGCCTTCTGCGCCGCCAATAACGTGCGCGAGCCCCTCACGACCTGGACGCCCACCATCGCGCCGGCCGGCCTCACCTACTACGACCATCCGGCCATTCCCGGCTGGCGCGGCAGCCTGTTGCTGGCCACCCTCAAAAACCAGCAGCTGGTGCAGCTGCCCCTCAACGCGGCCGGCGACGCCATCACCGCGCGCCCCGTGTTTCTGACTTCGGCCTTCGGGCGGCTGCGGGCCATCTGCGTGTCGCCCGAAGGCCGGGTGTACCTGGGCAGCAGCAATGGGGGCAGCGACCGAATTATTACCTTGGAAAACCGAGCGTTTGTAGCCTCGGCCACCCGGGCGGCCAATGCGTTTGCTTTTGAGCTGTTCCCGAACCCTGCCCGACGGCAGGCCACCCTGCGCCAGCCTCTGGCCAACGCCCGCGTGACGGTGCGCGACCTGCTGGGCCGGGCGGTGCTCACGTTGCAGGGAGTGGGCCCCACCGCTGTGTTGGACCTGGCGGGCCTGCGGGCCGGCAGCTACTCCGTGCAGGTGGAAGGCGCCGCGGGCAGCGCCACGCGCCAGCTGCTGGTGGAGTAAGTCACGGCTAGTCCAGCCGGTGGCGCTGGTTACGCACGGCGTTCTGCAGCGTCCAGGGGATGGCGTGCTGGAAGGGGTGCTGGCGCACGGGGCACTCGGCCATCAGGCACAGGGAGCACGCGGCAAACGTGCAGGGGTCGGCGTGCACAAACATCTCCACGTCCACCGCAAACCGCTCCTTGATAAGCTCTTCGATGTCGAAGAGCTGCGAATGCACCTCTTCGAGGGTGAAATAATACGGCATTTGCATGTGGCAGTCGATGTGCAGGTTGGCGCCGTAGCGCTGCACGCGCAGGTTGTGCACGTCTATCCAGGGGGCGCGGCGCTGGGCCTGCAGCTCCTCAATCACCTCAGTCACAATGGCCGTGTCGGTCTCGTCCATGAGGCCCGACACCGAGCGGCGCACCATGCGCCAGCCGTTCACCAGAATGAAGCCGCCCAGCAGCAGCGCCGCAGCGGAGTCGAACTCCACCATGCCGGTGGCGGCCACCAGCAGCAGCGCCACCGCCGACACGATGGACGTGAGGGCGTCGAGGTACAGGTGCTGGCCGTCGCCCACCAGTGCCACCGATTTCAGCTCCTTGCCGTTGCGCACCAGCAGCAGGCCCACGCCCAGGTTCACCACGGCGGTGGCCGCCATCAGCAGCACGCCCCAGTCGGCGCGGCCCACCGGGTGCGGGTGAAAGAAGCTGAGCGTGGCGCTGTAGAGGATGTAGGCCCCCGCCATAACGATGAGGCCACCCTCAAATCCCACCGACAGGTACTCCACCTTGCCGTGGCCGTAGGGGTGGTTTTCGTCCTTGGGCAGCTCGGCCAGGTACAGGCTGTAGAAAGCAAACCCGCTGGTAAACACGTTGATGATGCTCTCCAGCGCATCGGTGAGCACGGCCTGGGAGCGGGTGAGGTGGTAAGCGTAAAACTTAATAGCCAGCAGCCCGGCGCTCACCACAATGGAGAGCAGGCCGAGGCGGCGCTTGATTTGGGAGGACGTCATGCAAAGCGGGATTCGGGGCAAAGGTCGGGCCGGCGGCACCAAACATCGGGCGGGCCATTCCGCAAGCCTTCCCCAGAACGCCGCAGCCGGCCCCGTACGGGCCGCATTACGGTGAAAATAAAAATCCGCCGGCGGGGTGAACCTTTTATTAGATTTCCTGTATTTAAAGCAGTCGAAAATAATTTTTAGACTGCCCTAAAAATTCCGTACATTTGCTTTGAACCAAGACCTTAACGTGCCTCCCTCCACTCTTACCGATTCCCAGTTGCCGGCACCCGAGGCGGGCTGGCGCAAGCCCCGCAATGCCCCGTCGCTGCGCGAGGTGTACGGTTCCATCAAAGTGCCGCCGGCCAACGCCTCGTTCTGGCGCAAGCTGTTCGCCTTCTGGGGGCCGGGCCTGATGGTGGCCGTGGGCTACATGGACCCCGGCAACTGGGCCACCGACCTGGCCGGCGGCTCGCGCTACGGCTACGCGCTGCTGTCGGTGATTTTGATTTCCAACCTGTTCGCCATGCTGCTGCAGCACCTGTCGGTCAAGTTGGGCATCGTGACGGGCCGCGACCTGGCGCAGGCCTGCCGCGACCACTACTCCAAGCCAGTGGCCATGGTGCTCTGGTTTCTGTGCGAGGTGGCCATCGCCGCCTGCGATTTGGCCGAAGTCATCGGCTCAGCCATTGCCCTGAACCTGCTCTTTGGCCTGCCCCTGACCTGGGGCGTGGTGCTCACGGTGCTCGACGTGCTGGTGGTGCTCTACTTTCAAAACAAGGGTTTCCGCGTGATTGAAAGCATTGTGGCCGGCCTCACCGTCATCATTTTCGGCTGCTTTGTCTACGAAATCATTGTCTCGAACCCCGACTATTTCGCCATGCTCGGCGGCCTGGTGCCCCGGCCCGAAATCGTGACCAATCCGCAGATGCTCTACATCGCCATCGGCATTCTGGGGGCCACCGTGATGCCGCACAACCTGTACCTGCACTCCAGCATCGTGCAAACCCGGCAGATTGAGCAGACCGTGCCCGGCAAGCGCATGGCCATCAAGTTTGCCACCATCGACTCCACCGTGGCGCTGTTCCTGGCCTTCTTTGTGAACGCCGCCATTCTCGTGACCGCCGCCGCCGCCTTCCACAAAACGGGCCGCTACGACGTGGCCGACATCAACGACGCCCACCAGCTGCTCACGCCAGTGCTGGGCGCAGGCGCGGCCAGCATGCTCTTTGCCGTGGCCCTGCTGGCGTCCGGCCAGAATTCCACGCTCACCGGCACCCTGGCCGGGCAGATTGTGATGGAAGGCTTCCTCAACATCCAGCTCAAGCCCTGGCTGCGCCGGCTGCTCACCCGCGGCATCGCAGTGGTGCCGGCCCTCATCGTCACCATTATTTACGGCGAGAAGGGCACCGGCCAGCTGCTGGTACTCAGCCAGGTTATCCTATCACTGCAGCTCAGCTTTGCGGTGGTGCCGCTGGTGCTCTTCACCAGCAGCAAGGCCAAGATGGGCGTGTTTGTGAACCGGCCTGCGGTGCAGGTGCTGGCCTGGACGGTGTCGGGCATCATCATCGTCCTCAACGTGTATCTGCTCTGGCAAACCTTCTTCGGCTAATTACCTTAAGCGCCGTTTACTGGCCACGGCCAGTTCTCAAAACACTCCCTCAAATCCCTTCCCCTTTAGTGTTTGTAAAAAACACCGCCGAAGCGCGGGTGGGACTCTTTGTGCTTTTTTTTTAAGACGTTAGCCATGAAAATCATTCTACTACTGCTCCTGCTGCCCCAGCTGCTGCTGGCCCAAACGGGCACGCTGAGTGGCACCGTGCGCGACGACCAGCGCCGGCCCGTGCCCTTCGCCAGCGTGGCGGTGCCGGCCGCCGGCCTGGGTGCCACGGCCGATGCCCAGGGCCTTTTTCAGATTGCCGACGTGCCCGCGGGCACCGTGCGGCTGGTGGCCAGCGCCGTGGGCTACAAGCCTACTACCCGTAATGAAACCTTGGCCGCGGGCCAGGCTCTGGCCGTGCAACTAACCCTGGCAACGGCCGCTGCCGAACTCACCGAAGTGGTGGTGACGGGCGTGAGCCGGGCCACCGAAATCCGGCGCAGCCCCGTGCCCATTGCCGCCATGAACCGCCGCGAAATCAACCTCAACGCTAACACCAACGTTATTGACGCCGCCGTACGGGGCATTCCCGGCCTGAGCGCTGTCACTACCGGCCCCAACGTGTCGAAACCTTTCATTCGCGGGCTGGGCTACAACCGCGTGCTGACCATGTACAACGGCCTGCGCCAGGAAGGCCAGCAGTGGGGCGACGAGCACGGCGTGGAAGTAGACGGCTACGACATTGAGCGGGTGGAAGTGGTGAAGGGCCCCGCCAGCCTGCTCTACGGCTCCGACGCCGTGGCGGGCGTGGTGAACCTGCTGCCCGCCCTGCCCAACGGCCCCGAGGGCCAACTGGGTGGCGAGGCCCTGGCCGAGTACCAGTCCAACAACGGCCTGCTGGGCAACTCGCTGGGTTTGAACTACCAGAAAAACGGCTTCCAAACCAGCTTCCGGGCCAGCCACCGCCTGGCCCGCGACTATAGTAACAGCGTGGACGGCCGGGTGTACAACACCGGTTTCCGGGAGCTCACCCTCACCGGCATGGCCGGCGTGCGCAAGGCCTGGGGCAGCTCGCACTGGTACCTCACCCTGTACGACAACCAGCAGGAAATACCCGACGGCAGCCGCGACTCGCTCAGCCGCCGCTTCACCCGCCAGGTGTTTGAGAGCGGACTCGACGACATCAAAAACCGGCCGCTGGCTACCAACCAGGAGCTGCGTTCCTACGGCATCGGGCCGCTGCACCAGCGCATCCGGCACTACCGGGCATTCACCAAAACGCAGGTGCAGCTGGGCGGCGGCGAGCTGCACCTGTTGCTGGGCGTGCAGCAAAACAACCGCGAGGAGTTCAACCACCCCACGGCCCCCGCCCAGCCCGGCCTGGCCCTGCGCCTCACCACCTACACCTACGACCTGCGCTACCACCTGCCCACCTGGAACGGCCTGGAAATCAGCATCGGCAGCAACGGCATGGGCCAGCTCAACCGCCACCAGAACGCCACCGACTTCCCCATTCCAGACTACAACCTGCTGGATGCCGGCGGTTTTCTGCTCCTGAAAAAACCGGTGGGCAAAGTAGAAATCAGCGGCGGCGTGCGCTACGACACCCGCCTCGTGACGTGGAATGATTTTTACGTGGCCCCCAACCCAGCCACCGGCTTTGAGGCCGCCGCTGGCCCGGCCACCATTGATGCTGCCCTGCAGTTCCCCGCGTTTCGGCGGCGCTACCAGGGCGTGTCGGCCAGCCTGGGTGCGAGCTATGCCGCCACCGAGCAGCTCACCCTGCGCGCCAACCTGGCCCGCGGCTACCGCGCCCCCAACATCCCCGAAATCGGCTCCAACGGCCTCGACCCCGGCGCGCACATCGTGTACCTCGGCAACCGCAGCTTCCAGCCGGAGTTCAGCTGGCAGCAGGACGTGGGCATGCTCTGGCACCAGCGCACCTTCGACGCCAGCGTGGAGGTATTCCACAACTTTGTGCAGAACTTCATCTACCAAGCCCGTTTGCTTGACGCGGCCGGGCAGCCCGTGGTCATCGTGCCCGGCAACACCACCTACCAGTTCCAGCAGGCCGCCGCCCGCCTCTACGGCATCGAGGGCAGCCTGAACCTGCGCCCCGCCGCCATGCCCTGGCTGGCCTGGAACACCAGCCTGGCCCTGGTAAACGGCCAGAACGCTGAAGCCAGCTTGCGGGAACGCCAGGGTGCCGCCGGCCGCTACCTGCCCCTGATTCCGCCGCTGCGGGGCCGCTCCGAAGTGCGGGCCACGCTGCCCGCCCGCCCGGGCCGACTGAGCGCCACCTACCTCCGGGCCTCCGTGGACGCCAGCGCCCGGCAGGGCCGCTTCTACGCCCTCGACAACACCGAAACCGCTACCCCCGGCTACGCGCTGCTGGGCCTGGGCGCCGGCACCACTTACGCCAACCGCGCCGGCCGCCCCGTGGCCCAGGTGTTCCTGCAGGTCGATAACGTGTTTGATACCGCCTACCAGGCCCACCTCAACCGCCTCAAGTACTTCGAATACTACCAGGCCGCGCCCAACGGCCGCTCGGGCATCTACAATCCCGGCCGCAACATGAGCGTGAAAGTGGTGGTGCCGTTTTAAGTAACCAGGGTTGAATCTACCCGTTCCGACCGCTGTAGGCGGTCGGAACGGTTAAAGAACCACCGGTTTAGCCGTCACGACGACCGGTCTGACCGCCTACAGCGGTCGGAACGGGGCAGACGTTTTCTGGCGCGCTGCCACGAAGCTTTGTGGAAAGCACGCCCAAAAACCCACGGGTGCGTACACCGCCCATGAAACACTTTTTCTGGCTGCTATGGCTGTTGCCTTCCCTTGTGGTTGCGCAGGAATTTTCCAAGCCTTCGCCCTATGATTCGGCCCATTTCAGCTGGCGCAAACCCGTGCCGCGCGACCGCCTGCGCGAGCTGCAGCCCGACCGCCCCGGCGTCACGGAAAGCCCGTTCACGGTCGATGCCGGGCACCTGCAGATTGAAGTAGATGGCCTGCGTCTGGTGAACAGCGGCACCGGCCGCGAAGCCCGGGAGCGCGAGCTGAGAGTGGCCTACACCAATCTCAAGCTGGGCCTGAGCCGCCGTACCGACCTGCAGCTGGAAGTGCCCGTCTACAAGGTGACCAAGCAGCGGCCAGCCGATGCCTCCGAATGGCAGGAGCGTCACTCCGGTTTTGGCGACGTCACGGTGCGCCTCAAGCACAACTTCCTCGGCGATGACCGCAACCACCGCGTGGCCGTGGCCGCCATCGGCTTTGTGCGCCTGCCCAGCGGCGGCCTCGCCGGCGGCGGCGGCACCGAATATGGCCTCGTGCTGCCCCTCAACGTGGCGCTGAGCGACAAAGTCAGTCTCGAAGCCCAGCTCCAAACCGACCTCAGCTACGACCGCGAAGAAGCCCGCCGTTTCGTCGGGTTCATTCCATCGCTGGCCCTGGGATACGACTTCACCGAAAAGCTGGGGCTGATAACCGAAGCCGTGGCCCAGTGGAACACCCAGCAGCGCCGCTGGCAAACCTCTTTCAACATCGCACCCCTCATCAAAGTAACCGAAAACCTGCAGCTGGACGCCGGTACCCACCTGGCTCTGGACCGCCTGAGCGACCGGGAATATTTCGTCGGTTTCACTCTGCGCCGGTAGGTGAAAAACGGGTAACGAGCCGAGGATAAAAGGACGTCATGCTGAGCTTGCCGAAGCATCTCTACCGCGCTACTAAATTAAATTAGTGTTGCGGTAGAGATGCTTCGGCAAGCTCAGCATGACGTTTCTGTGCGCTCAGCATTACGCATCGTTCCTCATTCCTTACCGCCCTTGGCCTATCTTTGTCCCGTCAAGGTGCCAGACCCCAATTGCGGGGCGCGGCTGAAAAGGGAATCCGGTTCAACGCCGGAGCTGTCCCCGCAACTGTACGCTCCACAACGGAGTGGGCCTCACATGCCACTGTTCGCGCCTGGTTTTCAACCCGAAAACCGGCGCAGTGAATGGGAAGGCGGCCCACTCGGCGGAGCAAGCCAGGAGACCTGCCCGGACATTCACAGGTTCAGCATTCGCGGAGGACGGATGGAGAAAGAGAGCAGCAGCCGCCTTCGGGAAGCTGGTTTACCAACTGTTTTTCGGCCTCGGCCCGGTAGCGGTTTTCTTCAGTCTGAAGCAAGCTGCGGTGGGTTTTGAATCGAATTTTCTTTATCGAAAATTTGATTCGGATGCGTCTTGTCTTTTTTAATCTGACCGCGTGGCGGCTCGAGCTGCTGCTGGCGTTGCTGGTCAGTTTCACTGCTGCGGCCCAGGCCCCGCCCGATTCTGCCCAGCTCAGCCAGCGGCTATTGCGGCTGCCCGAGGTGCGGGTACGCGCCGTGGGCCCCGAGCGGTTTGCCGTGGGCAGCCGCCGGCTGGAGCTGGACTCGGCCGTGCTGGCCCAGTACCGCGGCGGCAACCTGGCCGATGTGCTGCAGGCCCGCACCCCCATTTCCCTCAAAAACTACGGCCCCGGCCAGCTGGCCACCATTGCCCTGCGCGGCACCTCGGCCCAGCACACCGCCGTGCTCTGGAACGGCCTGAATATCATGCTGCCCACCCTGGGCCAAAACGACTTTGCGCTCCTGCCAGTGGGCGCCACCACGCGAGTGAGCATTCAGCCCGGGCCCGCCGCCGCACTTTACGGCAGCGGCGCCGTGGGCGGCGCCGTGCTGCTGAACAGCGACCCCGATTGGCGGCCCGGCTTCTACGGCAGCGTGCAGGCCGATGCCGGCAGCTTTGGCCTGCGGGGCGGCAGCCTGGAGGCCCGCACGGCCACGCCCACGGTGGCAGTGCGCATAGCCAGCAGCTACCGCGAAGCGCAAAACAACTACTCCTACGTGCTACGTGAGGCCCGCGGCCCCGTGCGCCACACCCTGCGCAACGCGGCGCTCCGCCACCAGTGGAGCATCAGCCCCGACGTGGCGTGGCGCGTGGGCACGGCCGGCGAAGTAACCGCCGCCGCCTGGCTCACCGACACCGACCGCGAAATACAGTCCGGCGTGAACGTGACCGGCACCCAGGCCGAAGAGCGCGACCAGAGCCGCCGCTTGGTGCTGGGCTACCGCCACGTGGCCGCCCGGCGGCAGTGGGCCGTGCGCGGCGCCTGGTTCGAGGACATTCTGAACTACCGCGATGGCGGCGCCCCCAGCAACTCCCGCGTGCGTACCACCAGGCTCAGGCCGAGCGCACCACCGCGCTGGGCGTCCGCGGCAGCCTGCGCCTGGGTGCCGAAGTCCAGCGTTTTGCCGCGCTGGTCGACGGCTATGGCTCGCAAAGCATCGCCGAAAGCCGCGCCGCTGCCTTTGCCCTGCTGCGCTACGACCCCCGCCCCGGCTTGCGCCTCTCGGCCAACCTGCGCCAGGCGGCGCTACCCGCAGGCCTGGCCCCGCTTACGCCAACCGCCGGCCTGGAGTGGGACCTGTTGCAAATTGGCAACGATACCCTCAGCCATTCCCTCGCGCAGTCCCTCACCGCCAAGGCCAGCGCGGCCCGTAGCTACCGCGCGCCCACCCTGAACGAGCGGTACTGGCTGCCCGGCGGCAACCCCGACCTCCGCCCCGAGTTGGGTGTGGGCTACGAGGCTGGCCTGCGCCACCGCCTGGTGTGGCCCGGTGGCCTCACGGCCGAAACCGAGCTCACCGTCTTTCGGCAGGACGTGGACGACTGGGTGCAGTGGCTGCCCAGCGCCAGCACCGGCATCTGGAGCCCGCGCAACCTGCGCCAGGTGCGTAGCCAGGGCGTGGAGGCCAGCACCGCCCTGCGCCTGCGCCAGGGCCGCTACGCGGGCGGCGTGCAGCTGGCCTACCACTTCACTGACACCCGCAAAACCCAGGGTATCGCTGCTGATTCCGACCCCGTGGGCGTGCAGCTGGCGTTTGTGCCGCAGCACCAAGCCAGCTTCAGCACCGACCACCGCTGGCGCGAGTGGCTGTTGAGCGGTACGGTGGCCTTCACCAGCTTCCGTTACATCAACGCTTCGGGTACCGACTTTTTGCCGGGCACCGGGTTGCTGGGAGCCACGCTGGGGCGCACGCTACGCGGCCCTGCCGGCACGAATCTGCTGGTGCTGGTGCAGGCCACCAACCTGCTCAACCGGGCTTACGACACCTACCCCGGCCGCCCGGCCCCGCCCCGCGCTCTGAGCGCCAGCCTGCGCCTGAGCTGGCATTAGAAAAAAAAAATTCCAGATGAGCAGGACTGCTCAAAGGCAACAAATCCTTCCCATTCACCTGCCGCGCTCACCATCTCACAAACCCCCGTTCGCACTTTTCACGCCCCTATTTACCCATTCTTCTTTTGCTGGTCACGGCCGGTCTAATCATCATGAAAAAACAAGTTATGCCCTTCCTCGCAGCGTTGGCTTTGCTGACCGCGTGCGACCCCGATAGGGAAAAAGCGACGCCGGCCCCGGAAACCAATGGGGTGTTTGTGCTCAGCGAAGGCCAGTTCGGCGCCGGCGATGGCGCGGTGAGCGTCTTCGACAAAGCCACCAAGGCCCTGACGGTTGATGCCTTCGGGAGCGCCAATGGCGGGACCAAGCTTGGCGACGTGGTGCAGAGCATGGGCGTGCAGGGCACGCGTGGCTATATCGTGGTCAATGCCTCGAACAAAATTGAAGTCGTGGACCTGCCCGGCTTCAAAACGGCAGGCACCATCAGCGGCATCGAGCAGCCGCGTTACTTCACGTCCACCTCCGCCACGCGGGGCTACGTCACGGGTTGGAAAGGCCCGTTTACCAACTACCTGCCCGGCACGCTCAGCATTCTTAACCTCGCCACCAACACCGTGAGCAGCACCGTGACGGTGGGCCGCAACCCCGAGCAGCTGCTGGCCCTGGGCGGCAAGATATACGTGCCCAACAGCCTCGACAACACAATTTCGGTAGTGGACGAAGCCAGCGGCACTGTTTCCTCAACCATTACCGTATCCGACGGCCCGTCGAGCATGGTGGCCGACAAGGACGGCAATGTCTGGGTGCTGTGCTCAGGCTTCGTGACTTACCTGAGCGCACCGCCTTACACGGCCACGCGGGTGTCCAACGGTGCCCTTATTCGCTTCAGCCCCAGCAGCCCGGCCACGCAAACCAAGCTGGCTTTTCCCGCTACCGGCAGCCCCAGCCAGCTGCGCATCAGCCCCGCCAAAGACCAGCTGTTCTACAGCTTCAGCGGGGCCGAATACCAGGTGCCCACCACGGCAACGGCCCTGCCCACCACGCCCTTCATCCGGCGCAGCTTCTCCGGCTTTGCCATCGACCCGCGCGATAACACCGTGTACGGCGCCATCTCGCCCAGCTTCACCAGCAACGGCCGCTTTATCCGCTACCAGCCCTCGGGCGTGGCCATCGATTCCTTCACCGTGAAGGTGGGCCCCAACGGCTTCGTGTTTTATTAAAACCTGCTGCGCAACGTCAGCTACAACCTCGTCCTCCCTTTCCCGATTCTTTTCTGCAAAAAGGCAAAAGGCCCATACCGATTGGTATGGGCCTTTTTGTGTGCAACAACCGATAGGCGCCTGTGCGACACCAGGAGTTGTTGGTCAGCAGTTTCAATACTGATAAAGCAAGCGTCTACAAAGGCAAGCCCAGGTATTAAGCGGCGAGAGGATTCCTCCTTCGGAACTTTAGGTAAGCATGACAGCGCTTGTTTTAACGGGTAGCTAGTCGGCGATGCCGTCGTGGTTACGGTCTGTGGCTTTGCCGGCGGCTTTGTAGAGGTCGCGGCCGGTCACGGTGCGAACGGTATCGCGGACTAGGCCGGCCGTAGCCGAGTCGCTGCCAGCAGTGCCGGCAGCATAGTGGCTGTCTTTATTGTGGCCGCGTTCCACATTGGTGTCACCATCCTTGGTGCCGGAGCTGCAGGCGCTGAAAGTGGCAGTGAGAACACAAGCCACGGCGAAGGGGCGGAGGAGTTGTTGGAAATTCATGAAAAAGCGTGAGAAAGGGAGTTGGAATTGAGCAACACTGCAAGGTAGAGAAATAACGCACTGCGGTGCAACAGAACCCCGGGGGCAGGAAGCGGTTGTAGCGGGAGGCGCACCCTGCGGGCTGCGTTCGCTTCCGCATTCTTTTATTTTTGTCTTGATGACCAATACATCTCATTTGCCGGCAGTGGTGCCGAGTCCCGCTTATACTTACGCGGAGTTTCGGGCGCTGGTGGGTACGTTGGCTGCCGAGCACCGTACCAGCGGCCCCGACCAAAGTCCGGGCCTAATACGCTACACCGACCAGAACCAGGCGCACCTCGACCGGTCTTACGCCGTGCCGCTCCTGCCCGAGCTGGTTGACAAAATTCGCCAATTGCCCCAGCCGGAGCAATGGCTGGTATTGGGCGAGGCCTGGTGCGGCGACACGGCCCACCTGCTTCCCACGCTGGCGCGTCTGGCGGAGGAAAGCGCCGGTAAAATTCAATTACACCTGCTCCTGCGATCCGACCACCCCGACCTCATGGCCGCGCACCAGACCAACGGCGGCAACAGCATCCCCAAGCTCATTCGGCGCGATGCCGCCTCCGGTGCCGACCTGGGCGACTGGGGACCGCGCCCCGCTGCCGCCCAGCAGCTGGCAAAAGAGCTGCACGCCGATAAGGATTTGCACGTTAATGCAATAATCAAAGCCATGAATGCCTGGTATGAGGCCGACAACGGCCAGGCCATGCAGCAAGAACTGCTGGCCCAGTTGGGGTAGGGGAGTGGCGAACCCAAATTATTCCCTATTTTCACCTTCCCAAATTCTAACTGAATGCCGCTGCCACTCCGCCGTCGCCTCGAAAAAAAGCTTGCTGCCTACCCGTGGCGGCAGGTGGGTGTGTTGGCAGGCATCAGTTTGGTATTGGCACTAATGCTGGTTGGTTATCTGTTTGGAAGCAGTGACCAATTCTTTAGTCGACTTTTTTCTGCTTTTCTCGTACTGTTCTGGCTGCTGGCTGTTACGTTCCTAGCCGTGGTGCCGTTCGTGACGTGGGCCACCGGGCATTGGTTTGGCCGTGGCTGGGCGGAGGTGTCTACCCCCGTGCCGCGTCCACGCCGGGCTGTGCCCGTTTCTGCAGCAGCTCGTTCCTATTCTTCACCGGCCCCCTCACGGCGGCCCGAAACACGTTAAAGCCCTTGAAAACCAACCTACTGCATATCAAAAACATGGTGTGCCCCCGGTGCGTCGAAGCCGTGCACAACCTGTTGGAGCGCGCCGGCTACCGGACCACTGCCGTGACTTTGGGCGTAGCCGAACTCGATGAGGCCACGCCCGCCGACCTCGAAACTGTGGCCCCGCTGCTCGAAGCCGCGGGCTTTGAGCTGCTCATGGGTCGCGCCGAGCAACTCACCGAACAGATTAAAACCGTGCTGGCCGATTACCTCGAGCACCTGCGCACGGCCCGCTCGCCGCTCACTACCTCGGCTTTTCTCACCGACCGGTTTGCGGCTACCTACTCGCACCTGAGCAAGGTGTTTTCGCGCACCGCGCACCTCACCATCGAGAAATACCTCATTCGCCTCAAAATTGAGCGCGTAAAGGAAATGCTCAGCTACGGCGAGCTGACCCTGAACCAGATAGCCGACCAGATGCGCTACAGCTCGGGCCAGCACCTGAGCAACCAGTTCCGCCAGGTCACGGGCTATTCCGTGAGCGAGTTCCGCCGCCTGATGTTGCCCGAGCGTGTGTCGCTCGACGCAATTGCCTAGGCATCCTCCGTTAGATTGAACGCAAAAAAGGCGGCCCTTTGCAGGGTCGCCTTTTTCTTTGTCTGAACTGGGATGTTAGGCAGCGTAGGCACGGCAGGCCTCCAGGCAGGCTTTGCAGGCAGCTGCGCACTGCTGGCAATGGTCGTGCTTGTGCTGAACGCACTCGTCGTGGCATTTCTGGCAAATTTCCATGCACTCCTTGAGCACGTGCTGGGCGTGGTCGGAACCGCGGGCAATGAAAGCAGCCGTGAGGCGGCAGATGTCGGCACAGTCGCGGTCGAGGCGAATGCAGGGTACCATCATCTTAATGTCCTCCTCATCGAGGCATACATCGGCGCACATTTCGCAGGCCGCAATGCAGCGGCTGAGTGCGTCAATCACGGCACGGTTGTCTTTGCGGGTACGAGGGGAAGCAGTGGAGTGATTCATCAGGAAAGGGGTTTAGTGAAAAAATCAATTCTTATTCAATGTTTTACGGGGATGCCGGAAGTAAAGCCATACAGAATTTGCGTCGCGACCCAATAGGATTCAGGCATCTGCTTATTACCGTCCTTTATGTGTGGCCAGTCCACTTTTGTAGGCTGATTGGGGTAGCTCATCATATAAAGAGGCCCAAGGGAAAGCTGCACCACCGCCAACTATGCCCGACCTTTGCCCGAAATGAACCCCGGCCCCCTTTGCCGGGTTAGTTGCTGCCGTGTCCATTGTCTCCCCCCGCATCCTGCTCCTCACGCCGCCGCTCACGCAGCTCAACACTCCGTACCCGGCCACGGCCTACATTAAGGGTTTTTTGGGGGGGCGAGGCTACCATGTAACGCAGGCTGATATGGGCTTGCAGCTGGTGCTGCGGTTGTTTTCAGTAGAGGGATTGAAGCAGGTTTTTGCCGAAATAGAAGCCGGAGAATTCGCCCTGAGCGATAATGCCAGGCGCATGCTGCGCCTGCAAAACCGCTACCTGTCCACCATCACGCCAGTCGTCCGGTTCCTGCAGAATAAAGACCTCACGCTGGCCCCACGCATCTGCCACGGCCGCTTCCTGCCCGAAGCCAGCCGCTTCGACAACGTGGCCGACCTGGAAACCGCTTTCGGCACCATGGGCCTCACCGACCAGGCCCGCCACCTGGCCACGCTTTACCTCGAAGACCTCGCCGACCTCATCAAGGAAACCGTGGGGCCGCACTTTGGCTTCTCGCGCTACGCCGAAAAACTGGCCCTTTCCGCCACCAGCTTCGAGCCCCTGCACGAGGCCCTGCAGTCCGCGCCCAACCTGCTCGACCACCTGCTGCTGGAAGAGCTGGACGCTCTCATAGCCCGCGTGCAGCCCGATGTGGTGGGCTTCACCGTGCCCTTTCCCGGCAACCTCTACGGGGCCCTGCGGCTGGCCCAGCGCATCAAGCAAACCAGCCCCGCTACGCCCACCATCATGGGCGGCGGCTACCCCAACACCGAGCTGCGCACCATTCAGGAGCCGCGCTTTTTCGATTACATCGACTATTTGACGTTAGATGATGGCGAGGGCCCGTGGCTGCGGCTACTGGACTACTTAGGCGAGAAAAAAGAACGTCATGCTGAGCGCAGTCGAAGCATCTCTACCGCTTCGTTGAACGGTCCTGGCGAAGCAGTAGAGATGCTTCGGCAAGCTCAGCATGACGTTCTAAGCGAAGTCCGGGAGGGTAGCGAGGCTACCGATGAAGTACACTGCGCCCTCCGAACCGTCGTCTACGCGCCGGATGCCAGCAGCCAGCTCCAGCGCACCTTTCTCCGCAATGCGCAGGGCCAGATTGAGTACATCAACCACCCGCACCCCGACGTGTCGCACCACGAAGTGGGCACACCCGACTACTCCGACCTGCCCCTGACCGAGTACCTATCGGTGCTGGAAGTGCTAAACCCCATGCACCGCCTCTGGAGCGACGGCCGCTGGAACAAGCTCACCGTGGCCCACGGCTGCTATTGGAAGCGCTGCTCGTTCTGCGACGTCACCCTGGACTACATTTCCCGCTACGAAACGGCGCCCAGTACCCTGCTGGTCGACCGCATCGAGCAAATTATTAAGCAGACCGGACAGACCGGCTTCCATTTCGTGGACGAAGCTGCCCCGCCCTTGGCCCTGCGCGACCTGGCCGTGGAACTGCTCAAGCGCCGCGTGGCCATCACCTGGTGGGGCAACATTCGCTTCGAAAAAACCTTTTCGCCCGACCTCTGCCGCCTCCTGGCCGCCTCGGGCTGCATTGCCATTTCGGGCGGGTTGGAAGTGGCTTCTGACCGCCTCCTTGCCCTTATGGAGAAGGGCGTGACTATTGCGCAGGTGGCCCGCGTCACCGATGGCTTCACCCAGGCCGGCATCATGGTGCACGCCTACCTAATGTATGGCTTCCCCACCCAAACCGCGCAGGAAACCGTGGACAGCCTCGAAGTAGTGCGCCAGCTATTTGCCGCCGGTGTGGTGCAAAGCGGCTACTGGCACCGCTTTTCGATGACGGCTCACTCGCCTGTGGGGAAGAATCCGGCCAAGTACCAGGTAGCGGCCATTGGCCCCGAGCCCGAAGGTTTTGCCTGGAACGACCTCTGGCACGACGACCCGCTGGGCACCGACCACGAAGCCTTTGGCCCCGGCCTAGCCAAGTCGCTCTACAATTACCTGCACGGTGTGAATCTGGATGAGCCCCTAGGCTTTTGGTTCGACTTCAAAACGCCCCGGCCCACCACGCCGCGCCACCTCGTGCAACACGCCCTGCAAACTGCCGAAAAACCCGATTTAGCCCGGCAAAACCAGCGCCTGTTCTGGCTCGGCAATGCACCAGACCTCCGCATTGAGCAGGGCAAAAAAGCCCCCCGTGCCGTGCTTACTTGCTACGAGCAGGCCGAAGATTTTGAGGTGAAAACCACCGTCGCCACCGGCCATTGGCTGCACCAGCTACTCACCCAACTCAGCCACGACTACGACACCAAAGTCCTGCTTAAAGAAGCTGCTGCTGGTTTCCCGGCAGGGGAGGGGTCGTTTGAAGCTTTCCTGCAAAGCCCGGCGTGGCAGCTCCTCCGGGAAAAGGGCTTGCTGCTGATTTAGCACAGGGTTTCGCCAATCGAGAAGGGGCCTCCAACGCTTTGCTTCACTTTAACCCAACAAAAGCGCTTTTCACCGGGTGGAACCCTGCGCCTCGTTATTGGCTATGTAGCCACGCTACCACCTCATTCGGCAGACCGGGGCCGAAACGCGTGCTCAGCGCATTGGGCACCAGCAGGTCGGGGCCTGCGCCGCGATACGTGCGTACTGGGGCCCCACGCCGCCCGCCCAGCGCGTTGCGCATCAGCAGCGCCTGTTGCGGCGTTGCATTACTTCCCCCATACAGAGCCAGAATGGGCACCTTCTGATTCCTCAGCTCCCGTAAGGCCGTGCGCGTACCGGAGCTTAAGCTCACGTTCTGGATTATAACAAATGCAGCTTGCAGAGCACCTGGGCCGGTCATGCTTTCGGCTAGGGCCGCGGCCCGCATTCCCGCCGCCCACACGCCAATGCTGGCAGTGTCGGCCCCAGGCGTGGCGCGAAGTACGTTTAAAGCTACCTGCAGGCGCGGGGTTTCCAAGGGCGCGGAAGCGGAATCAACGGCCGGCAACATCAGTACGATAATGCCTTCGCGGGCCAGTGCATCGGCCCAAAGTGCAGCTGCCGGGGCGGTTTCCGTGTCGGGCAACAAAGCCAGGGCAGCGCCGGGTGTTCCCGTATCAGAAGGGGAAAAAAGCCATGCCGAGCCCCCATCCTGCGCCAGCTCCTCTACCCGGTACGTGCTGGGGGTGGGCATGCCGCGCTTCAGCAGAATGATTTCGGCTTTGGCAGAGTCCAAGTCCAGAGAGCCACGCCAGAAATCACCGTCCAGCGTCAGGTTAAGCACCTGAGTAGGCCGTGCCGGGCGCCGAAGGCGCAACTGGTTATCATTAAAAAAAATAGTGTCCGCAACAAAGCTCAGCGTACCGGTAGTAGGCACAGTGAGTTCGGCTTCGTAATGGCCGGGGCTGGGATGGCGGATATCGAGCGCGGCGCGCATTGCAGGTTGCCCGGCAAGGGTAATGCTGCCCTCGTAGTGGCCCACGGGTGGTGGCGTTGCTGCTCCGGCTTGGTCCTGCTGCGACTGGCAGCCCGCGAAGGCAATCACCAGCCACATCAGGCCCAGCACCCACTTGGTGGGATTATAGCATGTTGGTAGGTGGCGCATCATCAGTGCAGGCGTAAGCATTTCCAAAAGTAGGCAGTTTAGCGCCCCGCCATGCCTTTGCGCAAAATCAAATCAGTTTGCACATCCTGTCCCAACCGGAATTCATGCTGCCCAATTTCGCGGAACCCGAACCGCTGATAGAAAGCGCGGGCACGCTCGTTCTTCTCCCATACGCCCAGCACCACAGCGGAACAGTGCAGCTGCTCGGCCAAGGCCAGAATTCCCCGCATCAAGGCTGCCCCCAGGCCAGTGCCCTGCCAGTCGTCGCGAACGTAGAGCCGCTCTATTTCCAAACGGCCCGCCGCTTCTTGCCCATCTGTAAGGCCCAGCGGCGAATTGTCGCGTAGCTTGGCATAGCCTACCAACTCCGCCTGCATATGCGCCAGCAGAAAGGTGTTTTCACGGTCTTGTAGCTCGGCTAGTTGAATGTCGGGACCAAAATTGGCCTCCAGATAAGCATTCATGTCCGCTTGGGTATTGGTAGCGGCGAAAGTGTCCAGAAACGTCCGACGGCCCAAGTCAGCTAATTGTGCAGCGGTAACGGGGTTGGCCTTGGCCAGCGAAATGCGTAGGGGAGATGACATAACTACAAAGGTCGAACACTACCCGCCTATTTACAGCATTTCATCCGCATCAGCGTCTCGGGCCGTGCGGCCACCGCGGCGCATCCGCAGCCCCATCCGCATTAGCAGCCCACAAGCCAGCAAACCCACCAAGTTAGCTGTCAGCTTAAGGGCAGTAGGGCTCTGATAGCCTACCGTGCTCCAACTATACGCTCCTAAAAATACTTTCATCAACAGCCCAACGCCCAACATACCCCCACTGAGCAGTAGCAGCATGCCGACCAAGCGGCGGGTAGAAGGGGGGAGAGGAGTAGCCATTTCTCCAGTTTCATACGCATCAGCCAAACCAGGGGTTGGCAAACCCGCAGCCATAGGTTGGGAATCCGGTTCTTTAGCGTAATTTTGACATACCAAATAACCCCGCGAGAGTAGCTCAGTTGGTAGAGCATCAGCTTCCCAAGCTGAGGGTCGCGAGTTCGAACCTCGTTTCTCGCTCATTGATTAACACCCACTTATCATTAATGATAAGTGGGTGTTCTGCTTTTGGGTTAAAAGCCAGTTTAATTAACCTAGGTTAAGCACTGAGCAAACCCATAAGCATTCTTGTGTCGCCAACACTATAAAATTGAAAGATACTACGTTTGCAACACTGTATCTTCCGACTACATGATAGGCTTAGGCATTTAACGCGTAACAAATCGCTAAAGCCAAGTGCTCAAGTAGTCAATAATGTTTAGTTACACTCAGCAGCGTCCACAGCCTTATATTTAAACAGTTAAGGCTGTTCATAAATTAAATAAGGTCAATAGCAGAGCGTTAACACTGAATCAGGCGGAGTTGGGGGGGTGGTGTAAAAGCGCAATGCCTGCCGCTGGTGAAAGCGGCAGGCATTGCGGGATGTAAGGTTGGCGGCGACCGACTCTCCCACCGGTGAAGGCAGTACCATAGGC
>NZ_MDZC01000077.1 GCF_001816165.1 Hymenobacter glacialis
AGGCGCAGAAGCCGCAGAACGTTCTGCGGCTTCTGCGCCTCCTTCAGCGCCCTCTGCGGGAACCAACGCATGAATAATCGCATCCAGAACGCCTTCAAGAGCAAGAAAAACCTGCTCAACATGTACTTCACGGCTGGTTTCCCCAGCCTGCACGATACGATGCCGCTGGCCAAAGCCCTGGTGGGCGCCGGGGCTGATATCCTCGAAATCGGCATGCCGTTTTCGGACCCGCTGGCCGATGGCCCGGTCATTCAGCGTAGCAGTTCGGCCGCGCTGGCCAATGGCATGAACCTGCCGGTGCTCTTCGGCCAGCTGCAGGAGCTGCGCGCCGCCGTGCCCGAAACGCCCGTGCTGCTCATGGGCTACCTCAATCCGGTGCTGCAGTTCGGCATGGAGGATTTCCTGAAAAAGGCGGCTGAGGTAGGGGTGGACGGCCTCATTCTTCCCGACCTGCCCCTTGATGAATATGAAGAGATGTACCATCCCATGTTCCAGAAGTACAGGCTAAAAGCGGTTTTCCTGGTCACACCCCAAACCTCGGAGGCCCGCATTCGCCGCCTCGATGCTTTGTCGGATGCGTTCTTGTACCTGGTTTCGGGACCGGGCACCACGGGCGGCACCACGCTGCCCGACGTGGAAGCCCAGCGCGAATATTTCGAGCGCATTGAGGCCATGAACCTGACTACGCCCCGCCTCATCGGCTTCGGCATCGCCGATAAAACCGGTTTCAATCGGGCCTGCGAACACGCGGATGGCGCCATCATCGGCTCGGCCCTCATCCAGACTTTAGAGGGCACGACTGATGCTCCCGCTGCCGCTGCCCGGTTTGTGCATAGCATCAAAAACTAATATTTGAGACACATTAGAACGTCACGCTGAGCTTGCCGAAGCATCTCTACCGCGCAAGTAATCATATTTGCTGCTGCGGTAGAGATGCTTCGGCAAGCTCAGCATGACGTTCTGTTAACTTCCTAGTTACCCGTGATAATTCAACTTGAAAACGCTGCCGTAATCCCGGCCATAACCGAACACCTCAAGCAGCAGGGCTACAAAACCACCGAAGTCACGACCCAGCACGCGCACTACTTGGTGGCCATTGGGAAGAAGGACGTGGACATTCGCACCATTGGCCAGCTGCCCGGTGTGCGCGACGTGCACCGCGTGAGCGACGACTACAAGCTGGTGAGCCGCAAGTGGCGCGTGAAGCCCACCGTGCTCGACCTCGGCGATGGCGTAAGCATTGGCGAAGGCAGCCTGGCGCTGTGCGCCGGCCCGTGCAGCATCGAGAGCGAGGCCCAGATGGAAAAAGTGATGGCCCACCTCGTGGAAAACGGCGTGCGCCTGATGCGCGGCGGCGTGTTCAAGCCCCGCTCGTCGCCCTACTCGTTCCGCGGCCTGGGCATGGACGGCCTCAAGCTGTTTTACAGCATGGCCCAGGAACGCGGCATCAAAATCATGACCGAGGTGATGCAGGTCTCTCAAGTGGAGGAAATGCACGATTTCGTGGACGTGTTTCAGGTGGGTGCCCGCAACACCCAGAACTTCAATCTGCTTGACGCCCTAGGGGGCGTGGACAAGCCCGTGATGATTAAACGGGGCATTTCGGGCACCATCGAAGAGCTGCTGTCGTCGGCGGAGTACGTGTTTTCGGGCGGCAATGAAAAGCTGATTTTGTGCGAGCGGGGCATCCGTACATTTGAAACGGCTAGTCGCAACACGCTGGATTTAAACGCGGTGCCTATTTTAAAGGAGAAGAGCCACTTGCCCGTAATCGTGGACCCCTCGCACGGCATTGGCATTCGGGAGTACGTGCCGGCCATGGCGCTGGCGGGCGTGCTGGCCGGGGCCGACGGCATTGTTTACGAAACCCACGAAACGCCCGAAACTGCCGCTTCGGACGGGCAGCAGACCTTGAATTTTGACGAGTCGGCCAAGTTAATTCGCAACCTGCGCCGCGTGTATGAGCTTCGCGGTCAGCTGGATTAGTGGGCCGGGCCGGTTCTGCTTATTAATTATTTGGTTGCAGCCGGGACTTGCATTATTGAAATAGGTTCTTATATTCGTCTTACTCATGCGTCACCAACACGTCAATATTATCACCCTAATGACTTGCCCCAAAAAGGGGAAGCGTGGGCTGCTATTGGCGGAAAGGAAGAGCAAGGCATGACGCCACTACTTCACTAAAACCTTCAAAAGCCCGAATCCGCCAGGATATCGGGCTTTTTTTTCGACTACTCATGATGTACCCCAAGCTCCCTTCCGCAACTACTACTGGCCAGGACCAGCTCATCTGGAAAGTTCTGTTTGACCGCCAGACGGCGCTGCTGCACCGGCGGGCCGCCCCGGCTTTCAGCGAGGGCCTGGCCCGCCTGGGCATGAAGCGGGAGGCCATCCCGGACATCGGCGAGCTCAGTGCCACCGTGTTTGAGAACACGGGCTGGGAACTGGTGCCAGTGGGGCGGCCTTTCGCGCCAGCGGCGTTTTTTGAGTTGCTGGCCGAGCGGCGGTTTCCCATCGTGACCCGCATCCGGCCGATGCACGCGTTTGATTTCAGTCCGCATCCCGACCTGTTCCACGACCTGTTCGGGCACGTTCCCATGCTGCTCGACGAGGGCCTGGCCGATTTCCTGCACATGCTGGGGCAGGCATATCGGGCGCAGCCGGCAGGTTCGCCGGCCCGGGAGCAGCTCTGGGCGCTGTACTTCTTCACCGCCGAGTTTGGCTTGGTGCAGCACGAAGGGCAGCCGCGACTGTACGGCGCGGGCCTGCTCTCCTCGGCCGGTGAAATCCACCACTGCGTGAACGAGAACACGCCCCGCCTCGTGTTCGACCTGGCCACGGTGCTGGGCACGCCGGTGAGCGGCACGCGCTACCAAAGCCAGTACTTCGTGCTCCCCGCCTGGGAGCAGCTCACCGACTGTGTGGCCGAGCTGGCCGGCATGCTGGCCGTGGCGTAAGCGCAGAAAAGAGCTGCTCCTAAAATAAGGGGCAGCTCTTTTTTGAAGCATTTGTTTTTCTTTAACCCTTCGGATTAAGGGCTTGCTCTATCCTGTCCGAAATATCCTGCAAATGGTAGCTGCTTAAAGAATCTTTTTGGTTAGGTAGCGAAGATTTTACGAGCGCATTAATGTTGCGTAACTCAGCTTTGGCCACTGAAACAACATCGCCTTGTTTCATGATAGCGGCGGCCGTAGCGTTGCCAGAAGATGGCATACCTGCCGGAGAAACTGGCGCGGGTTTAATCAGTTCTATCAGCTTCTCAACATAAATTTTCTGCAGGTTGCGGCGGTATACATCAACAGGTTGGTTGACTTTAACCTCTTTGAAAATCGAACTATTTATATCCGTAAAAAATGTAGTTATTTTATACGCTTTGTCTTCATCAAAGGCCTCACCGGCAATTAGCTTAGAAAGCGTGTTGTTGCTGATTAAGCGTGAAAGGATAGTTTCCTGACTCCGCGACACCACTGTTAAAGGGTTGCCGCCAATATTATCCAACACCGGCTTGTCTACTAGCCACAAAGGCGTAGTAAATAGATTCTTGTCTAAAAAAGCCAGCGCTTCTTTTTGCGTATCCGCCGGAGTGCGTTCGTAAACCGGGCCGGCCTGGTCAACCGTTTTCGGATTTTCGTAAATGCCCCCGATATTTTTGGCCACGTGGCCCAAATAGCGGTTGTATTGCGCAGTTAACTGCCCGTACATGATTTCCAGATTTTTGTAGTCTTCGTTGGGCTCGTGGGTCCACTCGGGCAGTTTATTTAATATGTATTGTAAGTTTTTGATGCCGTACTCGCTGGCTTTCATGGCGTTATCGCCTAAATCTTCGTTTTGCGAGTGCGGGTCGTTCGGGTTGGATTCAGTGCCAAACCAGTTGCGGCGGTTTTTTAATTTTGCTACCGTTAATTTATTTAAAGTGCCTACCTCGTCGGCGGCGTTTTTGGCATTCGGCAATATTTTATAGCCCCACTCTATCGCCCACAAATCATAATCGCCGATGCGCGGGTAAATGCCTTTCGTGGTGATATTGTCTCCGGGCTGGGCTACGTAGTTGAAGCGGGCGTAATCCATGATAGAAGGCGTATGCCCGTTAGCTTCTACCCACTTTTTATCTCGCAGCTTTTCCACGGGTACCGTGGAGCTGGAGCCGTAGTTATGGCGCAATCCAATGGTGTGGCCCACCTCGTGTGACGAAACAAACCTAATCAAGTCGCCCATCAGTTCGTCGCTGAATTCCATTTTCCGGGCCCGTGGGTCAACCGCCGAAGCCTGAATCATGTACCAGTCGTGCACCAGTTTCATTACGTTATGGTACCAGTTGATGTGGCTTTCCATTATTTCGCCGCTGCGGGGGTCCGAGATACTGGGGCCGCTGGCATTGGAAATTTCTGAAGGTTTATAAACAATCGCCGAGTGCCGGGCATCGTCGAGACTCCAGTTCGGATTTTCTTTTGCAGTGGGGGCCAATTTGCCAATAATGGCATTTTTAAAACCTGCTTTTTCGAAAGCTTTCTGCCAGTCGTTTACACCCGCTATCAGGTAAGGCACCCATTTTTTGGGCGTAGCCGGGTCGATGTAAAACACTATCGGCTCGCGTGGCTCAACCAATTCTCCTCTATTGTAACGGGCCACATCCTGGGGTTTGGGTTCCAGGCGCCAGCGTTTCACCATCTGAATTTCCTTTACGCCCTGCGGGTTGGTATCAAAATCGGTATAGCCCACGGTAAAATAACCTACCCTCGGGTCGAAGTAGCGGGGCTGCATGGGCTTTTTAGGCAAAACCACCAGCGACGTGTTCACTTCAATGGTGGCCGAACCAGTCAAGTTCTTCGCTCCACTCCCCGCCGCCGGCATTCCGGGGCCGCCCGAGGCCGAGGTAGGGGCCGGGGTCAGCGCGTAGGTTTTAACCGTAGTTACTTCGACGTTGGTTGGGAAACTGCGTACGTTTTCGATATAACTCCGGTCGCCAATAAAATCACCCAGCCGGATGCGGGATTTGGCGGCTGCCGAACTAAAAGAAAATATCTCATTTTCACCGTTAATATAATCGGTGATATCAATTACGCTGCCTTTATTATTGGGGGTATAAGCGGCAATATTAAATGCTGCTACAATGGCCTGGATATTAGAGCGCTGCACGGCCTGGTACATGGCCTTGGTGCTATCGGGGCTGTAGGTGCTAAACGATATTTTGCGCAGAAAAACGCGGTTATTCGGCCCTTTCACGAATTGAATGACCGAACTGCCAATCTGGTCGCCGGCGTAACCAGCAGCAGCCCGCACTTCGGCACCGGCTTTCGAAATCCGGTTAACCACCAGTATTTCCCGACCCATAACCGAATCGGCCATCTCGAAAAAATACTTATCGTCGACTTTGTGGACTTTAAAAAAGCCGGCTTTGGTAATTGCCTTGTCGGTAATTACCGTTTTGTAGGGTTTGGGCTCAGATTTTTTGGTGGCATTGCCCTGCAGGCCGGCGGCACCCGCCACTTTTTTTACCGAATCGGTGGCGGTAGGAACCGGGCCAGGCGTCGGGCTGGTCTGGCTGTAAGCTAGGCTGCTAAGGGTGGTAAACAGACCTATTAGTAGTAACTCTTTCTTCATGTGAATCTACTGGGTTGTGTTTATTTGGTGATTTTAGCTAAAAAAACTAACGGCAGGTAAAACCAAAGGTGTACTTTTTGTTCTTTCCCCAAGTGAGTTTATTATCCTGCAAATTAACCTGTTCACAGGTCATTAAAACCCAAATCTTTTTGGGGATGGTACAGTAGGAGGCAATTCGGACCAGGGGTGTATGCTTCCGACAAGGGCAACGCGTAGCAAGTATGGTTGCATGGCGGTGGGCAATTAAGGTAGCCGCACCGGCCAGCCCGATTACCGGTGGACGGCCCGCCGCCATTGGCCCTTGTTGGTTCCGGCTGGCCTCGGCCAAGCCCATGGCTTCGCCCAGAGGAGGCGAACGTATGACTGAGCCAAGCCAGCAGCTAACCGGGCAAAACGTCCCGGGTAACGGCACAAAGTTTTGGTGTTTCGCGTGCCGCCCGGCTGTATAGTGCTGCCGAAGTGGTGGTGCTCAATACGTTCTCAATAGCGACCAACAGCTCGGCGGCAAGTTCCGGGTAGGCGCCCGCCAAACGCGTGGCCGCGGTCAGGGCATACACTCTGATGCCCACGGGCTCGGCGGGCGCCAGCAGCAGCCCCAGGCACAGGTCGAAGGCCCGGGCCTGCCATTCTTCGGGCACCGCCACGAACTACAGTACCCGCACCACGCTCCGCCGCACGGCCGGGTGCTGCTTTACCTGGCCTGGCTGGGCGGCGGCCAGCAGCCCGGGCAGGTGCGGCACCAGCCACGCCGGCCGCTGCTGCCCGGCCAGGCCCAGCACATCGGCCGCCAGCTGCCGTTCCCGCGGAGTACCGTACCAAAACACCCGGAGCAGCTCAGCGAGATATTTGGGGTGCGTGCAGGCGTAGTCGGTCAAGCGCCGGGTCTGCCGCGCCGAGTGTTCCCGCAGTAGTTCCGCCCGTAGGTTCATGGCCGCGAAGGTAGCGGCGGCTGGGCCGCAGGAGTGAGTCCGGTGGGTGTGCTACCGGGCTTCTGCCACCGCAGCAGTTACGTTGGTTGCTACCACCGCTCCCAACTCGGTGAGCAGCGCAAATAGGCCTACGTACGTGCGGTTGAGGTAGATAAAGTGAGCCGAGCCACGGGGTTCGCGCTGCTTTTTGAGGTCCGGGTCGGCCATCAGGTCATCGCCCAGGGCGTAGAGGCTCTGCACGTAAGTGGGGTCGCCGAAGTCGAAGATGGCCTGCCGGAAGGGTCGGCCCACCAGCTCCAGCGACACGCGCAGGGTGCGCAGGTAGAGGGCGCGCAACGCGGCCGGGTCGGTGGGGCGCAGCACGCCGGCTTCGGCCAGGAGGCCCTCCAGAATGCTTTCATCGGCAAAGGTTTCGGGTGCCAGCAGGGCCGTGAACAGGGTGTACACGTCAATAGGTACTTCTTTCACGCAGCCAAAGTCGAGCACGCCCACGGTGCCGCCGTTGTCCGTGCTCAGCAGGAAGTTGCCGGGGTGCGGGTCGGCGTGTACCTGGTGGAGGGCGTTGAGCTGAAACTGGTAGAAGTCCCACAGCGCCTGGCCTAGCTGATTGCGCACCTCATGGCTGGGCTTGGTGGCCAGGAATTCCTTCATGTGCTGGCCCGGCAGCCAGTCCATCGTCAGGATGCGGACCCGGGACAGCTCGGGGTAGTAGGCGGGGAACTGCAGGTGCGGCAGGTGCGCGCAGCTGGCGGCCATTTCCTGGCCCCGCCGCAGCTCCAGGGCATAATCGGTTTCTTCCAGCAGGCGTGCTTCCACTTCTTCCAGGTAGGGCCGCACCTGGCTTTCGCTCAGGCCCATCACGCGCAGGGCAATGGGCTTCACCAGGTTGATGTCGGATTTTATGCTTGCCGCCACGCCCGGGTACTGCACCTTCACGGCCAGCTGGCGCCCGTCTTTCTTCGCGCGGTGCACCTGCCCGATGCTGGCCGCCTGCCGCGCCTCGGGCTCAAACTCCTCGTACAGCGTGTACGGCGACTGCCCAAAGGCATCCCGGAAAGCCTTCACCACCAGCGGCCCGGAGAGGGGCGGGGTTTGGTACTGGGCCTTGGCAAACTGGTCGGCGTAGGCGGTGGGGAGGAGGTTCTTCTCCATGGCCATCATTTGGGCCACTTTTAGCACCGAGCCCTTCATCTCGCTCAGGGCTCCGTACAGTTCGGCCGCGTTGGCGGCGTGCAGGTCGTCGGTAGTGGAATCAGCACCCACGGCCCGCTTGGCGTAGTGCTTTACGTAGTTGGCGCCCACGCTCAGTCCGGTTTTGGCAAAGCGCGCGGCCCGGGCCACCTTGGTAGTAGGCAGGGATGTCTGGGGTTCGTCCATTAAATCAGTGAACAGTTGGCAGTGAGCAATGAACAGTTGTTCAGGATTTCATTGAACTTGATGGTTCATTGCTCACTGCTAACTGTTCACTGAAATTATCGGCGCGCCAGGAAGCGCACAAAATCGAAGGCCGAATCGAGGGTATTGCGGCCCACCAAATCGAAGCTCAGCGTCACGGCTTTTTCCACGGCGGCGTCGGTGCGCTCAAAGTTCACAGTGTCGTCCTTGGCAAAGAAACCGAGCACGAACAGCGCCTGCTGCCAGAAAAAGCGGGGATAGCCGTCCTGCACCAGCGGGCGGTTGGCAATTTCGCCGCTTACGCGGCCGGCAGCCAGCAGGTCGCTCACAAAAATCTCAAAGTCCTGCCGGAAATCGTCGAGCACCCGAGGCGTGAGTCCCGGCATTTTCTTGAGCGAGCGGCGCAGGCTCATCAGAGCGTAGGAGCGGTTTTGCTTTAGTATCTCGAGCAGGGTGTAGTAGAACGCCAAGAGCTTCTCGCGGCTGCTGTAGCCTTCCCACACGGGCTCAGATGCCGCGGCGGTGCGGGCGCGGTGGCCAAAATCAGCCCATAATTCCCGGTCAATGGCCTCAAAATTGGGGTAGTGCGTATAGAATTCCTGCTCGGCAATGCCCAACTGCTGCGTGAGCTTGAATACCGATTGTGGTGGGTGGCCCTCGTTGAGCACGAAGTCGAGATAGGCTTGTTTGATGCGGTCCTTTTCCATGGTAGTATAACCGGCGTGGCCGGGCTGTGGTTCAGGGGTGGTGCTACGTAGGAACGCTGTAAGTCTACCCTACAAGCTGGCGGCGATGCGGGCGGCGCGAATGGCTTCCACGGCGCGGTCGCGCGCAAACTTGTGGTCTACAACGGGGGCAGGGTAGGCGGGGGTGTCCACTTCGGGCACCCAGCGCTTCACGTATGTCATATCGGGGTCTACTTGCGCCAGCTGGCTTTCCGGGCTATACACCCGGAACCAGGGGGCCGAAACGGCGCCGGTGCCCGCCATCCACTGCCAGTTGCCCACGTTGTTGGCCAACTCGTAGTCCAGCAGCTTATCAGCAAAATACTGCTCGCCCCAGCGCCAGTCAATAAAGAGATGCTTTACCAGAAAGCCCGCCACGGTCATGCGCACGCGGTTGGGCAGGTAGCCGGTGGCATTGAGCTCGCGCATGCCGGCATCTACCAGCGGGTAGCCGGTGCGGCCCTCGCACCACGCCCGGAACTCGTCTTCGTTGTTGCGGTACGGCACGTGCCGCATCTTGGGGTCGTAGGCTTCGGTGGCGGTGCCGGGAAAGTGCCAGAGCAGCATCATGAAGAAGTCGCGCCAACTGATTTCGGCCAGCAGCTTGGGGTTGAGTGCCTTGGCCTGCCGCATCACCTGCCGCACGCTAAGGGTGCCAAAGCGCAGTTGCACCGAAATGCGGGCGGTGCCATTTTGCAGGGCGGGCGTGTTGCGGGTGTGGTGGTAGTTGCGCACCACGTCCTCTTCCGGCAGGTCGGCGGTGGGCACGTACTGCACTTTGCGCTCGAAACCCATGCTTTCGAGCGTGGGTCGCTGGCCGGCTTCATGTGCATTCGGGGCGGCCAGGTTCGCCTTCACAAAGGCCTCTGCCGAGCCGTAGGGCAGCAGCATTTCGTCAGTCAACCGAGCCAGATAGGTCTTGTGGTACGCCCCAAAAACCTTGGGTACCGTGCCCGACTTGGTCATTATCTCGTCTTTAGCGAAAATGACCTGGTCTTTATAGAGCAGGAAATCCACGCCGTGCTGGGCCAGCAGCCGGCTCACTTCCGCATCGCGCCGGGTGGCGTAGGGCTCGTAGTCCTCGTTGGTGTGCACGGCGGCCACCTCAAATTCTTTCAGCAGTGCTTCCAGTACGTTCACTGGCTTGCCGTAGCGCGCCAGGAAAGCGCCGCCGGCCGCCGCTGTAGCCGCCGCCAGCCGCTCCACTTCATCGAAAATGTACGTCAGCCGGGCATCGGCCTTATCCGGTAGGTAATCCAGAATATCCGAGTCGTAGATGAAGAGCGGTACCACGGGCAAGCCGCTTTCCAGCGCCGCCGCCAGGCCGGCATTGTCGTGAAAGCGTAGGTCGCGGCGGTGCCAGAAGATGCAGATTTTCATCCCCGATTGTACTGAATGCGGCTTATTTAAGTTTTCCCATGCCGCCGTCCACGGCCAGCACCTGGCCGGTCACAAACGAGCTGTGGTCGGAGAGCAGGAACGACGCGGTGTAGGCCAGGTCCTGGGGCTGGCCGATGCGCTGTAGGGGATGGCGCTTGCCGCCGGCCTCCACCTTCTCGGGCGAGTTGAGCAGCGCCGCAGCCAGCGGCGTGTTGGTGAGCGAGGGCGCGATGCAATTCACGCGCACGCCGCTGGCGGCGTATTCGGCGGCCAGGGAGCGGGTTAGGCCTTCCACGGCGGCTTTGGCCGTGGCAATGCTGGTGTGGAAGCTCATGCCCGTATCGGCCGCTACGGTGCTGAACAGCACCACCGACGCCGTGCCTTCGGCCTTTTTGAGGCGCTTGATGGTGGCTTGCAGCACCCGTACCGCGCCGAGCACGTTCAGGTCGAAATCAGCCTGAAAATCTTCGCTGGGAATGCGCTCAAACGGCCGCAGCTTGATGCTGCCGGGGAAGTAGGCCACGCCGTGCAGTACTTCGGGCAGGCCATCGAAAGCGGTGCCCACGGGCTGCGTGGCGTCGTAGGCGATGTGCGTGGTGCCCAGGGCCTCCAGCTCCGGCGAGAGGTGCCGCGAGGCGGTAAACAGGTTTACCTCAAGCTTGCTGAGCAACTGGGCCGTGGCAAGGCCGATGCCCGAGGAAGCCCCAATAAGTAGAATGTTTTTGTCGGTGAAATCCATGCGGGAGATGCTTAGCGGGAAGAATGCTTTGCTAACCCCAACTCCGTTCGCTTGTTTTAAAAGAAAACGGCCCCGGTGGTTGAGGACCAACGCGAAGCACTTTTCGGTGGGGCTTACTACCCGTTCCCTAAAATGATTGGCCTGATAACCGCTGTGGTTTTCTGCGCTGTTTCCTATGCCCAGGCCATTCCTTCAGCTGCTGGTAAAGGGCAGATGCCAGCGGCCCCAAAGCCGGGCTGCACCAGCGCAGCCTTACTGATAAACAGTGCAATGGGTACGAAGCAATAGCGCTTCATGCTGGTAGCAACAGGCTAGGGAGGCGATGGCCCCTGTACAGGGACCAGCAATCCTTACACCAGCGCTGCAAACGATTGTGGAAGGCGATTTGCGCAGCCTTTAAAGTAGTTTCGCCGTATGCGTGTCCATCCCACCTGCACCTTATGAACATAACTAAACTACTGGTCGCCAACCGCGGCGAAATTGCCATTCGCGTGATGCGCGCTGCCACCGAGCTCAACATTCCCACGGTGGCCGTGTACACCTACGAGGACCGGTACTCGCTGCACCGCTATAAGGCCGATGAGGCCTATCAGATTGGCCGCGACGACGACCCGCTCAAGCCCTACCTCGACATTGAGGCCATTTTGCGCGCGGCAAAGGAGAACGGGGCCAACGCCATTCACCCCGGATACGGCTTCCTGTCGGAAAACGCCACGCTCTCGCGTCGCTGCGCCGAAGAAGGCATCATCTTCGTGGGCCCCCGCCCCGAGGTGATGGAGGCCCTCGGCGACAAAGTGCGCGCCAAGGCGGTAGCCCAGCAATGCCAGGTGCCCCAGATTGAAAGCAGCGAAGCCGAACTGGTGGATTTTGAAACTGCCCGCACCGAAGCCCAGCGCATTGGCTACCCCGTGATGCTGAAGGCGGCCAGCGGCGGCGGCGGCCGCGGCATGCGCGTGATTCGGGACGACGAGCAGCTGGAGAAAGGCTTTTTCGAAGCACGCAACGAGGCCCTGAACGCCTTTGGCGACGATACGGTGTTTCTGGAGAAATTTGTGGAGCGCCCCAAGCACATTGAGGTGCAGCTGGTGGGCGACCAGCACGGCAACCTTGTGCACCTGTATGAGCGCGACTGCTCGGTGCAGCGCCGCTTCCAGAAAGTGGTGGAAGTGGCCCCGGCCATGAACCTGCCCGACCACCAGCGCCACCTCTTATATGAGTACGCCCTGCGCATTGGCCGGGCTGTGGGCTACGACAACGTGGGCACCGTGGAATTCCTGGTAAACCCCGAGCATGACCGCATCTATTTTATCGAAGTGAACCCCCGTATTCAGGTGGAGCACACCGTGACGGAGATGATTACGGGCATCGACCTGATTAAAACCCAGATTTTCATTGCTGCCGGCTTCAAGCTCAGCGACCCTGAAATTGGGCTGGGACCCGATGTGAAACCCATGCGCACGGGCTTTGCGGTGCAGTGCCGCGTGACCACCGAAAACCCCGAAAACGACTTTAAGCCCGACTACGGTACCATTGTGGCCTACCGCGCGGCAGGCGGTTTCGGCATCCGGCTCGACGAGGGCTCGGTGTACCAGGGCGTGGTGGTGTCGCCGTTCTTCGACTCGATGCTGGTGAAGATTTCGGCCCATGCCCCCACGCTGCACAGCGCTGCCCAAAAAATGCTGCGGGCCCTCGACGAGTTCCGGGTGCGCGGCGTGCAAACCAACATTCAGTTCCTCAAGAACATCATCGGCCACGAGGATTTTCAGCAGGGCCTGGCCACTGTGGACTTCATAAAGGACCACGCCGACCTGTTCAAGTTCGACGCCCGGCAGGACCGGGCCACGCGCCTGCTCAGCTTCGTGGGCGACGTGGTAGTGAACGGCAACCCCGACGTGAAGAACCTGCTCGACCCGCGCCATAACCCGCGCCGGCCGCACCTGCCGCACGCCGACCACGCCGCCCCCGCTCCCGGCACCAAGCAGAAGCTGCACGAGCTGGGCCCCGAAGGCTTCTCTAAGTGGTTGCGCGACGAGCCGCTCATTCATTACACCGACACTACCTTGCGCGACGCCCACCAGAGCCTGCTGGCCACCCGCATGCGCACCTGGGATATGATGAAAGTGGCGGGCGCCTATGCCCAGCAGCACCCCCAAACCTTCAGCTTGGAGGTATGGGGCGGCGCCACCTTCGACGTGGCCTTGCGCTTCCTGCACGAAGACCCCTGGGAGCGGCTGGCCCGCCTGCGCGCCGCCGTGCCCAACATCCTGCTGCAAATGCTCATTCGCGGCGCCAACGGCGTGGGCTACAAGGCCTATCCCGACAACCTCACCGAGCGGTTTGTGCAGCAGGCCGCCGAAACCGGCGTCGACGTATTCCGCATTTTCGACTCGCTGAACTGGCTCAAGGGCATGGAGGCCTGCATCGGCTTCGTGCGCAACAAGACCGACCGGCTGGCCGAGGCCTGCATTTGCTACACCGGCGACATCCTGGACCCCAGCCGCACCAAATACACCCTCGACTACTACCTGAAGCTGGCCAAGCAGCTGGAAGATGCCGGTGCGCACATCCTCTGCATCAAGGACATGGCCGGCCTGCTGAAGCCCTACGCCGCCACCGAGCTCATTGCCGGCCTGCGCGACACCGTGAAGCTGCCCATTCACCTGCACACCCACGACACGTCGTCGCTGCAGGTGGCCACCTATATGAAAGCCGTGGAAGCCGGCGTGAATGTCATCGACGTGGCATTGGGTTCGCTCTCGGGCCTCACTTCCCAGCCCAACTTCAACTCGGTGGTGGAAATGCTGCGCCACACGCCGCGCCACCGCGAGTTCAACCAGCAGTCGCTCAACGAATTCAGCAACTACTGGGAAGCGGTGCGGGAAATGTACTACCCCTTCGAGTCGGGCCTGAAAGCGGGCACTTCGGAGGTATTTCAACACGAAATACCGGGTGGGCAGTACTCCAACCTGCGCCCGCAGGCCTCGTCGCTGGGCCTGCTTGATAAATTTGAGGAAGTGAAGCAGCGCTTCGCCGACGTGAACGACATGTTTGGCGACATCGTGAAGGTGACGCCCAGCAGCAAAGTGGTGGGCGACATGGCCCTGTTCATGGTGTCGAACGGCCTGACGCCCGCCGATGTGATGGAGAAAGGCGAAACCCTGAGCTTTCCCGAGTCCGTGCGCGACCTGTTTCGCGGCGACATCGGCCAGCCCGAAGGCGGCTGGCCGGCCGAGCTGCAGAAGCTCATTCTCAAGAACGAGGCCCCGTTCACGGACCGCCCCAATGAGCACCTCAAGCCCATCAATTTCAACAAGGAGTGGAAGGCGTTCCAGGAAAAATTTCCCGGCGCGAAATTTACGGACATGCTCTCCTCGCTGCTGTACCCGAAGGTATTTGAGGAGTACTGGGCGCACCGCCTGCAGTTTGGCGACGTGAGCAAGGTGCCTACTTCGGTGTTTTTCTACGGCCTGCAGCCGGGCGAAGAAACCATCATCGAAATTGCCCGCGGCAAGTCGGTTATCGTGCGGCTGGAGTCGGTGGGCACGCTGAACGAAGACGGCTACCGTACCATCTTTTTCACCCTTAATGGCCAGACCCGCAACCTGCAGGTGCGCGACCACGCCGTGGCCGTCACCAAAGTGAGCAACGCCAAGGCCGACAAGGCCAACCCGCTGCAAGTGGGCGCCCCGCTCCAGGGCATGCTCAGCAAAGTGCTGGTGAAACCCGGCCAGGCCGTTGCCAAGAACACGCCGCTGTTCGTCATCGAAGCCATGAAAATGGAAACCACCATCACTGCCCCGCACGACGTAACGGTGGCCTCCATTGCCCTGGGCGAAGGCAGCCGCGTGCAGGCCGACGACCTGGTGATTACGCTGGAATAAAAAGTTGAGAGGAGGGGTAATGAAGCCTTCGGCTCCTGTGTCAGGAGCCGAAGGCTTCATTACCCCTCCTCTCAACTTTTTCAAGAGAAAACGCTATTTGCCCATCTTTACTACCAGGCCAGCGCCTACTGTGGACGTGCCGCTAGCGGTGCCGCCCAGCACGCGCCCCGCGTTCACGTCGAGCCGTACCTGCGGCAGAGGGCGCCAGTACAAGCCCGCCGTAGTGCCCGTGGTGAGGGCCCCGCGCCCCGCGCCGTAGCCTTCCACAAAAAAACCGGTTTTGCTGGTGAGTGGGCCGTTCAGGGCCAGCGTTCCCAGAAACTGCCCTTTCTCGATGTCAGCGACTTTAAGGCCAGGCTGGGTAAAACCGAAGTTTGCTTCCAGGCCGAAGCGCTGGCCCAACTGCTCGCTGATGAGTAGGCGGGCGCTGGGAGCCAGGCTGTTGGTGGCCAATGTCTTGTCGCCGGTATTGGGCATGGCCGACTCTACCAGAATGGCCACCTGCGTGCGGGTGTCAAAATTGGGCGAAACCATAAACTTGGCCCCCAGTACCAATGGAGCCCATCCCGCGGCCGACTCAGTTTGGCCAGATTCGGGGTTGGTGCGGGTAAAGCGATTGAAGTAGGGCTGATTCACGCGCAGTTCCATGCTATTGAAAAACCCCACGCGCAGGATTGCGCCGGTACTCAGCATACTTTGCCCGGCATTGGGGGCGGTGTGCTGCGCGCCCGCTTCGAGTTGGAAGCGACCCGCCCGCAGTACTTGGGCGGTTATGGTTTGTCCGGGCCGGTCGGCGCGAATGTTTCGCACAAAAGGAGCGTCAACGTTGGGGTTGTTTTCTTCCGGCGTGTTCTGGGCCAGGGTGAGGCCAGGGCTGCCCAGAAGGGCGGCGGCGGCCAGCAGAGTGGTCTTTCGCATGCCCCAAAGACCCGGCGCCCTACGGCATGGTTCAATTTTGGTTGGGTTATAGCGAATAATCTTGGATTTATTTTATAATGAAGCCGCATAGTGCAGCATTATGCCAGCAGGACGCGCAGTAAGTTCAAACCAGTGTGCCGAAGAAAACCACCCAAAACCTTTTGCCCACCGGCTCGCGACCGACACCCGACCGACGAAACCAAGGCTACGAATGCCATGTCCCGCCGTGGCTATTAGATGCAGAAGGGATGCATCGGCCCATTCTTATTCATTCGTATCGGCCTTATGTTTGCGCCGGGTAGCGCGGCGATTTAGCCTCGGGTCCTGCTCCTAAAGCTTCCTTATTGATTCTATGAAACGCAACCTGCTCACCCTGGTACTGGTGCTGGCCACCTTATCTGGAGCTGCCCAAAAGCGCAAAAAAAGCAAGGCACCAATCAGCCCGCTGGTATCAGCCGTGACTGTGGCGCGGGTGGTTACTGCCCTGGCCGCCGACGACATGCAGGGCAGGGGCACGGGGCAGCCCGGTGGCCTCAAAGCCGCACAGTTTCTGGCTGCCGAATTCCAGCGCATTGGCTTGCAGCCCCTGCCCGGTGCCACTGGTTTCGAACAGGTTTTTCCGGTGTATGAGACGGCTGTGGGGGCTATGAGCGCGAGCCTCAACGGTACGGCCGTGCCGGCCGCGCAGCTGCTGGCTTTCACTACCCAGTCCCAACTGGAATGGACCAATCAAACACCGGCCCTGGAAATCCTCACCATCGGGCCCGACCAGAAGCCCATGGAGTTTGCCCGGCGCATCACGCGTCCCAGCCAAAACCTGCTGGTGCTGCTTGACCCCGCGCACGCCGAGGCGTTCAAAAACCTGCGCAATTTCATGCTGCAGCCGCGTATGCGCACGTCGCTGGCGGGCAACGGGTTCTCAAGCGTGGTGCTAATGACCCCTGCGGCAAGCAAGGACTTTAAGTTTCAAGTGCGGGCCACCACCAACCAGCGCACCGTGGAGCTGCGCAATGTGGTAGGCATGCTGCCCGGCCGTGACACCGCCCGCAGCCGCGAAAAAGTGGTGTTCTCGGGTCATTACGACCATTTGGGCATTGTGAAGCCACTCGAGGGCGACTCCATTGCCAACGGGGCCGACGACGACGCCAGCGGTACCACCGCCGTGGTAGCCCTGGCCGAGTATTTCAAACAGAAAAACGACAACGCCCGTCCGCTCATCTTCACGGCATTTGCAGCCGAGGAAGTTGGCGGCTTTGGCGCTCAGCATTTTTCGAAACAGCTCGACCCCAACCAAGTTGTGGCCATGTTCAACATTGAAATGATAGGCAAAATTGCCAAGTTTGGCCCCAACACGGCCTTCATCACCGGCTTCGACAAGTCCGATTTCGGCAAGCTTCTCCAGGCCAATTTGCAAGGCAGCAGGTTCCGCTTCGAGCCCGACCCGTACCCCGCCCAAAACCTGTTTTACCGCTCCGACAACGCCACCCTGGCCAAGCTTGGCGTGCCGGCCCACACCATCAGCAGCGACCAGATTCCGGACGATAAGCTGTACCACACCGTCAACGACGAGGTCGAAAGCCTGAATCTGCCCAACATGACGGCCATCATCCAAGCCATTGCGCAAAGCGCCAGCGGCATCGTGGCTGGCCAGCAAACTCCCACCCGCATTGCCTTGGAAGCCGCAAACGGCAAATAGTAGCGCGAAGCGGTGCTTCGAATCGGCAAAAAATAAACGGTCATGCTGAGCGCAGCCGAAGCATCTCTACCGCGCAAGTAATTTGGTTACTATTGTGTTAGAGATGCTTCGGCTGCACTCAGCATGACGGCCTTTTTTGAATACCCTGCTTTAAAGGAGTGAGCTACCCCGCAACCTCCCCGCTAACCACCCGTTGCAAACTACTCAAGGCCGCATAAATCTCCGGAAACAACGGCCGCGCCGCAACTTCCGGCTGAGCGCATTGCCGCTGCAACTTCCACAGCGCCACCGCGGTGGTAGCGGCCGCAGGCGGAGCCACGCAGCGCTTCAATAGCTCTTCCAGCAGGCAGCCAAAAGCCCGGGCTTCCAGCTGCTGCAGAGCCTGGCCCGGCTGGGTCTGGTGAGCGTCAAAAAAGCACGCCGCCCCAAAGTCTCCCAGCAGCGCCTCGCCAGTTGCCGTTACCAGGATATTGTGCGCGTACAAATCGCCGTGCAGGATGCCCTGCGCGTGAAGGTGCGCCGCCGCGCCCGCAATGCCGGTAGCAGTGCGCAGCACCGTTTCCAGCCCAAACGAAGCGGTGGCGGCATACACATCGCGCGTGCATGTTTCGAAGCTGGGCGGGCCAGCCAGGTTGCCAAAGGCCGGGCTGATGAGCTCCAGCACCAAACCCTCAGCCCTGGCCGCCGGCTCGCTCACTTTGCCAATGAGGCCAATGAGGTTGGGGTGCGCGCCGGCGCTGATGCAGGCCGCCATCTCGCTCTGCGGCAGCCCGTCGCTGGTCAGCGCCCCTTTAAACAGCTTCACGGCCACGGATTCCGCCGCGGCGCCCTCCCGGCGCAGCCGGGCCTGGTGGATAACGCCCGACGCGCCCTCGCCCAGCTGCTGCTCCAGCTGCAGCTGGCCCCAGGCTATGGTGCCAATGGGGTGCCGCTCCAGCGCTGCCGCTTGCGCCGGCTCCGCAAATGGGTTGCCGGCGTAAGCCAGCCAGCTGAGCCGCGGCATGCGCAGCAGCCACTCGGGCAGCGCCTCAAACTGGTTGGCGGCAATGCGCAGCAGCTCCAGCCGCGTGCAAGCCGCCAGGCTGTCGGGTAGCTCCCGCAACTGATTGCCGGCCAGCATGAGCTTTTGCAGCTCCGAGCACGCGCCAATCTCGCGGGGGAGGGCTTGCAGCTGGTTGTCGGTGAGAATGAGCCAGCGCAGCGCCGGCGGGAGGGCCGCCGCGGGCAGCGTGCGAATGCGGTTGGCCTTGAAGCCCACCATACGCAGCTGCGGGCACTGGCCCAGTACGGCGGGCACTTCGGTAAATTGGTTATTGGAGCAAAAAAGTACGCGCAGCTTTCGCAGCCGGCCCAGGTCGTCGGGCAAGGTGCTCAGGGCGTTGCCCGTCAGGTTGAGCACCTCCAGCGTATCGGCCAGGTCCAGTATTTCCCTTGGGAATTCAGTCAGTCCTTCGGCCAAATCCAGGCGCTGGGTGCCCGCCAGCTTGCCGGAGCGCAGTTGTTCTAGGGTATGCATGGGCACAAAGGTCGGGAACGCAGGCCGAGGACGTCGCCCTCAGTCCACCCAGGCGGCCTCATACCTCCACCACCTCCCCCGTACCGAAGTAGTAAATTATACCTCGTACCTCGGCGTAACCCAGCGCCTCAAACAACGTGGCGTAGTTGCGTAGCAGTCGCTTGTGCTTTTCATGCGGCGGCGGCAGCCGGAAGTCCAGCATCGTTACCCGCCCGCCCATGCGGTTGTGCGCCTCCAGCGAAGGGGCCAGCACCACGCGGTCGGGTTTGTAATCGCGCAGCTTCACGCCACCCACCAATATTTCCCGCTCCGTTTCCACACTCAGGTGGGGCGCGAAGTAAGGCGCCAGGCGCGGGTCGCTCACCAGCCGTTCCAGGCTGGCCACCAGCTCCGGGCGCTCCTTGGCGCTGAGGATGCCTTCGGCTACGAGCTGGCTGGCTACCCGGCCCACGTCGGCAGCCGTCAGCAGCCGGCGCAGGGCGTAGTGCAGCTTGCGGTCCCACTCGCCCTGGGCCTGCTGCTCGTCAAAATCGAAGAGGGTAGTGGCGTGCCGGCGCAGTTTCAGTCGGTCTTCCCACGGGGCCGATTCCAGGTTAGCTAGGGTATAATTATTAAGTATCAATTCTGAATTATTAATTATTTTCCTGGACGGGGTGCCTTTTGAGAGGATGAAAGACGCTTGTTCCTCCTGCCACTCGCCGCGGTCCAGCAGGTAGCCGTGCAACAGGTCGGCTACGTTGCGGGCCAGGCCCAGGGGCGCACCGGCCACCGCGTCGTCGCTGCTCTTGGTGGTTTTTTTTGTTTCAGGCCGCTTGCTGATGACGTACAGCCGGTGGCGCGGCCGGGTGAAGGCCACGTACAGCGTGTTGAGTCCTTCCAGGAAGGTTTTTTCCCGCTCTTCGTCGTACTGCGCCGCCAGGGCCGTTTGCTGAATGCCTTTATTGAGGCTTACCACGGCCACATCCGGCATGGCTGCCAGGGGCTTGTCCTGCGCTTCGAGGTGGCCCCAGAGCAGGGTGCCGCGGTGCGGCTTTAGGCTCCAGTCGGCAAACGGCACGATGACCACGCCATACGCCAGTCCCTTGGCCTTGTGTACCGTGGTGATGGTAATGGCCTCGCGCCCACCCGGCGCGTTGATGCTGATGCGCCCCTTGCGCTCCTCCCAGTGCGCGAGAAAATTTCCAAGGTTGTTGCCAGATTTCAGACTGTATTCCAGCGTCAAATCCAGGAACCGAAACAGGTAGTCGCTTTCCCCGTTGCGTCCCAGTAGCCCAAACAGGTTCAGCAGCCGCTCGGCCAGCTCGTAGAGGCCCAGGTTGCCCGTTTCGTCCTCTCGCACGTCGTACCCCAAGTCCCGGAGCTCGTCAAAAAACGGCTTGCCGTGGTGCTCGTTGGCTATTGCGGCAATGTGCCGGGCGCGGGCCGGGGTAGGGGCCAGGCCGCGCACCACCCTGTCCACCAGCAGCAGGGCTTCGGCGCGGGCCAGCGTATCGGCCGGCTGATGAAGCACCCGCAGGATGCTCACCAGCAGGTTCACGACTTCCGCAAACTCCAGCGTCAACGAATCGGCCGAGATAATGGCATACCCCCGCTCCTTGAGGAATTTAGCAATGATTTTGCTGGCGTAGCGCGTGCGGCACAGCACCGCCACGTCGGCCAGCTTGTAGCCGTCGCGCAGGGCCTGCTCCACCAGCTGCAGCGTCAGGTAGCATGTGCTTTCGTCGTAGCTCAGCACCGCATCGGCGGCGTGGCCGGGGAGGAGTTCGGTGGTATAAGCGCCTTCTTCGGCGTTGTAGCGCAGGGCCGGGATGTCTTTTTGGGTAAAGAGGAGTTCAACGTGGCCAGATACCGCCCCCGGCGTAACCTCACCCCCTGACCCCCTCTCCAAAAGAGAGGGGGCACCGGAAATGCTCCCAGTTGAATCGTTCTCAAGAGCCGGCTGCCCCTCTCTTTTGGA
>NZ_MDZC01000078.1 GCF_001816165.1 Hymenobacter glacialis
TTGACCCGTCGAACTAATCAGGTAATCTGTGTACAAATCCAGTGTGCAACTCATCACCAAACGTAAATCACTCCCCTAAATATCCGCGTAACATCAGTATTTAAATACAGTAGGACCGTCCGGAGGTTCCGTCTATCAAGAGCGTGCTTTAGGTACCTCTGCCCTATTGCGCCGGGTTATTAGGCAGCGTTAGCGCTCCCACTGCTTACAGCGAACTGAAATCGTAGGGATAGCCGATGGCTTGCAGGTCTTCTTCCAGTTGCGGCCAGTCCTCCAAATCATCTACAATGCCCAGCACAATGGCTCTGGTTAGGGTTTCACCCTGGTATATTTTGGCCACGGCGGCCACGTCCATCGGCGAGCGGTCGGTTTCCTCGCCGTAGTACTCATCGGCCCAATCGGCGTAGGTGTCGGAGTTGCCATCAAGCATGAAAAGCAGTTCCTCGGAGCCATCGTCCTCGATTTCTACGATGCCGGTTTGCCAGCCATAGGCGGGCGTGTACCACAGGCAAAAGGTGGTTCCGATAGAATTGACCGGTTCGCCGAAGATAAAATCGTCGAAACACTCGGGCAGGCCGCGCGTCACTTGGGCTTTGTCGGGCTGCTCGTAGCCGTCGAGGTAGCCGTTTACCACGCAGCCTTCTGGGCGGAACAGGATGAGCATCTGGTCGCCTTCGCCATCGCTCATTTCCAGCACCTCTTCGCGTTCTCCCCACACCGCGTTGTAGGTATAGTAGCGGTATTCAAGGTCGGGCGAATTGATGGCATCGAGCACGGCCAGCGCTTTGCTGATGGCTTTTAGGGAGGCTGCGTCGGGTAGCGCACTGTAGTCCTGGGTCGAAATCATGGGCAGGGAAGATAAAAGCGAGCTTGATGTTAATACGTTTTGCTCGCGTCTACCGGCACGATTATTACAAAGTCGGCCACATTTAGCTGGTCCTTATCCAGTTGCTGCAGCTGCTCCTGCGTGACTACGCTCAGGGTGCGCACGCTCAGCTTGGGGGCGTATTGGCGCAGGTAGGCCCCGATGCCGTCGTGGTTGTCGGAGTGGAAGCTGCCGTTGAAGTGCAGCAAGGTTTGGCCGTCCTGCCGGCTGGTGCGGATGAAATGGGCCATGGTGGCGTCCTTCAGGGCCTGGGCCTGAATGATGTTTTGGGCGCCGGCGCCGTGGGCCTTGCTGTCGCCACCGAACATGGCGGCCATCTTTTTGTAGCCAGGCAACTCGTAATCCACTTGCAGCGGCAGCGGGGGCAGCAGGGCACGGTCGGCGGCAGGAAGTTTATCCAAGGCTTTGAGGCTGCCGCGGGCCACGGCCTGCGCAAACGGACGCGGGACATTGGTACCGATGACCGGGATTTTGTTTTCGCGCGCAAACAGCACCAGCGGGTGGTAGTCGGTGTGGTAGTTGGACCACGGGCGGGCCTGGCGCGCAAAGGCGGTATCGGCCAGCGTGCCGGCAGCGTACCGGGCCACCAGCGGCTGCACGTCGCGCTCAAACATTTCCATGCCCAGCACCAGCTGGCCGGGCTTTTTCAGCTTTTGCAGGTCCTTGGCTACCTGCAGCTCCAGCCAATGCGTGAGGGCGTCGTTGTGCTGCTCGCCAAAGAGCACCACATCGGCCTGTGCCAGCTCGGTCAGCATCTGGTCGTAGTCGGCGGGCTGCCCGGCGGCGGTGAAGAGACGGTACGCGGGCCGGTCGCCCACAAAGGCAAAGCTGGACAGCAGCAGAACCAAGCTGGCAAAGTGTATGAAGCGCATAGGCGGAGCAAAAAGCCGGAAAATGTAAACAAACACAAAGAACGTCATGCTGAGGATAGTCGGAGCATGACGTTCTATTGCACTTTCAGTTATTTGATTACTCCTTGTAGAACATCCACTTGCCCAACTCTTTGTACGTCACCTTCTTGCCATACATGAGCACACCCACGCGGTAGATGCGGGCCGCTACCCACACCGTGCCAATGAAGCCGATGATAAGCAGCGTGATAGACAAAGCCAGCTGCCACATGGGCACCCCGAACGGAAGACGAATGACCATGGCGATGGGCGAGGTAAAGGGTATCATCGACATCCAGAAAGCCACCGGACCGTCGGGGTTGCGCAGGATGACGGACAGGCCCACCACGTAGCTCAGAATGAGCGGCAAGGTGATGGGAAACATGAACTGCTGGGTATCGGTCTGGTCGTCTACGGCCGCGCCCACGGCACCAAACAGGGCGCCATACAGCAGGTAGCCGCCCAGGAAATAAGCGATGAAACCAAACAGAATGGTGCCGAGCGGCAGGTTGCTCAGGGTGCCCAGCGCCTTGGCGGCCGGGTTCATGTCGGCGGCCTGCTGGCTCATGCTTTGGTCGAGTTTGCCTTCGGCCGTCTGGGGTTCGCCATCGGCAGCGGCTGTGGCGGCACCCGGCGCGGCCATGGTGGCGGCCATTTCGGTTTTGGGCTTGTCTTTGCCCGTTATTAAAGGTATAATAACCGACGAGGCACCCGCCGACAGCAGGCCCCACAGCAAAAACTGCGTGAGTCCCACGGCGGCAATGCCCACGATTTTGCCCATCATCAAATCAAACGGCTTCACCGACGACAGCATCACTTCCATGATGCGGCTCGACTTCTCCTCCCCCACCCCGCGCATAATCTGCACGCCGTAGATGAAGATGAAGAAGTAGATGAGGATGGCCAGCACGTAGGAAATGGCCGAGGTGGCCATGGCGTTGCTGTTGGCCTCCTTGCCGGTTTCGTCCAGGCTGATGGTTTGCAACTCTACTTTCGAGCGTAACCGGTCGAGCTGTTCCTGCGAAAGACCGGATTTCTGCATTTTCAAATCCGAGAAAGCTTTGTTGAGGGCGCCCTGCACGGCCACCTGCTTTTTCAGGCTGATGTTGCCTTTGCCATAAAACTGCACGCCCACGGGGTTGTCCACGTCGAGGCCGGCGGGCAAGTAAAGCAGGCCGTCGTGCTTGGCCTTCTGGAAGCTCTTTTTGGCTTCGGCCAGCGTGCCCGTGGCGGGCATGAATAGCAGCTGGGTCGAGTTGGCCAGGCGGCTGGTGAGGTTGAGGCCGCTCTCGTCGCGCACCTCCACCACGTCGGTGGTGTCGTTGTCGGAACTGGCCACTTTCACGATGATAAAACCAAAAGCGGCCAGCAGCACGGGCACGGCCAGGGTGAGCACAATGAAGGCCTTTTTGCGAACCCGGGTCACGTATTCGCGTTGGGCAACAAGTAAAAATTTGGAAGCCATGAGGGGTTATTTTTTTGTCATCCTGAGCACAGCGAAGACCTTATCACGCCTGCAGCTGCTGGAAGTGGTACTGCTGACGTCAGGAGCCGTGATAAGATGCTTCCTGCGTCAGCATGACAAACGATGTTAGGCGGTTGCTTCCACCAGCGACTCCGGCATGGTTTCGCGCACGCGCCGAATGAAGATTTCGTTGATGCTCGGAATCTGCTCGCGGAAAGATTCCACCTCCACGCTGGCAATGAGGTAGCGCAGCAGGTCGTTGGGCCGCACGCCGGCGTGCAGCTGCACGCGGGCGTAGAAGTGGCCGTTTTCGCGCTCGGTCTGCTCCACCACTTCAAAGTCGGGATGCACCACCATGAGCTTGCCCCGGCCTTCCACGGCGTAGGTGTTGGTCTTGAACTGGTCCCGAATCAGGCCGATGGGGCCGTCGAGCACCTTGCGCGAGCGGTTAATGAGGGCAATGTTGTCACACAGCTCCTCCACCGACTCCATGCGGTGCGTGGAGAAGATGATGGTAGCGCCCTGCTTGCGCAGCTCCAGAATCTCGTCCTTAATCAGGTTGGCATTAATCGGGTCAAAACCCGAAAACGGCTCGTCCAGGATAATCAGCTTGGGGTCGTGCAGCACCGTGGCAATGAACTGCACCTTCTGCTGCATGCCCTTGCTCAGGTCCTCCACATTCTTATTCACCCAGTCTTTGAGCTCAAACCGCGCTATCCATTGCTTGATGCGCTGGGTAGCGTCGGCCTTGGCAAGGCCGCGCAGCTGGGCCAGGTACAGCAGCTGTTCGCCCACCTTCATCTTCTTGTAGAGGCCGCGCTCCTCGGGCAAGTACCCTATTTGAGCCGCGTGCTCGGGCCGGAGCCGCTCGCCACGAAAGCGGATTTCCCCCTCATCGGCGCCCGTAATCTGGGTAATGATGCGGATGAGCGAAGTTTTGCCGGCCCCATTGGGGCCCAGCAACCCGAAAATACTGCCTTCCGGAATGGTCAGGCTCACGCCGCTCAAGGCCACGTGGGCCGCGTACGCCTTGTGGACGTCGATGGCTTCAAGAATGGGTTTCACAGAAAAAAGAAGTTAGTTGGGGTGTAAATGTAGAGATATCCAGCTACTCGGGAATACCTGAATGTTTAACTGGCGGCGTCCAATTCGGCCAGGTTGGATTCAAAGCGGTCGAGGTGCTGGCCGTAGAGGCGCTGCATAAACCACCGCGTGAGGTACACCGCCAGCACCTGCAGTAGCACAGCTGCTACCACCGTCACCCCCGCCATACGCAGCAGCACCGGCCATTGCAGCGGAGCCGGCCGCATCAGTTCCAGCCCCAGGAAATACCCGAAATTCATCAGCATCAGCAGCGGCCCTATTACCAGCGTGAAGCGGTAATAAAACCGTAGGAGCGTGCGCATCCCGGCCACCAACCGTTGCAGGTGGCCCCGCACGTCGCCTTCCACAAGGCGCATCTGGTCCAATACCGCAAACATGCGGTAGTAGTAATACAGCATGCTGCTGCCCAGAACCAGCGTAATCACGGCATATGCCTTGTGCAACGCAGCTGTTGTCAGCACCCACATCACGGGCCCGGCCATAGTAAAAAGCACCGCGAAGGCCGTTTCCCAACGGGCGTTGCGGTACATCTTGTCAACCAAGCCAGGCCGACTTGCCAACAAGGCATCCAATTGGGTGCGGTTGATGGGCGCCGTCTCAGCAGGTGCATTCAGCCAGCTTTGACGCAAATCTTCGAGCTGCATAACAGAAAATATTAGCGGTTTACGAGCGGTAATAGCTGCCGCAGCTTTTCCTGCACGCGGTGCATTTTCACGCGCACATTGTTTTGGGTAATGCCTAGGATGTCAGCCATTTCATCATAGGGCCGGTCTTCGAGGTAAAGCAGCACAAAGGCTTTGTCAACTTCCGACAGTTGGTCGATGGCCCGGTAGAGCGCTGCCCGGTCTTCGGCATCGGGTCCCGTCTCCGGAGCCAGCGCCACAGCCAGCGCTTCGGCGTCCAGCTCGCCCGGCGCGGGGCGGCGGGTGCGCTGCCGCAGGTTGCTGATGGCCACGTTCAGAGCAATGCGGTAGAGCCAAGTGCTGAGCCTAGCCCCTGGTTGCGGCACGTAGCGCGGCCACGCCCGCCACAGTTGCAGCACCATTTCCTGGAACAGGTCCTGCCGGTCGTCGGCGTCTTGGCAATACAGCCGGGCCACGCGGCGCAGCAGCGGCTGGTACTCGTTCAGTGCAGCAACAAAATCAGCAGATGGCGTGGCGGCAGACATGCTCAGAAGTGGTTTCGGGAAGTTAATCGCAGTCCGCCATGCGGCATTACAGCGGCAAGCGAGTTTTTTTGAGCACGACCAGCTTTTACCGCTTGGCTGGCCATTCAAATAAAAAAGCCCCGTTTGGCCAGTGGCCAAACGGGGCTTCTTAAAGCTATTCAATCAAAAAATTACGCGAAATACTCCTTCACTTTTTCGAAGAAGCCTTTTTCATTTTTACCGGGGTGCGGCGTAAAGTTGTCCGAGTCGCGCAGCTGCTCCAGCAGCTCGCGCTCCTGGTTGCTCACGTGCTTGGGCGTCCACACATTCAGGTGAATGAGCTGGTCGCCGCGGCCGTAGCCGTTCAGGTCCTTAATGCCCTTGCCGCGCAGGCGCAGGATTTTGCCGGGCTGGGTGCCGGGGTCTACCTTTATTTTCACCTTGCCCTCAATGGTGGGCACCTCCAGGCTGGCGCCCAGCGCTGCATCCACAAAGGAGATGTATTGCTCAAACATGATGTTGTTGCCGTCGCGCTTCAGGAATTCGTGCGGCTCCTCTTCAATCTGGATGAGTAGGTCGCCGGGCACGCCGCCGCGCTCGGGAAAGTTGCCCTTGCCGTTCATGCTCAGCTGCATGTCGTTGGCCACACCGGCGGGGATGTTGATGGGAATCACCTCCTCGTGCAGCTGGCGGCCTTCGCCCTTGCACACGTCGCAGGTGCTCACAATGGTTTTGCCCTCGCCGTTGCAGGTGGGGCAGGTGCTGCTGCTCACCATCTGGCCCAGCATGGTGTTCACTACGCGCTTGGTCTGGCCCTGGCCCTGGCAGGTGGCGCAGGTTTTGAGGTCGGTGCCGTTTTTGGCGCCGGTGCCGCTGCACGGCGAGCAGGCCACGTAGCGCTTCACCTTAATTTTCTTCTCTACGCCGTTGGCGATTTCCTCCAAGTCGAGCTTGAGCTTGATGCGCAGGTTCGAGCCCTTCTTCTGGCGCCGGCCGCCGCCTGGCGTCCGCCCCCAAAGAACCCATCGAAGCCCCCGCCGCCGCCGAAAATGTCGCCGAACTGCGAGAAGATGTCCTCCATATTCTGGGGGCCGCCCCCGCCGCCGTTGCCCATGCCCTGGTGGCCATACCGGTCGTAGCGCGCACGCTTGTCGGCATTGCTCAGCACCTCATACGCCTCAGCCGCTTCCTTAAACTTGTCCTCGGCCGTGGGGTCGTCGGGGTTTTTGTCGGGGTGAAACTTGATGGCCATCTTGCGGTAAGCCGACTTGATTTCGTCGCCCCCTGCATTCTTGGCAATGCCTAATATCTCGTAATAATCGCGCTTCGTAGCCATCTGCGTTTGTCATGTTGAGCGCAGCGAAACATCTTGTTTCGGTAGCGCTGCCTCTTTTAGTTGCTTATAAATTCTCTAGCTAAAACGCTGCCCTGATAAGATGCTTCGTTCCTCAGCATGACAGTTACCTATTGCCCCAGCACCACCTTGGCGTGCCGGATTACCTTGTCGCCCAAGTAGTAGCCCTGCTCTACCACGTCCACTATCTTCCCTTTCAGGTCGTCGCTGGGCGCGGGAATCTGGGTGATGGCCTCGTGCAGCTCGGCATCAAAGTCGCCGCCCTTGGCTTCCATGGCAGTCAAACCCTTTTGCTGCAGCGTTTTGTTCAGCTTGTTCTGAATAATATCGATGGCGTCGCGCACGGCCCCGGCATCGTCGGTGGTGGCAGTGGCGTTGCGAGCGCGCTCGAAGTCGTCGAGCACGGGCAGCAGCACCGTCATCAACTCTTGATTGGCGGTTTTAAACAACTCAATACGCTCCTTGCTGGTGCGGCGCTTGTAGTTTTCAAACTCCGCAGCCAGGCGCAGGTACTTGTCTTTGATTTCGGACAGTTCGGCATCGGTGCGGGTTGCTTCGGGCTGGGGGGCGCCAGCGGCGGTCATGTCTGGGTCGTTGCTCTCGCCATCGGTCATTTCGCCAGCTACGTGGGTGGGGTCGGCGGTCAGGTTGTCGTCCTCTGGAATGTTGTTCTCGTTAGCCATTTGCGGAAATATTCGTCGGAAGGGGTTTTTCACGGGGTTAGCCGGTTAGTCACGTTGCGGGCGCAAGGAGTGGGCCAAAGGGGCCACGGCTGCCATAGTGGCACGGGAATCAGTATTACTTTTAGCAAACCTCTAATACATCAACCACCGCTGATGACCACATTTCAAGAATTACTCCATTGGGCATTGTCTTTATTTAGACAAACCTGATGGGCAAGAAAAGTGGCAGCCTCGAACCAGAATCGTCGTTTCGGGAAAGGATGGTTTGGCCATCTGTTTCAACCAAATGTTGCAGCGTCTATTCAGCTTGACCCAGAACGGGAGGAACGTTCAAGACCTGTTCCTGAAGATATGCGAACCCGTTGTGAGGCGGATTTTATGATTTACATTACAGTAGGTCAATTGCCCGACGATGCAGACATTAACGAGTATTCATCTACCGGACTCAATGTTGGCCCACAGAGTTAATCGTGCAACGCCTTCCAAATCATGTCCTTCAGCGGCGTGATATTCTTATTTGTAAGGCTGGAAATGAAAATGGCGGGCACATCGGCCGGGAGCGTGGCGCGAATTTCAGCCTCCAGCTCCTCGTCAATCATATCGGACTTGGTAATAGCCAGCAGGCGCTTCTTTTCCAGCAGCTCCGGATTGAACTGCTCCAGCTCGCCGATTAGCACCTTGTATTCGGCGTCGATGTCGGGGCTGTCGCAGCTTATCATGAAGAGCAGCATGGAGTTGCGCTCGATGTGGCGCAGGAAGCGGGTGCCCAGGCCCTTGCCCTCGGCCGCGCCCTCAATGATGCCGGGGATGTCGGCCATCACGAAGGATTTGTAGTCACGATAAGCCACCACGCCCAGGTTGGGTACCAGGGTGGTAAAGGCATAGTCAGCAATCTTAGGCTTGGCCGCCGACACCACGGAGAGCAGCGTGCTCTTGCCCGCGTTCGGAAAGCCCACCAGGCCCACATCGGCCAACAGCTTCAGCTCCAGAATGATAATGGCCTCAATGGCCGGCTCGCCGGGCTGCGCGTAAGTAGGCGCTTGGTTGATGGAGTTCTTGAAGTGGTCGTTGCCCCAGCCGCCGCGCCCGCCGGGCACGAGAACCTGCCGCTGGCCGTGCTCCGTGATTTCCAGAATGTGCGTGCCATCGGGGTCGCGGGCTACGGTGCCAAGAGGTACTTGCAACACAATGTCCTCCCCTTGCGCACCGCTGCGCAGGTTTTCGCCCCCGCCTTCGCCGTCTTTGGCAAATACGTGGCGCTGGTACTGCAGGTGTAGCAGCGTCCAGTGCTGCGAGTTGCCTTCGAGGATGATGTGGCCGCCCCGGCCGCCGTCGCCGCCATCGGGGCCGCCGTTGGGCAGGCCCTTGGCCCGGAAAAAGTGGTGCGAGCCGGCACCGCCTTTGCCCGAGCGGCAGATGAGCTTAACGTAGTCGATGAAGTTATTGGAAGCCACGATGTTTAATTATGAGTTTTGAATTATGAATTATGAGTTGGATTCAGGGGGTAACGAAATGAGTTATGAGTTTCGGGCCATGCGCCCGAAACTCATAACTCATCACTTTCAACTCATAACTGGCGTAGCCTGCTACGCCTTTACTTCTTTCGTTGCCGCCGCCGGGGTTTCGGGAGCGGCAGCTTTGTTCTGGTCAATCAGGCCACAGATTTGGCCGAAGATGTCCTCGATGGCGCCGATGCCGTTGAGGGCGTGGAATTTATTCTGGGTGGCGTAATAACCGGCTACCTGGGCAGTTTCGGTGTTGTACACCGTCACGCGGCGGCGAATTTTGGTTTCGTCCTGGTCGTCGGGGCGGTTGCTGGTTTTGCCACGCTCCAGTAGGCGGGTCACCAGTTCTTCCTCCTGTACCTCCAGCGCTATCATGCAGGCAATTTGAGTGTTGTGCTCGGCCATGAGGCGGTCGAGGCTTTCGGCCTGGGCCACGGTGCGGGGGAAACCGTCGAAGATGAAGCCTCCCGCCTGGGAGTTATCTTTCAAAGCGCTGCCAATCATGCCGATAACGACGGCATCGGGCACCAGCAGGCCTTCGTCCATGAGCTTCTTGGCGGTGAGACCGAGTTCGGTGCCTTGCGTTATCTGGGCGCGCAGCAAGTCGCCGGTGCTCAGGTGCACGAGGTTGTACTGGGCAATGAGTTTTTGACTCTGGGTTCCTTTGCCGGCGCCGGGTGGGCCGAACAGCACGATATTCAACATGAATGAGAAGCGTTGCGCGAGGGGAAAGAGTAAGGTGGGTTGGGCAAGATAATCAATTGGGGCCAAAGCAAGTGCTACACGGCCACGTACACATCGGGCAGGTTGCGGCCCAGGCCATCGTAGTCAAGGCCGTAGCCCACCACGAAGTCGTTGGGGATTTCCAGGGCCACGTAGCGCAAGCTAAGCTCGTGCCGCAGGCTCTCGGGTTTGAAGAACAAGGTGGCGATTTCGACCGATGCCGGCCCATTGGCCTGCAGCGTGGGCAGCAAGTGGTGCATGGTAGTGCCCGTGTCCACAATGTCTTCGACAATGATGAGGTGACGGCCTTGTACGTCTTCGCGCAAGCCCAGGATTTCCTGTACCGTGCCCGTGCTGCCCGTGCCTTCATACGAAGCCACGCGAATAAAGACGATTTCGCACGGCCCGGAAACGTATTTCAGCAAGTCGGAGGCAAACATAAACGCCCCGGTGAGCACCACCACGAACAATGGCTCGCGTCCGGCATAGTCGGCGCTGAGGCGGGCAGCCAGGCCGCGCACGGCCTCATCCAGTTGGGCAGCCGATAAATACGGCTTGAATGCTTTGTTGTGGATGCTGATGTGGGAGGAACCCATGCGGCGCGGGAAGAATGAGCCACAAAGCTACTGTCTGAACCACGGACTGGCGGCGCCCAACTTCGTTTCATTCGGATTTGTCGGATTTTGTGAGCGTTACAATATCCATTGGTCTGGCGCGCTACTGAGGCGCGCGCCAGACCAGCAGTTGCCCTAAAGCAGCTTTGCAATCGCAGCTTCAGTACTCAAAACCGTAGCAGTGGAGAACAAAAAGGCCGCTCTATTGAAGCGGCCTTTTTTGTTCTCTATACAGTCAACGAAATCGAAGTGGTTTCGCAGCAGAGGCAGCTATTTTACCTCACGCAGAACGGTGTAGATGACCTTAGCGGCCGCTGGAGCAAACGCCTCAACGTAGCGCACGTGCGGACGAGTGGCAATTTCAGTCCGCTCCTTTTCGAGTTTTACGGGGGCCATGCCGCGCTCACCGCCTTTTTCAGCAATGTGAGGTGCGATGACCAGCGACACGATGCTCATCAGCTTGATGAGGATGTTCATGCTTGGGCCGGAGGTGTCCTTGAACGGGTCACCCACGGTGTCGCCCGTCACCGAAGCTTTGTGGGCGTCGGAGCCTTTGTACTCCATCTTGCCGTTCACCAGCACGCCTTTTTCGAAAGACTTCTTGGCGTTGTCCCAGGCGCCACCGGCGTTGCTCTGGAACATGGCCATGAGCACCCCACTTACCGTGACGCCGGCCAGCAGGCCGCCCAGCACCTCGGGCGAGGATGCGTTGGAAAACATTCCCCGGCAGCCGAAACCTACTATAATAGGGGTTAGCAAGGCAATGGCACCCGGCAGAATCATCTCCCGAATAGCGGCCTGCGTGCTAATGGCCACGCACTTCTCGTACTCCGGCCGCCCGTGCCTTCCATGATGCCCGGAATCTCGCGGAACTGGCGACGTACTTCCTGCACCATGGCCATGGCGGCCCGGCCCACCGCCGCAATGGCCAGCGAGGAGAAGATAAACGGAATCATGGCGCCAATGAAGACGCCGGCCAGAATCGGGGCCTTGCTGATGTCGATGGATGTGATGTTGGCCGTGCCCATAAAGGCGGCGAACAGCGCCAGCGACGTGAGCGCTGCCGAAGCAATGGCGAAACCTTTGCCCGTGGCGGCGGTGGTGTTGCCCACAGCATCCAGAATGTCGGTCCGCTCGCGCACTTCCTTGGGTAGCTCGCACATTTCGGCAATGCCCCCGGCATTGTCGGCAATGGGGCCGAAGGCGTCAATGGCCAGCTGCATGGCCGTGGTGGCCATCATGCCGGCGGCAGCAATAGCCACGCCGTAGAGGCCGGCGGCCTCGTAGCTCAGGATAATGCCGGCAGCCAGCACCAGGATGGGTAGTACCGTGCTTTCCATGCCCATCGCCAGGCCACCAATAACCGTGGTGGCGTGGCCCGTGCTACTCTGCTGCACAATGGTGTTCACCGGGCGCTTGCCCATGGCGGTGTAGTATTCGGTGATGATGCTCATCAACGTGCCCACTACCAGGCCCACAATCACCGCATAGAAAATGCCCATGGCATCAAATGAGAAGCCGCGAATGGTGAAATTCCCCGAAGGCATAATCCACATAATGAGGAAGTAGGAAGCCACAGCCGAAATCACCACTGAGATGTAGTTACCCGTATTCAGCGCCGCCTGCACGTTGCCACCCTCCTTCACCCGCACGCACAGGATGCCGATGAGGGAGGCCACGATGCCCATGCCCGCAATGGCCATCGGCAGGAAAATCGGCGAGAGGCCGCCGAACTGGTCGTTGGTCACGGTTACTTCGCGGCCGAGCACCATGGTAGCCAGAATGGTGGCCACGTAGGATCCGAAAAGGTCGGCGCCCATGCCGGCCACGTCGCCCACGTTGTCGCCCACGTTGTCGGCAATGGTGGCGGGGTTGCGGGGGTCGTCCTCCGGAATGCCGGCTTCTACTTTACCCACCAAGTCAGCACCCACGTCGGCCGCTTTGGTATAAATGCCGCCGCCCACGCGGGCAAACAAGGCAATGCTCTCGGCTCCGAGCGAAAAGCCCGTGAGAACTTCCAGGGCTTTCACCATTTCCTCGCCATTGGCGAGGCCACTCGGCACAAACATCTTGTAGAAGATAATGAACAGGGAGCCCAGGCCCAGCACGGCAAGACCAGCCACGCCCATGCCCATCACCGACCCGCCCGAAAACGATACGTTCAACGCAGTGCTGAGGCTGGTTTTGGCCGCCTGCGCCGTGCGTACGTTGGCTTTGGTAGCAATTTTCATCCCGATGAAGCCCGCCAGCGCCGAAAACACGGCACCAATCAGAAAGGCAATGACAATGACGGGGCTGGAATTGCTGCTGGTAGTACCCAGGTAAAACAGGAAGGCGCCCGCAATCAGCCCAAACAGGGCCAGCACTTTGTATTCCGCTTTGAGAAAGGCAATAGCCCCATCGGCGATGTAGCCGGAGATGGTTCTCATGCGTTCATCGCCAGCATCCTGTTTGGCCACCCAACCGGCCCGTAGCCAGGTATATAACAGCGCAAATACGCCCAGCAAGGGCACTGCGTAAAGGTATGGAGTCATGAAAAGATGAAAAGGGTGAAGTGAAATAAAGTGTAATGGAGACGCAAGAGTACCAAATATATACGGCAGTGTTACAATTCTTGCATCAAAACCTGGTAAAGCGCTAGCATGCTGGCAATGTCGCGCTTATCAACCAGTTCATCCGGTGAATGCACATGGTCTTCAGGCGCCCCAATGAAGCACCAGTCCCAAGGCGCGGCGGCGTGCTGCAATTCCTTGGCATCGGAACCGCCACTTCCTTCCACTTCCAGTTGGTGCGGGATGCCCGATTGGGTAGCAATTGCCCGGATGCGGTCCACGTAAGCGCGGCGGGGAATAAGGGAGTCGCGCAGCGAAATAGCGACGCCCTGGCCGGCGTGTACGCCTTCGGTCACCCAGGTAATGTCCGAGATGAGGGCTTGGCGCACGCCGTAAGTTTCATTAATAAATTTCGCCAGATAGGCCACCGAACCGCCGCCGTGCTCCTCCCAACAGGAAAAAGCCACCACGCCGTGTTCCAGGGTTTCGCACAGCCGCAGCGCGTTCCAGACCCCGAGCCGGTTGTCGAGGTAGCAGCTCTGCACCGTGGTATCGGTTTCGCGAAAATCGCAATAGAATGTTAGCTCGGTCCCCCGGTCAATATCCCGGTGGAACGCATAGCCCAATTCGCCGGTTTCTTCGTCAATAGTTAGTGTACAATCTATCTGTCCTTGCGAATCCATCCCTACCAGGCGGTAGCCGGCTTCGGCCTGGGGCCCGCCAATACGTACCAGTTGCCGGCCATAGCGCACCGTGAACCCGATGCTGTCGAGGTGAGCGAAAACGGCCGTGCGGGGCTGCCCAAACACCAGCAGCACGCAGTCCTGAAACCGGTCATCGGCGATGACGACGGGCTGGTGGCGCCAGGCAGCCTGCGTGCGCTGCACATAGTCAAGAATAAACCGCGTCAGGGCAACTTCGTTGCCGGCGGGCGCAGGAATGCGGCAAAGGGAGCGCAACAATTGCATAAGTCAAGGGGAATACGCCCAAAGCTAGGCCAAAGTCCGTACTTTAGCAGGCCCGTTTACCCTACCCGCTTTCTGGATGGGAAGCGTACAGGTTCCGCTATCGATTATCTACCTATGTTGCGTTCGCTGTTTTGTATTTGTTTGGGGCTGCTCATGATGCCGCTGTTAGGCAGAGCCCAGACCCGTGATACAATGCGCGTACCCCCGCCCATGAAAACGGTGGAACTCGATACGGTGGGCGTGATGCCCTCGGCCATCGACACCAAAGGCTGGCTGCTGCTCGACAAGGACATTCAACTCGAGCTGGATGGCGCTGTAAACAACATTTACAATTTCAAGTACGAGCGGGCCGAAAAGCAGTTCCGTTCCTTGCGGCGGCGCTACCCCAACCACCCCATGCCCTACTTCCTGCTGGGATTGAGCACGTGGTGGAAAATTGTACCGACCAATTTCCAGTCCTCGCAGTACGACAAGAACTTTCTGGCCTATATGGATACGTCCATCACCAAGGCTCAGAAACTCTTCGACGTCGACAACAACAACTACGAAGCCAGCTTCTTTTTATCGGCTGCCCACGGGTTCACGGCGCGCATGCACGGCGAGCGCCACGACTGGCGCAAGGCAACCGTCAGTTCCCGGCGCTCCCTCAATTTTCTCAAAAAGAGCCAGGAAGCAAACGATTTGAGCCCGGAATTCCAGTTTGGGCAGGCTCTGTTCAACTACTACGCCGTTTGGATTGGCGAGAACTACCCGTTGCTGAAGCCGGTGCTCCTGTTCTTTCCCAAAGGCAATAAGAAGGTCGGACTGCAGCAGTTGCGCAGCGTGGCCAATAATGGTTTCTATACCGCAACAGAAGCGCGCGTGTACCTCATGCGCATTCTGAAAAACGAAGAGAACAATGCAGAGGAGGCCCTACCAGTAGTTCGGCAGTTGGCCACATCCTTCCCTGACAACGGCTACTTCCAGCGCTTCTACGCCCTGCTTGCCTACGACCAGGGGGACTTTGCAGATTGCGAACGGGTAAGCCGCGAAATCCTTGATAAAATCAACAAGGGGATGCCAGGCTACGAAGGCATCAGCGGGCGGTACGCCAGCTACTTCCTGGGTTACCTGATGCAAAACCGATATCGCGACCTAGCCAAAGCCAAAGACTACTACCAGCGGTGCATCGTTTTTTCGGAAAGCACCGGCGATACCTCCGGCGGTTTCTACCTATTTGCCAACATGAATTTGGCCCGCCTAGCTGTTCGGGATAAAGATTCAAACGCCGCCAAGCGCTACTATGCTGTTATTGTAGATAAGGCCGACCGAAAGTCGGAACAGTATAGGGAAGCCAGGGCTTGGCTTAAAAAAAACAAGCTAGGGTAAGACAAAAATGGAATTAAAAGACCTCTATATTACTCCTTTTTATTTAGCTATAATCTATATAGTGGCCTATCAATTACGGCCCGCCGTAACGAACGTCTACACCAAGAAATACTTTATTCCCGCGCTTACAGTCAAAGTAGTCGGGGCTATTGCCTTAGGCGTCCTTTACCATACGCTATACGGTGGCGATACCAACAACTATTACCGCCAAGCTGGTATCGTTTACCATGCCTTTGGTGACTCATTTGCTGCTGGATGGGAGTTGGTGACTACCTCCGGGGATGTGACCCCGGCCATTAGCAAGTATACCAACCAATTGACATGGTTTGGCCGCGGCAACAACGAGTACTTCGTTATCCGTGTGGCGGCGGTGTTTGCGCTGCTTTCTTTCAACACGTATACCGTCATCGCCCTAATGTTCGCGGCCATCACCTTCAGCGGCATGTGGGTTATGTACATGACCTTCGCTAAAATCCGACCACAGGTCTACAAAGAATTAGCAACTGCTGTATTTTTTCTGCCTTCCGTCTTTTTTTGGGGGTCTGGGCTGCTCAAGGATTCCTTGTGCCTGGGAGCGTTGGGCTGGCTGTTATATTCCTTCTATAGGGGGGCCATCGAACGCAGGAATATGCTACGCTGCTTATTGACGGGCGCTAGTGCGGTTGGGATAATTTTCGCCATGAAAATTTACATCCTGTTGGCTTTTATGCCGCCTGCTTTGCTTTGGGTATTTAATGAAAACTCCAGCAAGATTCGTAATACTGCGGTTCGGTGGCTTTCCAAACCCCTTTTTCTTGGCGTAGGAATATTCGTAGCATTGTATGCGTTCACCCAACTGGCTGCTGCGGATGAGCGTTTCAACGTGGATAACATAGGCGCGCAAAGCAAACTAACCTCTGACTATCTACAGCAGGTAAGTGCAAAAGAGCAAGGCTCGGGTTACAATATTGGGGTGCAGGATGGCACCATTGGAAGTATGGTGAAGCTTGCGCCCCAGGCCGTAGTGGTTTCGCTGTTTCGTCCATTCCTTTGGGAAGCCCGCAACCCTACAATGGCCCTTTCAGCCCTGGAAGCCCTGTATTTTCTTGTCCTAACCATACGCATTTTATGGCGTGTAGGGCTGATAAAGACCTTTAGCGCCATTAGCCAGGTACCAGTGCTCACACTCTGTTTTGTATTCAGCCTGATTTTTGCAATTTCGGTAGGTATTTCCAGCGGTAACTTTGGCACCTTAGTTCGTTACAAAATCCCCCTCATGCCCTTCTATTTGAGTGGTTTGTACATCCTGCAAAGCATTGCAATGCCCATGACAAAGGTCCGAACGAAGCATCTAATTACAAGTTCATCCACACAGATGGCTCGGACTTAACTAAATAAGGCTAGGAAGTTAGGCGTATTGGCCCGCACCGAATAGCGCTGCTCGATGGTAGCTCGCGCCGCAGTGCCCAGACGTTGCCGCAATCTAGAATCTTGCAGAAGCTGGCGCAAACTGACTTCCCACTCGGTGGGCGTTGCGCATACAAAACCGTTCTGCCCGTGCTGCACTACCTCCCTATTCATACCCACTGGCGACACCAGCGCTGGGATGCCCAATGCCATGTACTGCAGGGCTTTGAAAGCGCATTTACCTTTGGCCCATGGGTCATCCTCAAGCGGCATTAACCCTACGTGGAAGCTAAGCAGGTCGGCAATTTCGGAATCCTTGCTCCATGGCAGGAATATTAGCGAATGAAGCGACAAGGCAGGCGGTTGATTAGAAATTACCCGAAACTCAAAGTCCAAGCCCTCCGCCTCCAGTTTTGCTAGCACCGGCACCACTTGGTCCAAGTATTTCATCGTGGAGTGTGTACCCGTCCAGCCGATGACCAGTCGGCCAAGAGCTGCTTGGTCGCGCACCTTGTTATGCAGGTTGACCGTATCGATGGTGGTTGGGTTGACTACAGCATTTGGGTTGAACTGTCGAGCGTAATTGGCCAGATAGGCATTACCGCAACTTGTTTTGTAGGCCCATTTGCAAATGTCAGCCACTTTCTGTTGCCACTTCACTCCTACCACCACCTTGTTGGCTTCTGAGGTGTTGGCCAGCCAAATGGCATCGTCAAAGTCGTAGATGATTTTCTTGCCTAGCACTTTGGCAATTACCCACTCGAACACAGGGGGCCCAACCGGGGATGCTTCGCGATGCACAAAAACGAAATCGTAAGCAGGCACTGAAAACAGCAACAACAACCGACGCGCAAACCCCGCCAGAATTCCTCCGGCTTTTTTGACAGCATGGCCGGGCTGGTAGAGGATGTTCCAAGTAGCCACTGATATAAACGGGGCAAGCTGGTAGGTATGGCCGTGGGCCTTAAGCGCATCGAGGTACTGCTCGAAGCGGAAACGCTGCGATGGCGCGCGACCCAGAGGGTACGGAACAAGAAATAAAATACGCACGAATAACAGGGTTAATAGAGATGGTAAAAGTCTAGGACGGCATCGGTAATGCGGCGCTGGTCGGGTTCAGTCAATTCGTAGAACAATGGCAGGCGCACGAGGCAATCGGCGTAGTGGGTAGCTCAAGGCAGGGACCGGCCATCGTGACGGGCCACGTAGTAAGCGCTGCTGTGCAAAGGCTGGTAATGAAATACTGCCCAAATGCCGCGTTCTTTGAGGTATAAAATTAGAGCCGTGCGCTCGTCCAAGTTGCGGCACACGAGGTAGAACAAATGACCGTTGTTGGTGGCGTAATCAGGCAGCGCGGGTAGGGCGATGCCCAAGCTTAGCAACGGCGCCAACGCCACATAGTAGCGCTGCCAAATGGCCCGGCGCTGGCCCTGAATATCGGCCAAGTGCTCAATTTGTGCCCACAAGTACCCAGCAATGATTTCTGAAGGCAAAAACGACGACCCAACGTCCACCCAACCGTACTTATCCACTTCTCCCCGGTAGAAGGCCGAGCGGGTGGTTCCCTTTTCCCGGATGACTTCGGCCCGAGCTCCCAAGCGGGTTTCGTTGATGGCCAGCATGCCGCCTTCACCCGAGATTATGTTCTTGGTTTCGTGAAACAAGAAAGCTCCAAGCGTGCCCAATGGCTGTCCCCGGTAGTAGCTGTCGATGGCGTGGGCCGCGTCTTCCACCACGGCCAGGCCGTGCTTGCCAGCAACGGTCAGGATAATAGTCATCTCGCAGGCGATGCCCGCATAGTGCACTGGCACTATGGCGCGAGTGCGGGGCGTTACCAGCTTTTCGAGGGTGCGGGCGTCGAGGTTGGGGTTGAGGGCCGTGCTATCAGCAAATACGACGTGCGCCCCGTGCAGCACAAACGCATTGGCAGCACTCACGAACGTAAAAAACGGCATAATGACTTCATCACCGGGCTTGATGGCAAGCAGCAGAGCCGCCATTTCCAGCGCATCGGTGCAGGAGGTGGTGAGCAACACTTTCTGATAACCCCGCTCCTGCTCGAAAAACCGGTGCACCCGCTCCGTAAACATTCCATCGCCGCTGATTTTACCGGAACGCACCGCTTGCTCGATGTAGCGGGTTTCGTCGCCCGAGAAATACGGCTTGTTGAAGGGAATCGGCATGTGCATGGCAGGACAAAGCTACGCGCCCGCCGGTGGGCCGTCTGTACTTGTCACAGCCACAAGTGGTAATACCGTTCGGTGTGCAGCAGCCCGAACCCACAATGCTCGTAAAATCGTTGGGCCGATAGGTTAGCTCCCTGCGTCACCACGCGCAGTTCGGTGCATCCTCGATTCCTCGCTTCCTGCCGAGCCGTATACACTAGACATTGCCCCAGGTACTGGCGGCGAACCGTGGGGGCCACTACCAACAACGCAATGCTGGCCGTTTCATGGTCGCGTGCTTCAAATGCCAGCATACCTCCTGTTTTCTTATCTTCTGTGGTGCCCACCCACACCAAGCCATCCGCCAGCACATGGTGCAGCCAGCGGGAGTAGAGCGTCTGAAATGCCGGATTGCTAATGTGAGTATCGCGCCGAAAACGAGAATATTCCCCGCTCTGCCACGCGATTTCTTCAAGCGCACGGGTGATTTCCGTGGCTATTGCTAAGATGTGTAGTCCCAAGGAGGGGTGGTGTATTTTCCAGGCTGGAATTTCGCACGCATCTATGGTACAAGTACTCCACGGCAGCGCCCGCACAACGGCGGCAGTACGGCGCGCTATCCAACACAGCCAGGAAAGCCCACAAGGCTTAGCCACGCGCTACAGCATCAACCCGAAGACGGTGGCCAAGTGGCGCAAGCGCCCCACCGTGCTGGATGCACGCATGGGGCCTGCGCCAGTTTCGACGGTGCTCAGCGCCGAGCAAGAAGCCATCGCCGTGGCTTTTCGTCGGCACACGCTCCTGGCCCTTGATGACTGCCTGTACGCGCTGCAGGCCACCATTCCGCACTTGTCCCGCTCCGCGCTGCACCGCTGTTTTCAACGCCACGGCATCAGTCGCCTGCCGCTGAACGAGGACGGGCAGGGCCCGCCGAAGAAGAAGTTCAAGGACTAGAGGCTGTTATGCACTATTCGTATGCCTGGCGAGCATAATGCAGGCGAAAACGACAAAATGCAGCTGCTGCAAGGTCTGGCTGAGCCGCTCGTGGTC